>NZ_JBIBEB010000003.1:0-390002 GCF_042902325.1 Pseudomonas sp. NPDC012596 | reverse complement strand
CTTGGACGAGGCGAAAACCGCGTCCAAGCCTCAAATGTGTAAACCATGTCCCCGGTTTACTATGTAAACGATGTCTCCGGTCGTACACCCGCGAAGAGGCCAGCCCAGCCAATAGGGGTGGATCAGAACTGATACTCCATCCCGGCCCCCGCATACCACGACCGCCCCGGCGCCGCTTCGTAGTAACGGCCATTGCCATCACCGACGATCACCGAGCCCACATACTGCCGGTCGAGCAGGTTGTCCAACCGCACCAGTTGATGGAACGTCCACGGCCCGACATGCTGCTCGAAACGCGTCCGCCAGTTGAACACCGCATAACTCGGCGCGGCATGCTGGTCGTTGGTGTCCTCGACATACACCTTGCTGCGGTACTGCCCCTCGAGCCCCATGCTGATGCCGTCACGCGGTTTCCACAGCAGTTCGCCGAACAGGCTGCTGCGCGGTACGCCCGGCAGCTGGTTGCCCTTGTCGATGGTGCTGGTGCCCTGGCTGAAGGCCTCGTCGTAGGTGGCATCGAGCAGGGTATAGGCCAGGTTGGCCTGCCACTGTTCGTTCAGCTCACGCTGCACGCTCAGCTCGAAGCCGCGGCGTAAAGTCTTGCCGGCGTTGCGGTAGCTGGTACGGCCGCCTTCCGACGCCGCCACGACAATTTCGTCCTTGGTGCGGATCTCGAAGATCGCTGCATTGATACGGGTACGCTCGTCGGGGCGGGCCTTCAGGCCCAGCTCGTACTGGGTGCTGGTGGCCGGTTCCAGGCCGAAGTTGAAGCCTTCCAGGGCGCCCGGCGCATAGGCCATTTCGGCCTGGGTTGGGGTCTCGAAGGCCTTGCCCGCGCTGACGTAGCCGTGCAGGGCAGGGGTGAAGGCATACATCACCGACAGGGTCGGCGTGGTGCGCTGGTACTTCTTCGAACCACTGGCATCGCCATTGGAGAGGAAGCGATCGTCCACTTCCATTTCCATGCTGCTATGGCGCAGGCCGGCGTCGATGGTCCAGCGGTCCAGCTCCCAATGCGCCTGCACATAAGGGTCCAGGCTGGTGGCGGTGTCTTTTTCGTCGCGGCGCAGCTCGCCTTTCACCCCCAGCGTGTCGCCGCTGAAGTTCTGGAAGCCGCGGCGGTCATCGCGGCTACGGTCGTAGTCGGCGCCGAAGGTCAGCGTCAGGTTGCCAGGGGCGGCGCTGATCGGCTGAACCCAGCGTAGGGTGCCGCCGTGGAACTCGCGGTCGAAATCGACCACGCCGCCGCCCCGGGTGTTCGCTGGTGTGCCCCTGGGGATCGACAGGTACTGGATCACGCTGCGCTTGCCGGCATACAGGTTGAACTGCAGGGTTGCCTCGCCGAAGTAACGCTCGTAGTTCATGCCCACCTGCTGGTGGTGGATGCTCTTGCGCGGGTTGTATTCCTCGGCGCGGGCCGCCACCGAGCGCGGATCGTGCTTGTAGGCGTCCCAGGTCTGGCCGAGCGGGTCTTCGGTGCCGTTCTGTTCAAGGGTGCTAAAAATCAGCGCCAGGCGGCTGTCTTCATCGGGCTTGACGTGCACCTTGGCGAAGGTCTGGTCGCGGCGTGCGGCGCTGTGGTCGCGGTAGCCGTCGGTGTCCATGCGCGAGGCATCGACCAGAAAGCCGGCCTGTTCACTGCCACCTTCGCTGTAGACGTGGTTCTTGTTGAAGCCATCGCTGCCGAACGTGGTTTCGGCGCCGACCTTGGGCGGGCCGGAGCCATCGCGGGAAAACATCTGGATCACGCCGCCGGCGTTGCTGCCGTAGATCGCCGAAGCCGGCCCGCGCAGCACTTCGATGCGCTCGGCCACGTCCAGGTTGAGCGATGCCGCCTGGCCCTGGCCATCCGGGGTGCTGGCCGGGATGCCGTCGCTGAGCAGCTTGATGCCACGGATGCCGAAGGCTGAGCGGGCGCCATAGCCCCGTGAGGAAATCTGCAGGTCCTGGGCGTAGTTCTGGCGGTTTTGCACCACCAGGCCAGGGACACGGTTGAGCGCTTCGGACAGGTTCACGCCCAGCTGGCCATCGGCGATCTGGCTTCGCTCGACGGTGTCGATGGAGTAGGGCAGGTCGAAGCTGGGGTTGGGGGCGTAGGTGCCCGTGACCACCACCGGTTCGAGCAGGTTGAAGGTCGTGGCGGGTTCGGCGTGGGCGAGGGTACACAGGCCAAAGGTAGGCGCCAGGGCGAACATTGCCTTGCGGCGTAGAGGGTGATGCATTGGAGCTGCGTCCTGCTTTGGTAGAGGCTGGCGGGCAGCCCTTCGCGGGGCAAGCCCGCTCCCACAAGAACGCCGTTGGCGGTTGGTTTTGTGGGAGCGGGCTTGCCCCGCGAAGGGCCACAAAGCGGCCCCAAGATCTTAAGGCAACGGCGTTATCAGCCCTTGGCCGCCATCGCGGTCACTTCAACGCGCATTTGCGGGTACGCCAACGCCGCCACACCTACTGCGGCACGCACCGGCCAAGGCTTGCTGAAGAAACGCTGGTACACCTCGTTGAACGCGGCGCGGTCGGCCATGTCGGTCAGGTAGATGGTCAGGTGCATGACGCGGTCCATGCCACTGCCGGCCTTTTCCAGCGCCTCTTTCAGGGCCTGCAGGGTGCTTTCGCTCTGTTGCACGATATCGCCGTCGAGATCGGCAGGGATCTGGGTGGTGACCAGGACGCCATTGTACTCGGCGACGTCGGAGGAGATCGACTCGGCATCGGAATCCGGGGTGAAGACGAGGTTTGCCATGGAGGTTTGCCTTGCAACGGGAGGAAAGGCGCAAGCCTACGCGAGCGCGGCGCAAGGGTCGAGCCACAGCGCGCCGTCTGGCCCGCGCGCATTGTAATAGTGCGTCATGGCCGTCAGAATCGCGCCGATTGTCGAGCAAGGAATATCAGTTGAACGAACAGACATTGTCGATGCGCCTGGAGCGTGTGGCAGCGCATGTGCCGCAGGGCGCGCGCCTGGCCGATATCGGCTCGGACCATGGCTACCTGCCGGTGGCCCTGGCGCTGCGTGGCGGGATCGAAGCCGGTGTGGCCGGGGAGGTGGCGCAGACGCCTTATGCTTCTGCTCAGCGCAATGTGCGCAGGAACGGCCTGCAGGGCCGCATCACCGTTCGCCTGGCCGATGGCCTGGCGGCGATCGAAGCGCAGGACCGCATCACGGCGGTCAGTATCTGCGGCATGGGCGGCGAAACCATGTGCGAAATTCTCGAACGCGGCAAGGCGCACCTGAACGGCAGCGAGCGCTTGATTCTGCAGCCCAATGGCGGCGAGCGCGAGCTGCGTGCCTGGCTGATGGCGAACGGTTACCGGATCGTGGGTGAAGAGCTGCTGCGCGAGAACCGCTTCGACTACGAGATCATCGTGGCCGAGCCAGGCGGGGCGGTGGATTACAGCGAAGAAGAGCTGTATTTCGGCCCGCTACTGATGCGTGAGAAAAGCCCGGCATTCCTCACCAAGTGGCAGCGCATGTTGCGCCAGAAGCAGCAGACCCTGGCCAACTTCGAGCGTGCTCGGGATGCAATCCCGCAGGAAAAACAGCGTATGTTTGCCACGCAGGTCGGCTGGATTAGTCAGGTATTGGCGTGAGTCACATTTGCGAGCAGTTGCCCATTTCGCGGTAATTGACTTCGCGAGTCTGGCCCTGGTGGTCGACATAGACCATGTGCGCGGTGCCAATCTGGCAATCGGCAATGTTGCTGGCAGGGGTGATCGAGATGACCTTGGCCACGTCCAGCGGCATGCCGTATTCGTAGTTTGCGCCGCTGCCTGCGACTGGCTGGCTGGCGGCCTGGTCGGCGAGGACACCGAATGAAGCGAAGGTTGCAGACAGCGCGAGCAGGGCGATCGAGCGTTTGATGTTCATGGCAGGCTCCTTTTTCAATGTTTTATCCATGATGTATTCAACGGCCCTGCACAATAAATGGGCCAAGCCGTGATAGATTCCTGCCTGGAACGTACGAATAAGAACACACAAGGAGCCCAGCCCCATGGACATGCTGCACGCCATGCGAACCTTCGCCCGGGTTGTGGAGTGCGGCAGCTTCGCCGCCGCTGCCAACGCCCTGGACATCTCTGCCGCGCAGGTATCGCGCATTGTTGCCGAGCTTGAGAACCAGCTGCAGACCCGCCTGCTGCACCGCACTACACGGCGCCTGCGCATGAGCGAGGCCGGCGAGCGGTTCCTGGAGCGTGCACGGCAGATCATGCTGCTGACTGAGGAGGCCGTGGGCGAGGCCCGCGGCGCGCACCTGACCCCGCGCGGCCGCCTGCGCCTGCATTGCCCGCATGGCCTGGGCATGCTGTTGATGCCGCTGGTGGCCGGCTACAACGCGCTGTGCCCGGAGGTGGTGATCGAGCTGACCCTCTCTCAACGCAACCCCGACCCGTTGGCCGAAGGCCACGACGTGGTGATCACCGTGGACGAGGCCCTTCCCGACTCGCAACTGATCGCCGTGCCGCTGGGCAAGATCTTCAGCATCCCTTGCGCCGCGCCCAGCTATCTGGAGGCCCATGGCGTGCCAGAGCGGCCGGAAGACCTGCATGATCATCGCTGCCTGCGCATGGCGTACCCGATGTACGAGGGCGATTGGGTGTTCCCGGAAGGCCTGGACCATTGCGTGATCGCGCCGCGCGACAGCTTCCTGACCAATGTCGCCGATGCCATGCTGGTGGCGAGTGAGCTGGGGATGGGGATTGGGCTGCTGCCGTTCTACACGGCCAGCCAGGCGATCGAGCAGGGGCGCTTGCGGCGGTTGCTGGCGCCGTACCGGTTAAGGGACAGTGCGTTGTATGCGATCTACCCGTCGCGGCATTACCTGGATGCCAAGGTGCGGACCTGGATCGATTACCTCAAGGAACAGCTGCCGGCGCTGTTTGCGGGGCATGAGCGGATTGTCGATGATCCGCAGTATTGGCGGTGAGTCAGTGCCGGCGCCTTCGCGGGGCAAGCCCGCTCCCACAAAATCCGGGTTAATTTCGAGTCAGGTAGGGGATTTGTGGGAGCGGGCTTGTCCCGCGAAAGGGCCGGCGAAGCCAACATCAATGTCCATATTTACCCACCAGGCTCTGCGCCCCCAGCGCGTGCCCTTGCAGCAGCTCCATCAACCCTGTGCGATCCAAGCCCTCAGGCAATGTGCCGATGGGGATATCCGTGGCAATCAACGTCAACGCATAGTGATGTGGATTATCGCCGGCCGGTGGGCAAGGCCCTCGGTAGTTGAGGGTGCCCCGCGAGTTACGCCCCACGGTCACCGCCTGCGTGGTCAGGGCGAACTTGCCTTCTTCAAGCCCATCCAGCTCAGGGTCGATGTTGTAGGCAAGCCAGTGCACCACACCGATACCCTTGCCGCCGTCCGGGTCGAACATCACCAAAGCGAGTGACCGCGTACCTGGCGGCAGGTTTTTCCAGCTCAACTGCGGCGTACGCTCCTCGCCCGCACCGCAGGCCGGGTCTGGCCCGACCTGCTGCAGGGCGATCACGCCGCCATCGGTGAACGAAGACGAACTGATCGACAACGCACCGGAGCCATTACCGGCCGCCAGTGCAGCCCCCGGTAGCAGTGCGGCGAACAGCCAGGGTTTGAGGTTCATGGCGATTCCTTGGCAGGGCGATGGCCGCAGTGTAGTCCAGCCTGCCGTCAGCGGCTGTCCTGGTCCTCGGCAGTGCCGCCGCTGTGGCCAGCGCCAGAGCCTGTGGCTTCACCGGTGCTGTTGGACCCACCTGCGGCACCGTCGGCGGCATCGTCGCCGGTGTCGGCACTGTCGTTGTCCTGGCCGCTGCCCGGGCTGTTGACGCTGCTGCCTTCACCGGCGGTTTTACCGCCTTGCTGGTCGGTTTTCGGGTAGGCGTCAGTGTTGGTGTCGGAAGTATCGGAGGCGGCAAAGCTGGTGGCCGAGCCGAGGCCCAGGGCGAGGGTGAGCAGTAGCGGAAGTGGACGAATGCGGATCATGGCGAATCTCCTGAGCGGATGATCTGTCATTCGTTTGGCTTGAGCGTGCTGGCGGGGTGCCCTCTGGGCGACGGGCGGTCATGAAAAGTTAGTTGGGAATGCAGGGGCCGCTCTGCGGCCCATTCGCGGCACAAGGCCGCTCCCACACTGACCGCGTTCTGACCCTTTTTAAGGATGTACGCGGACCCTGTGGGAGCGGCCTTGCGCCGCGAATGGGCCGCAAAGCGGCCCCAGTTTCACTGAACTTCTGCGCGAGCCGCAGGCGTTTCTGGCTGCAGCGGCGGGTGTTCCAGAGGATGCTCTTGCGCTGCATGCATCAGGTCTTCGGTCACGCGCAGCTCGGCACCGGTTGGCGAAAAGGTGGTCGACGCGGTAAACGGCGCCGGGTGTTCCGCCGCCGGGCGCTTGCCGCGGCGCCAGAGGAAGAAGCACACCATGCCCAGGTTGACCACGGCAAAGGCCCAGAACAGCCCGGCTTCACCGAATTCGGTCATGGCCGGCGAAATTGCCAGTGGCGCCATGGCCGAGCCCAGCGAGTTGATCAGCAACAGGCCCTGGATCATCGGCACCAGCGCATCGGACGGCGCGCGGTCAGCGGCGTGGCTGACCGCCACCGGGTACAGCGTGAACACACCGCCACCGAGCAGGAACAGCATCACCGGCAGCAGCGCCGACTGCGACGGCAGGAACACGGTAACCAGCGACAGCACCACGCACAGCGCGGCCAAGGCAATCAGCACATCCTGGCGGTCCTTGCGGTCGGACCAGCGCCCCACCGGGTACTGCAGCAACATGGCGCCGAGGATCACCCAGGCCATCATGTTGCCGACTTCACCCACGTCCAGGCCGATGCGCTGCAGGTACAGCGGCAGCAGGGCATAGATACCGGCAATGGCCACACCCGAGCCGAAGCAACCGACCAGGCCCGACGGTGCAACGCCGAGCAGTTGACGTGGTTTGAGCGGCTCGACCTGCTCCAGCAGCGGCGACACCCGCGGCAGGATCACGATCGGCAGCACCGACAGTGCGGCCAGTACGCCGGCCAGCATGAACGGCGCGCTGTCACCCAGATGGGTGATTTCGCCCAGGCAGGCCTGGGCGATCACCCCGGCGCCATAGAAGCTGATCATGTACAGCGCCAGCAGGCGCCCGCGGATCTTCGCGTCGCCCGCCAGCAGCAGCCAGCTCTCGATCACCAGGAATACGCCGACCGCGGCCCAGCCGTTGATCAGGCGCAGGATAGACCACCAGGTGGTGTCGTAGAACACCCCTTGCAGCAGGATGGTGGCGGCAATCAGCGCGGCGAAGCTGGTGTAGGCGCGGATATGGCCGATGCGCAGGATCAGGCGGTCGTTGAAGACCGCGCCGAGGGTCAGGCCCAGGAAGTAGCTCGACGAAACGATACCGATCATCGTTGCCGATTCACCGGCAGCGCCAAGGCGCAGGGTGGTCAGGGAAGACATGAAACCATTGCCCAGGGCGATGATGAACAGCCCGAGCAGGGGCGCCAGCGCCATGGCCAGCAAACGCGCAGACATACATACCTCAAGTTGGAGTGGCGGTTGGGAACGCCTCTTCGAACGCGCACGCCAAGCAGGCCCGTAATGGGCCAGGAGGCTGCACGGATGTGCCTGGGCTGGATGCGACCTGGGCAAGACTCAACCGCTGAACCCTGTAAAAGCGGGCCGCGCGGGTCGGTTGAGCCTATTTCACATGGCTGGGCATGTGGTCAGGCACGGACTTTGTCGTTGCTGCCGGTTGCCACCGTTCAAGGCGACGGGCGAAAAGGAGGCGCGATTCTACGGCCTTCGAGGGGTTTGCCCAAGGGGGTGTAGCGTGCGACGGGACGCCGCAGGTCGGAATGCTTTGGCTTTGTGCCTGGAGCCGACACCGAGTGGGGCTGCTTTGCAGCCCAATCGCTGGCAAGCCAGCTCCTACCCCCAAGCCTACTGCTTTCCCTGTGGGAGCCGGCTTGCCGGCGATAGGGCTGCAAAGCAGCCCCGGGAAGTTGAAGGCTGCGGCATAATGTCGCCCAAACGCTCCAAGGAAGGCCCAACCCAATGCTCGCCTCACTGTTCGCCGTCCTGGCTCCGGTCTTCATCGTCGCCGGCATCGGCTACGCCTGGGCCCGCAAGGGCCTGGATTACCCCACCGCCTTCGTGGCCAGGATGGTCATGACAGTCGGCACGCCCTCGCTGGTGCTGTCGACGCTCAGCCGCACCGAACTCGACCCGGCAGCCTTCACCAGCATGGCCATGGCCTGCCTGTTGTGCACGCTGGTGATGGCCGCCGGCGGGTGGCTGGTGTGCCGTGCCTCGGGCCAGCACTGGCGGGTGTTGCTGCCGGCGTTCATGTTCCCCAACACCGGCAACATGGGCCTGCCGATCAGCCTGTACGCCTTTGGCGAGCACGGCCTGGCCCTGGCTGTAGCGTTCTTCCTGACGCTGTCGATCGTGCAGTTCACCCTCGGCATGGCCATCGCCGGCACCGCGGCGTCGTTCAAGGCGCTGCTGCGCAACCCCATCGTCATCAGCCTGGCGGGCGCCATGCCGATCATTTTCCTCGACTTCGAGTTGCCGCGCTGGCTGGCCAACACGGCGGACCTTCTGGGCGGCATGTCGATCCCGCTGATGCTGCTGACCCTCGGCGTATCGCTGGCGAGCATTCGCCCGCAGCATATCGGCAAGGGGCTGCTGCTGGGCGGCTTGCGCATCGTGCTGGGGGCGGCGGCAGGTTGGGCGGTGGGCGCGGCGCTTGGCCTGGAGCAGATGGAGCGGGCGGTGCTGATGCTGCAGTCGGCGATGCCGGTGGCGGTGTTCAACTACCTGATGGCGGTGCGCGCCAACCGCGAGCCGGAACAGGTGGCGAACCTGGTGATGTGCTCCACCGTGCTGTCGTTTGCCTGGTTGCCGCTGGTGCTGGCCTGGTGGATGTGACCTTACTGGCCTCATCGCGGGCAAGCCCGCTCCTACCGGGGCAGCGCTGCGCTCGGGTTACCACGTTCCCGTCAGGGCTGTGCATGGCCTGTAGGAGCGGGCTTGCCCGCGATGAGGCCGGTAAAGGCAACATCATTTCTCGACCAAGCGCTCATGCACCCAACCCTTGTCGGTCAGCACCATCACCCGCGTTTCCCTGGCCGGCGTCTCATTGGTGGCCACCGCCTCACCCAACTGGCGAATGCTGGCCTTCACCTGCTGGTTACCTGCCCATTCCGGTAAACCGGTGATCTTGTAGGCATAGGTCACGTCGGAAACCGTCTGCCCCCTCAGCTCGCCCGGCTCGGTGAACCGCTCGATGCGGGTGACCTGCGCCTTGCCGAAGCACAGCCCGCCACGGGTGCTGCCGTTGAGCATTTTCTGCGCGTCGGCCTTGTAGTACTTGCGGCCTTCGTCGGTGAGGTCGTAGGCGTAGTAGATGTCGGTGCGGGCCGGTTGCCACAGGCGTTCCGGCACTTCGGTGCGGGAAATTTCCTTCTCGCTGACCACCCCGACCTGCGCCAGCGCATGCAGCGCCTTGTTGGTGCCGTTGGTGTCGAAGTCCTGGGTCTTGGTGGGGAAGGCACTGACCACGAAGCAATGCGGGTACTGGGTGTCGAGGTAGGCCTGGGCGGCCTTGTGGAAATTGGCTTCGCTGACGTCCTTGGTGTCCGAACAGCCAGCAAGAGAGGCCAGCAGCGCCAGCGGTGCGATCGTCCTGTACATGATCAAGCGTCCTTGGATTGCGAAGATAAAACCGGTGGGTCGGAATTAGAACCCACGGTTTAGAGCGGCGCAATCGTGGCAGGACGGCATCTCGACGCGGTTCTCATAATCGCACCGCGGCGGTTTCAGGGTTCGCTACGGGTATCGATGCTCACCACCACCGACATCCCCGGGCGCAGGCGCCGGGCCTCTGGCTGGTCGGCATCCACGATGATCCGCACCGGTATGCGCTGGGCAATCTTGACGAAGTTGCCGGTGGCATTGTCGGCCTGCAACAGGGCGAACTCAGAGCCGGTGGCGGGTGAAATCTGCTGCACATGGCCGCGCAATTTCAGGTGGTTGAGCGCATCGACGGTAAAGGTCGCTGGCTGGCCGATGCGCACATCGGCCATCTGGGTTTCCTTCATGTTGGCAATCACCCACAGGGTATCGGGCACCAGCGCCATCAGTTGCGCGCCAGAGTTGACGTACGCGCCCAGGCGCGTGCCGATCTGCCCCAGCTGGCCGTCGCGCGGCGCCGTCACCCGGGTGTTGTCCAGGTCGATGCGGGCCAGCTCCACGGCCGCCTTGGCGTTTTCCACCGCGGCCTCCAGCGCTGCACGGTTGACGATCACCGTTTCACGGTCCTGGCGGGCGATGGCCAGCGCCGCCTTGGCCTGGGCCAGGGTGGCGACGGCGGCGGCCTGGCTGGCACGGGCCAGGTCAAATTCGCTGCGTGACACCGAACCATCGCTGACCAACGCCTGGCTGCGGCGCAGATCGGCGCGGGCCTTGTCGGCCTGTGCCGAGGCATCGCCAATGGCGGCCTGGCGCTGGGCAATGGTGGCCTCGGCGCTTTTGCGCTGCTGCAGGTTGTTGGCCAGCGCCGCCTGCTGTTGCTGCAGCTGGGCGATGGCCTGGGCCAGGCGCTGCTTGTAGATGCGGTCGTCGAGCTGCACCAGCAGGTCGCCGGCCTTGACGAACTGGAAGTCATGCACCGGCACATCGACGATGTAGCCGCTCAGCTGCGGCCCGATGATCGTCACCTGCCCGCGCACCAAGGCGTTCTCGGTGCTCTCGATGGCGCTGCTGAACGGCGGCAGGCGCCAGGCGTACAGCACCAGCAGGATGCCGGCCAGGGCCACGCAGGCGAACAGGATCGACGACAGGATGCGCACCCGCCGCGTGCGCACCGGGCTGGTCGGCTCGCTGGGCGGCGTCGCGCCTTCCGGGGTTTCGGCAATGGCAGTGGTGGTGGTCGTACGGGTTTCGTCGGTCATCGGCTGGCAGTACCGCTGGGGGAGTCAGGTGAAGCGGCCTGGCGGGCGGTGTACCACAGCCAGGAACCGCGGATGCAAATCCAGATCATGGTGAGCACGGCGATGCTGCCGATCAGCATGAACACATCGTTGTAGGCCATCACGTTGGCCTCACGGGTAGCCGCGCTGGCCAGCACGCGCATGCCGGCCTCGCTGCGCAGGGCCGGGTCGGCGAGGATACCGGCGTAACCTGCGCCACCGCTTTGAACGCGGGCGTTCACCAGCGGTTCGAGGAAACTGAGGCGGTCAATCAGGTGGCTGGAGTGAAACTTCTCGCGCCAGGTCTGGAAGGTGCCCAACAGCGCCGCGCCGATCAGCCCGCCGAGGTTGTTGCAGATGCCGAACAGCACCGAAAAACTCACCAGGTTACGCGGGTTGGCGCGTACGTGGCTGATGCCCAGTGCCATCGATGGGCCGAGGAAGAAGGTACTGCCGAAGGCCAGCAGGAACTGGCTGAGGTACATCTGCGCTGGGCGGGTGAGGTTGCTTGAGCTGCTGTCCATGAACGCCCCGGTGGCCATGGACAGCAGCGAGATGAACAGCGGAATCACCAGGTGGTTGGGGTTGATGGTCAATGCGCTGGTGGCAAGGCCCGCCACCGCGCCGAGCAGCATGATCCAGTACAGCGAGCGCATCTGCTCGCTGCCCATGTTCAGCACCTGCAGAAAACCGACGGCGCCGGTGGACTGCTCGGAGGTGACCATGCGAATGAGGATCACGCACAGGCCCAGGCGGATGATCGCGCCGCTGCCCAGCCAGCGCGTCATCAGCAGTGGGTTCTGGCGGTTGTGCTCGATGGCCAGGCCGCTGAACACCAGGGCGATGGAGGCGGCCAGGGCCACGCCGATCCACGGCGCGTCCAGCCACCAGTCGATGCGCCCCAGCGACAGCGCCGCGCAGAGCAGGGCGGTGCCGCTGGCCATCAGGGTGAAGGTGAGAAAATCCAGCGGCTCGAAAGTCTTGAAGCGGTCGCCCGGGGGCAGCTTGAGCATCAGCACGCACCCCAGCGCGGCCAGCGCCAGGCCCAGTTCGAACAGGTACAGGCCGCGCCATTCGGCGATCTGCAGCAGGTCTTCGGAGAAGATCCGCGCCAACGGCAGCGCCAGCTGCGAGGCGCCCAGGCCAAGCACCATGGCCTTGAGCCGCCACTGCGCCGGGAACGCCTGGATCATGTAGTACAGCCCCAGCGAACTCAGCGCGGCGCCAACCATGCCGTGGGCGGCCCGCACGGCGATGGCCGAGTTGAGGTCATTGACGAACAGGTGGGCGAAGGTGACCAGCGCGTACAGCACCAGGAACACTTCGGTGAACGCGCGCAGGCCGAACTGCTGGCGAAACTTGACCAGCAGCAGGTTGATCGACACGTTGGTCATCACGTAAGCAGCGGGCAACCAGGCCATTTCCGCAGTGGTCGCGCCAAGGGCGCCCTGCAGGAACACCAGGTTGGCGGTGACCAGCGCGTTGCCCAGCCCGCCGGTGATCGCTACCAGCAGCCCGACCACGCCGAAGGCCAGGCGTTTGGCCGGGGAATGCAAGGGCGTTGAAGGTGAGCCGGGCAGGCTGGGCTTTTCGTGCGGGAGCCACTGGTGGGGGGCGTATTTGTCCATGGCGCAGACTTTACTTGCCGGCCCTATCGCCGGCAAGCCGGCGATAGGGCCAGTGTTGGCTCAGCGGATCAGCCACCCACCACCATCGCCGTGAACGGCGCCACATAAGCCTGCAACGTCACCAGGCAACCCACCAGGATCGCCAGAATGATTGAGTGGAAGAACACATAGCGCAGGATCTCACCTTCATGCCCGTACCAGCGGGTAGCGGTGGAGGCCACGACGATGGACTGTGCATCGACCATCTTGCCCATCACCCCGCCAGAGCTGTTGGCCGCCGCCATCAGCACCGGGCTGAGCCCCAGTTGTTCGGCAGTCACCCGTTGCAACCCGCCGAACAGCACGTTGGAGGCAGTGTCCGAACCCGTCAGGGCCACACCCAGCCAACCCAGCAAGGTGCCGAACATCGGGTAGAAGATGCCGGTTGCGGCAAACGCCAGGCCCATGGTCGCATCCAGGCCTGAATACCGTGTGAGAAAGCCCAGGGCGAGCATGGCAACGATGGTGATCAGCGAGTAGCGCACCAACCACAACGTACGCAGGTACTGGCGGCCCAGCTCCAGCGGCGAGTAGCCCATCAGCAGCCCACCGAGGATCGCCGCCAGGAAGATGCCGCTGCCGGTGGCGGTGAACCAGGTGAACTTGTACTGGGCGTCTTCTTTCTTCGGCGTGGCCACCACCGGCGGCACCTTTTCGATCTGCTGGTGGATGGCGTCGAAGGTGAACACCGGCGCGAACACCGGATTGGCCTCGCGCACGGGCTTGCCTTGCGGGTCGAGCATGGCTACGCCGCTAGCGGGGTCGAGCGCCGCACGGGTGTCGAAGAGGTTCTTGAAGCTGGCAGTGCCCCAGGCGAACACGAACACGGTGAGGATGATCCACGGCATCCAGGCCTTGAGCACGCTGCGCTGGTCTGTCTGGGTAAACGTGGTGGTGGCGCCCGGCCGGTCGTCGGGCTCGACCTTGGAGTTGTCGACACGCCCGGTCAGCGCGGCCGAGGTGTGCACGGTGGCCGGCTTCCACACGCGCAAAAAGCCAGTCAGGCAGGCCATGGAAATAAGCGCCGCGATCACGTCCACCAGCATCGGGCCATGGTAGTTGGAGACCACGAATTGCGGCACCGCAAAGCTGACCCCGGCCACCAGGATCGCCGGCCACACTTCGAGCATCTTGCGCCAGCCGGCAAAGGCCCAGATCAGCCAGAACGGCACGATCACCGAAAAGAACGGCAGTTGCCGGCCGACCATCGCCGACAGCTCCATTTCATCCAGCCCGGTCACCTTGGCCAGGGTGATGATCGGCGTGCCCAGCGCGCCAAACGCCACCGGTGCGGTGTTGGCGATCAGCGCCAGGCCCGAGGCCGCTAGTGGCGAGAAGCCCAGCCCGATCAGAATGGCCCCGGTCACCGCCACCGGCGTGCCGAAGCCTGCCGCACCCTCGAAGAAGGCGCCGAAGCAGAAGGCGATCAGCAGCAGTTGCAGGCGGCGATCGTCGGTAATGCGTGCCAGGGAGTCCTGCAGCACCTTGAACGAGCCGTTCTCGGTGGTGAGCCGGTGCAGGAAGATGATGTTGAGCACGATCCAGCCGATCGGCAGCAGCCCGTTGGCGGCGCCGTACAGCGCCGCCGAACCGGCCATGCTGGCGGGCATGCCGAAGGCGACGATCGAGATCAACAGCGCCGAACCCAGGGCGAGCAGGGCGGCGATGTGGGCTTTTATATGGAAGAAGGCCAGGGCTGCCAGCATGACCACCACCGGGACGGCGGCCATGAGGGTGGAGAGCACCGGGCTTGCGAACGGGTCGTAGATTTGCTGCCAGACCATTTGCCACCTCGATTGTTGTTGTGTGAGGTTTTGCACGCTTTTGGGCAGATGGCATTTGGGGATGCCTTTGGCAGTATAGGAAGGATTTGACCTGCCGAAGATGTTGCGACAACAACGGCCCTATCGCGGGTAAACCCGCTCCTACAGGTTCTTGTAGGAGCGGGCTTGCCCGCGATAGGGCCAGTACCGACGCTAAAGCACTCTGGCCAGGAACTCAGCCGTGCGGCTATCACCGCACTGGGCAACGACATCCGGCGTACCACTCACCACCACCGTCCCCCCCGCATCCCCGGCCCCCGGGCCGATATCGATCACCCAGTCACTCTGCGCCACCACGCGCATGTCATGCTCGACCACCACCACGCTGTGCCCGCCCTCGACCAGGCGGTTCAACTGCACCAGCAACCGATCGATGTCCTGCGGGTGCAGCCCGTTGGTAGGCTCGTCCAGCACGTACAACGTGGCACCACGGGCCATGCGTTGCAGCTCGGTGGCCAGCTTGATGCGCTGCGCCTCACCGCCGGACAGCTCGGTGGCCGGCTGGCCCAGGCGCAGGTAACCCAGGCCGATGTCCTGCAGCACCTGCAGGCAGCGCCGCGCCGGCGGCTGTTCGGTGAACACCTGCAATGCCTGGTCGACGGTGAGCTGCAGCACGTCGGCGATGTTCATGCCCTGCCAGGTCACGGCCAGGGTTTCGGGGTTGTAGCGTGCGCCGTGGCAGGTCGGGCAGGGCGCGTAGACGCTGGGCATGAACAACAGCTCGACGCTGACGAAGCCTTCGCCCTCGCAGTTTTCGCAGCGGCCCTTGGCGACGTTGAACGAGAACCGCCCGGCATCGAAACCGCAGGCTTTGGCTTGCTCGGTGGCGGCAAACAGTTTGCGCACATGGTCGAACAACCCGGTGTAGGTGGCCAGGTTGGAACGCGGCGTGCGGCCGATGGGTTTCTGGTCCACCTGCACCAGCCGCTTGACCTGCTCAAGCCCCGCGCTCACGCGCCCGCTGCTGGTTTGCTCGGGTTCATCCTCAAGGCTCTGCTCCTCTGGCTCGGCCCGCTGTTCGGCATGGCCCAGGTGGGCACCCACCAGCTCCAGCAGTGCCTGGCTGACCAGGCTTGATTTGCCCGAGCCCGAAACACCGGTGACCGAGGTGAAGCAACCCAGCGGGAACGCTGCGCTGAGGTTGCTTAGGTTGTTGCGGGTGATGCCGTCCAGCTGCAGCCAGCCCTGTGGCTGGCGTGGCACCCGCGCGGCTGGCTGCGGCGCGGCAAACAGGTAGGCGCGGGTGCGTGACGCCTCGACCTCGGCCAGGCCTGCCGGCGGGCCGCTGTACAGCACCTGCCCGCCATGTTCACCGGCCGCGGGGCCGACATCCACCAACCAGTCGGCGCGGCGCATGGTGTCCATGTCGTGCTCCACCACGTACACCGAGTTGCCGGCCTGCTTGAGCCGCTGCAAGGCGCCGGACAACGCCTCGCTGTCGGCCGGGTGCAAGCCGGCAGAGGGTTCGTCGAGCACATAGATCACGCCGAACAGCTGCGAGTTGAGCTGGGTGGCCAGGCGCAGCCGCTGCAGCTCGCCCGAGGAAAGCGTCGGCGTGCTGCGCTCCAGGGCCAGGTAACCGAGGCCCAGGTCAAGCAGCGGTGCGATGCGCTCCAGCAGCTCGTGGGCAATGCGCTGGGCAGCCAGGCGCTTTTCCAGCGTCAGGGTGTCTTCATGCTGTTCCAGGTAGCCGGGTGCGGCCACTGTGCGCAACACCTCGGCCAGTGCCTGCAAAGGCAGCCGCGACAGTTCGCCGATGTCGCGCCCGGCAAAGGTCACGTCCAGGGCTGCACGCTTCAGGCGCTTGCCTTGGCACAGCGGGCAGGGGCTGGGGCGCATGAACTGCGACACGCGTTTGCGCATCTGCGCGCTCTGCGAATGCATGAACGTGTGCATCACATAGCGCCGTGCGCCACTGAAGGTGCCCTGGTAGCTGGGCTCGAGCTTGCGCTTCAGTGCGGTGCGGGTCTGCGCCGGGGTGAGGCCAGCGTACACCGGCACGGTGGGTGTTTCTTCGGTGTAGAGAATCCAGTCGCGTTGCGCTTGCGGCAGGTCCCGCCAGGGCACATCCACGTCATAGCCCAGGGTCACCAGGATGTCGCGCAGGTTCTGCCCCTGCCAGGCCATCGGCCAGGCCGCCACCGCCCGCTCACGGATGCTCAGCGATGGGTCAGGCACCATGGTCGCTTCGGTCACCTCGTACACCCGGCCCAGGCCGTGGCATTCGGGGCATGCGCCTTGCGGTGTGTTCGGTGAAAAATCCTCGGCATACAGCATCGGTTGCCCGGCCGGGTAGCTGCCGGCGCGGGAGTAGAGCATGCGGATCGAGCTGGACAGCGTGGTGACGCTACCCACCGACGAGCGCGCGCTGGGGGTACCGCGTTGCTGTTGCAGGGCCACGGCCGGCGGCAACCCCTCGATGGCGTCCACGTCCGGCACGCCGACCTGGTCGATCAGGCGCCGGGCATACGGCGCGACCGATTCGAAATAGCGGCGCTGGGCTTCGGCGTAGAGCGTGGAGAAGGCCAGCGAGGACTTGCCCGAGCCGGAGACCCCGGTAAACACCACCAACGCGTCGCGCGGGATGTCGACGTCGACGTTCTTGAGGTTGTGCTCACGGGCGCCACGTACGCGGATGAAGCCTGGCGGGGTAGGGTGGCGGGGCGGCATGGGGCGGTCCTTGGCGGCGGATTCAAGCTCAAGTTAACAGGATTTTCGCTGCCAAGGGCGCACCCGCTCTGGTTTGTGAAGTAAGCGGTTGTGGGTAGACTGCCCCTTTTCAAGGAGCACTGCCCCCGCATGAAGCCTTTGCAATCCTGGTTGGCCCGCCGTATCGGTTTCACATCCATCAGCATCGCCACGGTGGGCGCGCTGTTCTCTCTTTATGTCGCACTCGACTCGGACAGTTACGCTCCCATACTGGGCGGCAGCTCGTCCGTCATGTGGGGTTTGACGTTCCTCTGGCTCACCAACGTGATCACCCTGGTACTCAATGCCGTGGTGTGGCTTTGTGGTCGCCGCCCCAGATGGCTCGGCTGGACCATGGGAATTCAACTGCTGTTCGCGATCGCGCTGCTGTTCGTGGAAGGCTGATTGCGACAGGCGTTTCAGCCTGCTCAGCACACTTTCCCAGATCGGGAGGGCTTGCGCGTCATGGCGAAGCCAGCTGCCGACGGCGCCCAGTTGTAGCATAGGCAGAGAACCTCACGGTACGTGGCATACAGCGTGTGTCCGGATCATTGTAATGCTCGTAGCTAGTAGTTTTTTTATACGGCCAAGGTGCAAAAACTTGGCAGTTATGAGGTGCTCCACTGATTGATACTGCCCATGCCGGCAGTGTCGGGCGCATCGATCATCAAGTTATGAATCTATAGGCGAGTTAGGCTCTGTACGAAAAGAGATGTCGCAAACACCGCATGGAGCAAGCCAGTGAGACCATGGCGGCATAACTTTTCGCGAGCTTGTCGAAGCGTGTCACGATCCGGCGGTTCTCTTTCAGCCAGCCAAACATGCGCTCGATGATGTTGCGCTGCCGGTATTTGGGCCGGTCAAACAGTCTTGGTAAGCCAGGCTTGGGCTTGCGCTTCATTGAGCGCAGCGGGATGACGGGTTGCATTCGATATTGGTCGCAGTAGCGGCGTAGCGCTTCGGCGTCGTAGCCCTTGTCAGCAAGCAGCCATTTACAGCGCTTGCGCGGGCGGCCACGCTGGCTCGATGGAATGCTGACCTCGTCCAACAGTGGTTGTGCGTAGCTGATGTCACTGGCATGACCGCCAGAGAGGATGAAGCGCAACGGTGTTCCATTGGCGTCGCAGAGCATGTGGATTTTGGTTGTCAGGCCGCCGCGACTGCGGCCTAGAGCGTGATCGGCAGGCTCGTCAGGCCCCCTTTTTTTCCGGCGCCAGATGAGGCTCGGGTTGCGCGTACTGCGGTTGAGTCGATCATCCAGGTTTGCAGATCGATCAAGCCTTGCTCATTCAGTCTCAGGTGCAAGCGTTTGAGCATCGCATCGAATGTCCCCTGGTTTCGCCAACCCCGAAACCGTTGCTACACCGTTGACCATGGGCCAAAGCGCTCAGGCATATCTCGCCACGCAGCCCCCGAACAGAGCGCCCATAGCACGCCATCGAGCATCAGTCGGTCGCTCAGTCGGGGCCGCCCCCGGCCATGGGTTTCGATGAAGAGATCGGAGACCACATCCCAGGCCTCGTCCGAGAGTTCGTAACGCTTCGCCATCACAGAATTCCTTTCCGATGATGGCGGGTGACTCTACAAAATCTCAGCACTGGGGGCGCGACGATTGAGTTTCTCGGGATTTCGTACAGAACCTAGGGCGCGCTGTGCAGCTGGCCTTCGAAGGTGCTGAGGAAGAAGCCGTAGGAGGCTTCGCTCAGCTTCGAGCGGAGCAGCGCGTCGTCCGGTGCCGGGCGTACCGATTTGAACAACGGTGCCAGGCTGCTGGGCGCACCACGGTGCTGCTGGGCCATGGGCAGGTTGCTCTCGGCGAAGAACTGCACCTCGATCAGCATGAATTGCCGGGCCTCGGCGGCCTTGCGTTCGTTCATTTACTTCTGATCTGCGGTTTGTACGAGAAGAACAGCCGCGAATAGCGCATGGAACAACGCAATGAGAACAGGGCGCCCTAGCTTTTCCGTGTTGTCTTTCGCAGTCGGCCCATTGAAGCCATGGTTACTCAATGAATCAAAGAGTTGAACGCAAACTATTTAACACATCATCCCAAAATGCTAGAGCCTCTTCATCAGACGCGAAGTCACTGCCTTTTTCATGGGTTCCCAGTTCGAGTGCTATATATGGGCGTGTATTAGAACCGATGGTTCCCTCGTGCTCGAACTGAAAGGCGTAAAATTTCTTTCCATCGGCATTGGCGCTAAGTGCGATTTCCTCGCCATTGATTTCTCTAGCTGTACGTTTATTTTTTCTTAATACCGTAATTGTTCCTGCCTTCATCAGATCGCCTACCGACGCATCATATTGCTTTGCCTCAAATCGCTGGATAAGAGTGTTTTCTTTTTCTTCAATGCCTTTAGTCAGAAGACTTATGTAAGTGCCTGAATGCTCTTTTATTTGTGCGCCCATGTAGACTGATTCGTAAAATCTAGTTTTATCGAGTAAGGTGTATCCAGCTTCCAAAGCAAATCCTTCAGCAGGAGGCGCTGAATCTGGATGCCTAAAGTAAATGGCATCGCTCAACATGCGCATTCTCTCTACAGCAGTTGGCATCCCCTCTTCTGAAATGTTTCTTACCATCATGTGGTATGCGGTATTCTTATTCGTTATCAAATAAACGTTAAATGTGTAGAGTGATGTAAGGTGGGAAAGCAAAAGTGTACTTTCGTTATCGAGGGGTATAGTCTTTTGGTATCGATGGGCGGTACCTTTCGCTGTGCCTTTTTTGAGGGCATCGATTTGTTGGTTAACAATGTTTGGGAGTTCCGAACGGGCATTTTTGCTGATTAACTCTATGTTTGCGCCGAATATTTTGTAATCCGCCGAGATTTCAGAATCTTTGGGGAGCGAAAGGCTGAATCTTCCGAAGTAATGAGTCTTCCAGTTTTGGTTTTCCAAGTGTGAGTCCATGTGGTCGGCAGCAATGGATTGTGAAGAAGAAAAGGCGCATAGTGCGGTTAAAATGATTACGCTTAAGTTTTGCACGATTTTTGCTCTCGAAAAAAACTAAATACTCTTGATATTTGATGATAATCTTATCAGGCTGTGAAGAGTTGCAAATTGAGTACGCCCGAACTTGTCAGTGTAAGCCAAACCGAATAGCAGCTCAACCCAAAACGCCCCTTGAGCGCCGTTAGCCGATCTGTGCAGACAGGCGAACGAGGCTGTATAGCGTTGCAAAATGAGTGCGCCCAAACTTGTTGCACCAGGTTGATATGATCTCGATGATGCTTTCGGTGCATTTTTACGTTAAGCATCAGAGTGTGATAAATGTTGGCGATACTACCAATGAACATAATTTTGTCGATGTGGGTGGTAAAGCTTTATAGATATGGTTTACTGAAACTTTTCACTTAGGCTGCGCTGCGGGGAGGGCGAAACGGCATAAGTTCACACCGCACTCCGCAGCTATTTTGCTACCTTTATATACGTTTTAAACTCTCCACTACCTCATCCCAGAATTGGAGGGCTTGTTCATCGTTCTTAAATCCGGGGCCACCATCGACTGTGCTAAGTTCGAGAACTGTGTAGGGTTCTAGACTGAGTTCAGGGGTGCCTGGAAACTCGAGCCGGAACGCATAGACGTTTTTTCCGTCAGCTCTAGTTTTCATTAACAGTTCCTCAAACATTAATCCAGCAACATTTCTTTTGCCTTTCCTGATGACCCTTGAACGGGTTAGGAGATTTTTTAAAAGGGGTAAGACACCCCCTGATCTCTCAGCATACCTAGATAGCAGTCCCGGCTCAGGCTTCCCAATCACCTGCGTATCGAAAGTCAAATGAATTCCGGGTATTGATGAAACAGGCAACCCTATTGAAATTTTCTCATCGAATTTGTCAATCGGTAAATTCATGTACCCGTCCTCTAGCGCAAAGGCGTCGTTGGGTGGGCGATCCGCGGGATTTCGATAATGGATAAGGCTATTTAGTTCTTTGGCCCTGGCAACTGCTTTGTCGAAAGCGCTGAATGGTATTAATCCGACTTTTTGGCGATAAAGAGTATTGTTTTCGGTTAGGTAGAAAATATAAAAACTATATTCGTAACCCTTTGAGATCACAATCGCTCCACCTCTGTCCAGCGGAAGCGTGCGGTCATATGCATCATCATAGCCAGCATTGTGCTTGCTAGTTATTGTGGTAATTATTTCCGAGATGTTTTTGGGAAGGTCGTGCTTGCCATTTTTGCTGATGAGTTCGATTCTCATCTTCACCACTTCATATGAAGACCATATATCGTGCCCGTCAGTCGGAACCGTAATAGAGTAGCGTCCAAAGTAAAAGGTTTTTCTCTCATTTGGCATATTTCCAGCTCCAACACCTACGCAATATAGCAATGTCAGGGCAGTGATTAATATTACTGTACTCAGATGCCGACGGTTAGTTTGACTGCTACAATGTACCATGCTGGGATACCCTCACGATGCTGTAGAGCGTGGCAAATACGGTGCCGCTATGCGAAAGCGGGGTGCCGAAGGTGAGGTCCATGACGAAGGTCTCCTGAGTGGGGCTA
The DNA here is from genome assembly GCF_042902325.1 of Pseudomonas sp. NPDC012596. Lineage (NCBI taxonomy): Bacteria > Pseudomonadati > Pseudomonadota > Gammaproteobacteria > Pseudomonadales > Pseudomonadaceae > Pseudomonas > Pseudomonas sp. NPDC012596. The sequence continues at coordinate 368,391 of NZ_JBIBEB010000003.1, read as the reverse complement.
AAAGTGAGTTATTCCAAGGCTTTGATGGGCGGGTCCTGGTAGTTTTCATCGATGGCGATGCCCATCTTTTTCAGGCGTGCTTCGGTTTGGGCACGTTCCTGGGCCATGCGTTTGAGTTCGGCGGGAAGGAGAACCTTCCATTCTTCACGTTTCTCATTGTCTACAAAGCCCTTGAAAAACTCAGACTCGGACTCAAAGGTGAGCGTAAACAAATAAGAGCCTCTTTCCTGAGGCGCGCTCTCGCTTTTTTCGCGCTGAACGCGTAGCAATAAATGAACACCATCCTTGTAAAAATACCAACTGCTGAACATGGGCATTGCCAACCACTCTTCCGTGGTCAGCCTCAACTCAGGATCATTCCATGGCCCCGTTCCTACAGGTTCACCTAAAATGGATCTGGGATTTTCAAACTCTTTTGCCTGGCTACCTGGAACTCTTGCTTCATTGGGGAAAATGTACCGATGCCAACCACTTTTACGTAACTTTTCTACCTGTTGATAGAAGTATTCGATTGCTTGGGTGTGCTTTGACTCAGGCTCGATACCGCCCAGTGTGACGGAGGCCTTGTCGATTATGTTTCCTTCAAAAGTTCTTAAGGTTGTACTGATCGTATCATTGAACTCTAAGGTCCCAGTATCCAACTCTACAGACAGGTTAGCTCGCAGAGGCTCGCTGAATGTCAATCCAAATTTATATAGGCAAAGACCAAGCATGCAATCTTTTTTGAAGTCGACGCTCGATGCAGAAAGGGCTTCTGTAATCTGGCTGTCTACTTTAAATTTAATGCTGTGTTTTTTGTCGGTCATGGCTGAGTCTCCGCAAGCTGTAAGGGTTAGGAGCATACAATAAAGAATCGGTTTAAACATGCTCGCTCCAGCTTGAAAAGGCTTCAATGCTTTCTCTCATATAAATCGCTTTTGTTAACATTAGGTCGTGATAATTGTTTGCGATATAGGTGATGAATTCCATTCTGTCATGCTTGTTGTGTAGTTTTTCTTTTGTCATCACCGTGTCATAGTCAGGATTATGTGTTTCGCATAGAGTGCTCATCGCAGCAAGCCGGCGCGCTATGCAGCTGGCCTTCGAAGGTACTGAGGAAGAAGCCGTAGGAGGCTTCGCTCAGCTTCGAGCCGAGCAGCGCATCGTCCGGTGCCGGGCGTACCGATTTGAACAACGGTGCCAGGCTGCCGGGCGCATCGCGGCGCTGCTGGGCCATGGGCAGGTTGCTTACGGCGAAGAACTGCACCTCGATCAGCATGAATTGCCGGGCCTCGGCGGCCTTGCGTTCGTACAGCGGGTGCTGGGTCAACTCGAACCAGCGTCCGGCTTGCAACTGGCGCACACCGCCCTGGCCGTGCACGCGGCGGGCCTGGGATTCACGCTGCTCGATCTGCACGCGGCTCAGCCAGTCGCCGCGCTCCTGCTTGCCTATTTTATAAGCGGATCATATTTTCGGCTCTACACTAGCCGTGGGCGAAAGCTGCCTTGAAGAGGAGACCACAGGGACGGTTCCATCGCATTATGAAAAACCTTCACAAGGTCAATGTTCTTTTCAAAAAATTTTATTTTGGATGTTGTTGTGCCCCATATGCTGGTTTTTTGCTTACTCCACGCTGTAATCGAATGATCGATAAATGCCACTGTTATAGAGATATAAATTACTGAAATTTGTCAACTAGGTTGCGCTGCGGGGTGCAAAACAGCATTGGATTCCACTGCACGCCGCAGCTGCTCTGCTGTGTTTATATGCGTTTTAAGCTCTCAACTACTTCATCCCAAAATTGGATGGCTTGTTCGTCGCTCTCAAATCCTGGGCCGCCATCGACAGTGCTCAATTCTAAAACAGTATACGGCTCTAAACTGGAGTCAGGAGCTCCAGGGAATTCAAGTCGGAAGGCGTATACATTTTTTCCTTCCGATTTTGTCTTGATTAAAAGCTCTTCAAATGTCAGACCGGCAACTTTCCTTTTGCCCTTTCTAATAATGCTGGAACTGCTGAGCAGGTTTCGCAGCAGTGGTAGAGCACCGGTTGACCTCTCTTCAAATCGTGATAAAATTCCTGGCTCCGGCTTGCCAATAACTTGTGTATCAAATGTTAAATGAATTCCGGGCACAGATGATACTGGCAAGCCAATTGATACTTTCTCATCAAATTTATTGGTCGGCAGGTCCATGTACCCCGCTTCAATCGCAAAGGTGTGCGCTGGGGGGCGCACTGCTGGGTTACGATAATGAAGAGAAGAATTCAGTTCTCTAGCTATTTTTATTGCGCCTTCGAAATCCTCGAAAGGTATTGATTCGACTTTTTGACTGTACAGTGTGTTTTTTTCGGTGAGGTAGTAAATATAGAAATTATATTTTTTCCCTTTCGTTACTATAATGGCGCCGCCGCCATCAAGCTGAATTGTCTGGTCGTAGGCGTCAATATAGCCAATTTTATGTTTTTTATTGATTTTTGCAATTGTATCATTGCTATTCGCCGGGAGGTCGCGCTTACCGTTCTTGCTGAGCAGTTCAATTCTTTCCTCGACAACATCATATGAAGACCAAATGCCTGCACCGTCGGTGGGTACTTCAAGTGCGTATCGTCCAAAGTAGAAAGTCTTCATTTGATTTGACATGTTTTCAGCTCCAGCTCCGATACAAGATGTGAATGTCGCTATGAGGGTAAGGGTTCTTAACCATATCTTTGTCTGGTGTGCCGTGCTTTTAGAGTTGGACATGTTGAGATATTCTCACGATGCTATAGAGTGTCGCAAATAGAGTGCGGCCCTTTGAGTCGTTATATGCATTCTGATGTTCGTAGCCTGATGAGTTGTTAAATGTGCCTTCTTTGCAAGCGTTAGGATTAAGAGTGCTGTTGTTTCCATGGGCAAACGCTGCGCGTGTGCTTTCAAAATCTCTCGAGCTTGCAGATGAGCATACAGGTACCGTACCATCACCTGGGGAGTATTTAGGCCCAAATGTAAATTTATAGCCGGCGTCTAGTTCAATGTTTCCGGTACTATCATCTTTAGTGATTTTGAAGTTATTAATATCTCCCCAGCCTATCCAGTCGGAGGTCCAGGTAATATTGCTCCATGTAAGAAGATCAAATTCCTTGGCTTCGCCCGAGTAGTGCACATACGTATAAGGGTGATAGGCTTTTTTTATAGCGTCATGAAAGCCCGCTGTAGCAGTAATGTTGTCTTCAAAAATGCTTCGCTTGGTGCGTTTTGTTCTCCATTTAGTTGAGCTGAACGACCCAGTGAACTGATTCGGGTCTAGTAGTTTTTCATTCTCTTCAGGTATTAGACCCCACCATTTTTTTGACAGGTAAATGTCATTATATGGGTCTCCGCATTCAGGTAGGGAAATTAGTTTTTTTGGCTCACCTTCTTTTTGAGCGAATAGCCACTTATCTCCGCCAGCATACTGCTTGCTTGGTAGAAGTTCCAAGCCACCTCGTGAAAATGCTAAAACCGCAGTTGTTTCAGTTGCAGTGGGACCTAGGATCTGGCGCGCGATAAATCCTTGTATACCATCTCCTTCAAAACCAGCTCTGATCCTGCGGTAAGCGGCGGGCGCTCCAGTCGCAGGCATTGCCCCATGAATGACCCCATAAATTTGTGAATACTCATGAATACCTACCATGGCACGTGCAACTAGTCCACCCATGGAATGGGTGACGATGATTACGCTGTCTGCTGTTTCGTAGCTGCTAAGTACTGTTTTGTCTATATAATTAATCAGGTCAGATGCTGAGTATTCGTTTGATTGTAACCAGTTGTATCCTCCTGCCCATACTTCGTAGCGGACTTCCGCAGCGTGCTTGAGGCCTATGCTTTCCGGTAATTCAGAGAGGGGAGGGTTGTCATTCCAGTCACCCCATTCTTTCGGGGCGTGATCTGAGTTTTCTTTCCACCACCCTTGGAGCTTATTATCCAGCAAAATGGAGTTCATTTCATTTTGCATTGATTCCATTATTGGGTGGTAGGCTGAGCGCATGATGCCGCCCCACCCTCGGCGTTTGAGCTCTTCTTTACTGATCGTTTCTCTCAATCCGCCGCCGCCGATGGGACCCTCTTTGTAGACAGATATCATCCCTTCTCTACCATCTAAGTCGTTTTGTCGGTCCTTGGCAGAGCTAAACAGGGCTGATAGAAAAGATCCTACGGCAGCGATACCTGACAAAATGGTGTCAGTGTTAGGTGCCATCCAAGCTATTTTTTTTGTTCTGTTGTTCCACAAGTTTGTTCCCATGATTCCTGGAATGAATACTATTGGTACAACCTTGGCTGCTTTAATACCAATTTCTTTTTCTTGTTGATCTGAGGAGCTTGACATCGTGGATGAAGCTGTGCGAGTGCCGTCAGAGTTGATAATTGTATGTAGCTTCAGTGGGTTAATCATTTTTCCGTCCTCATGTTTTCCCGTGCCACGCGATTGCACGTACCGTTTCAGGTTTTATCGAGCACTTTAATGTTAAGAAGTTCTGCAATCTGACTCTGCTGCACCGGAATCTTCCCGGCCGCATCCGATACATACTGCATCACGCTGCCATCAGCCCTGGTAACTTCAACCTTCACCCCCGGCGCAGGCTCACCAGTACTGAGCTTCTTGATCACATAAGGGTCGGCAAAGTCGGTCTTGGGCATTTCATTGAAGCTGTGCGACAGGCTCGTGCCCCCACTGAAGGTCTTTTTCGCCCCTTTGACATCAATGGTTCCCGGTGCATGGATTTCTATATTGCCGCCCTTGATGCGGATGTAACCGCCACCACTGGTGAGCAAAATCCCGTCCTTGGCCGCAATTTCGATACCGGCGGCGGTCGAGCTGAGTTTCATGTTCTGCAGCGAGGTCAGCAGCATCTCGTCGTTTTGCGCTTGTAGCTCCACCTTGCCTTTGGCCGCAAACAGCTTGGCCCCGGCGTTCTGCGCAAACAGGCTGATGCTCTGCACCACACTCGCCAGCAGCGATTTGCCGCTGGCGATGCTGACATCCTCGCCGGTACTGATGGTCAGGTGCTTGCCGCTGTGCAGGTGGGTGTTCTGCGGGGTTGCGGTGGCGATGTCGGCCGGGGAAGAGGCGATCAGCAGCGGCTTCTGATAACCCGGAGTCTTGCCCCGGCCACCGTTGCGGATCGCCCAGGCGGTGTCGCCGCCGTTACGCTGTTGCTCGCTCGGGCCTTGGCTCGGGCTGCTGCTGTCATTGCCGTAGGTCACGTCGGTGTCGGCGTTGAGCTGGGTCAGGCTGTCGAGGCCAGCCTGCAGGGCGTCGGCGTTGTGCTGTTTGGCGGTGTCGGAGAGGGTTTTGAGCCGCTGCTCGCTGTTCTGCAGCTGCTGCTGGGCTTCGCTGACGTCGAGCTGGGCGCCTTCGGCGTTGCTGCGTTTCCAGGTGCTCAGGTACAGGCCTTGCTGGGCGCGCAGGGCACCGTAGGCGTCGGTGCGCAGTTCGAAGCCGGTGCCGCGCAGGCCACCGCGGTTGTTGCCGCGCTGGTCGATCAGGTAGCCGAGGTTGAGCTGGGTGTGGCCGTGGCTGCTGTGCAGCTGGGTGCGTACCTGGCCGGTGGAGTCGTCCATCACCCACTGGTTGAAGCCGCCGCCGCCGACTTCCTTGCTCTTGTAGCCACTCATCAAACCACTGGAGTGCCAGGCGGGTTTGTGGCCGCCATAGACTTGGCCCATGACCAACGGGCGGTCGATGTCGTTGTCGAGGAAGGTGACCACCACTTCTTCGCCGGCCCGCGGCACGTGCACGCTGCCCCAGTCGGGGCCGCTGCTCGGTTGCAGCATGCGCAGCCAGCACGAACTCAACTCACCGTCCTGGCTCAGGCGGTCCCAGTGGAAGCGCACGCACAGGCGGTTGAGGCTGTCGGTGAACACTTCATGGCCGCTGGGGGTGACCACCACGGCGGTCTGCGGGCCGGGGCAGGTGGGCTTGGCGTGCTCGAACGGGCTGCGGTAGGGCGCGCTGCGCAGCTGGCCTTCGAAGGTGCTGAGGAAGAAACCGTAGGAGGCTTCGCTCAGCTTCGAGCCGAGCAGGGCATCGTCCGGTGCCGGCCGTACCGATTTGAACAACGGTGCCAGGCTGCCGGGCGCATCACGGCGCTGCTGGGCCATGGGCAGGTTGCTTTCGGCGAAGAACTGCACCTCGATCAGCAGGTATTGCCGGGCCTCGGCGGCCTTGCGCTCGTACAGCGGGTGCTGGGTCAGTTCAAACCAGCGCCCGGCCTGCAACTGGCGTACGCCACCCTGGCCGTGCACGCGGCGGGCCTGGGATTCACGCTGTTCGATCTGCACGCGGCTCAGCCAGTCGCCGCGCTCCTGCTTTTGCCAGTTGTACTGGCCCTGGTATTCGTAGCGTTCCAGGGCGGCGGGGGCGGAAGCGGCTTCAAGCGCCGGCATCACGCTTTCGCGCGGTTGGCTGTGTGCGAGGTAGTCGACACTGCGCCAGTTGAGCTTGCCGCTGAGCAATTGCGAGCCGGTGCTCCACTGGGTGATGCCGTCCTGCTTCTGGGTCACGCTCTGGGTGTGGAACGGCACGCTCTGCGGGGTGAGCGCAGGCAAGGTGTCGATGCTGTCGGTGAAGACGATGCAGTGGCTGTCGGCTTTGTGCTCGACGTACCAGAAGATGCCTTCGAGTTCGCACCAGCGCTGGACGAAGTTGGCGTCGGTTTCGTTGAACTGGGTGACATAGGACAGCGGGGCGTATTCGCGGCGCAGGTCGAGGCGGTAGTTGCCCTTGGCCTGTTCGTACTGGGCGAAAACGGCCTCCAAAATCGCCGGCAGGTTCTTGTCCTGCCAGATGCGGCAGTCGCTGCGGTATTCGAGCAGGCTGAACCACGGCGCGAACACCAACTGCCAGTCATGCAGGCCGCCGTCGCTGCCCAGGTAGCGCACGCTTTCGACTAGGCCATGGCGCGGGCAGTGGCTGCCGTCGTCGCAGAGCAGGGCCAAACTGACGGGTTGGCCGATGAGTTTCTCTGGGTCGTACTCGGTGTCCTGCACCAGCACGTCGAGGGTGAAGCGCGGGGTGCGGCCAATGCGCTCGACGCCGTGGGCGCGCAGGGCCTGGAGCGCGTCGGCCCCCAGCGGGGTGGTTAGCTGCAGCAGGCGGCCGCTTTGCGAGAGCGGGGTGCCGAAGGTCAGGTCCATGACAAGGGTCTCCTGAGTGGGGGCTGAAAAAGTGGGTTATTCCAGGGCCTTGATGGGCGGGTCCTGGTAGTTTTCATCGATGGCGATGCCCATCTTTTTCAGGCGTGCTTCGGTTTGGGCGCGTTCCTGGGCCATGCGTTTGAGTTCGGCGGGAAGGAGAGTTGTCCATTGTTCACGGTCGTCGCTTTCAAAAAAGCTTTTGTAAAACTCCGCTTCGGATTCGACCGTCAGTGTGAACAAATAGGAGCCTTTCTCTTCCGGAGCAATTTCGTTGTTTTCGCGCTGAACTCGAAGTGTCAGATACACACCATCCTTGTAAAAATACCAACTGCTGAACATTGGCATCGCTAGCCACTCTTCTTGGCTGAGTACCAATGCGGGATCATTCCATGGGCCTGTGCCAATGGGTTTACCCAAAACGACTCTTGGGCTATCGAATTTTTTCGCTTGGCTGCCCGGCAGTCTAGCTTCGTTGGGCATGATAAACCGATGCCATCCTTTGGCAAGCAAACCGTCTGCTTGATCCCGGAAGTAATTCATGGCAAGTGAGTGGGAGGAATCGGGATCAACCCCGCCGAGGATAATCTCTGCATCATTCACCGTATCGCTCTCATAGGTGCCCAATGTGACACCCACACCATCATTGTATTGAAGAGATGTTGATGACGCTGGGTTTATGTCAATGGCCGCTCTGTGCCCACTGGCAAAAGACAGTGAATATTTGTAGAGGCAAATGCCCAGCATGCAATCTTTTTTGAAGTCGACCGATGAGTTGGCGATTGCATTCTGGATGTTATCATTGATTTGAAATTGCACGATCGGCTTATTGCTACCCATCTGTGACTCTCCACAGGCCATAAGAAATAAAAAAAGTGTCAATCCTAAAGGTTTATACATTTTCACTCCAGCTTGCTATGGCGCGAATGCTTTCGTGCATGTAGGTCCCTTTGATCTTCATGAGCTTGTGGTAATTATTCGCGATTTCAGTAATAAATTTCATTCGGTCATTTTTGTTGTGCAATTGCCCTTCGGTCATAACAGTATCGTAATCTGGGCTGTTCGTTTCGCACATAGTGCTCATGGCCGCGAGCCGTCGAGGCACTCCGAGGTGCCCCTCCATCACTGCTTGAGCATCGAGCAACTTCTGAAAATCCCAATTCTCATAGATCAAAGGTTGCAAGATTTTAATCTGCTCATGTTTTGCGATTGCCATTAACGATGCGAGTTGCTTGTCTCTTCGGTCTTTGCCTAACGGCATCTTCTCGGTCTCCGAAATCAAGAGGAAACCCTCAACAAGCTCAGGTGTTTTTTGGAGGTTGTTTATTTTTGGTAGCGCATCATCAACCCAAGGCAATTCCTTGAATGTAGCTTTAAACTCGCAGATGTATGTGTTCCAGTCGCGTATGGGTGTGGCTGATTTGAATTCATCAGGGTAGTTTATATAAAACCAATGCCACACAAAGATATCTTGGAATAGCCAGAAATTACCCTCTCCTAAATGCATTTTGGTTATTTCAAAGAAAGGTGTGGCGGCCCCTGTCCAGCGCCATTTACTATTGCTGGCATAATCAAGGGCACACATGACCTGTTTGCTGGCGAACGTCGCAAGTCCAGTCCAGTAGAATCGGCCTTTAAGTTCAGGCTTGCCATTCCGCTCCAGCTCAAGATAAATCCGTGCGTAGTTACCCGCGATGCGCTCTGCTCTCGTGCTGAAATCTTTGATTAACTGATATCGCGCAGTGGCCTTGAATTCAATTCGGGTTTTAATCGATAGTCGTCTTACCGCTTCTTGCTGACCCAGCGTCCACAGTTCGTTGTAATGAAGATTGGGCTTGTTTTCAGAACACGTTTGTTCATTGAACTTAAAATCCTGTTTCATGATTTGTTTCTCGGCACAAATGTGTCAGCACCTGCCGGCACCACCAACTCATCGGGTACGAGCCTCATCTTGGCCGTGTCGGGTTTGTCGCTGAAAAGGCGGGGTGTCATACCTTCTTGGTCGGTGAAGTAAACCCGCTTGCCTTTGCCAGGAATGTCGAACTCGACAGCCACGTTTTCAAGCGGTACACCGAAACTGGTCATCAACCTGTTCTGCTCGTCATACATGCCGGAGTCAGGACCGGTGGGGAACTCCTTGAACGAGTGCTCCATGCTGGCCGGCCCATCCAGCGTTTTCTTTGCCCCCTTGATGTCGATGGTCCCCGGTGCATGCACCTCGATATTGCTGCCTTTGATACGGATATAGGCCCCGCCACTGGTAAGCAGAATCTCCTTCTGCGCCGACATCTCAATCAACTGTTCCAGCGACGTGAGCTTCATGTTCTGCAGCGCAGTGAGTTCCATCGCATCACTTTGCGCCTCCAGCTCCACCTTGCCCTTGGCCGCAAACAGCTTGGCCCCGGCGTTCTGCGCAAACAGGCTGATACTCTGCACCACGCTGGCCAGCAGCGATTTGCCGCTGGCGATGCTGACGTCTTCCCCGGTACTCACGGTCAGGTGCTTGCCGCTGTGCAGGTGGGTGTTTTGCGGGGTTGCGGTGGCGATGTCGGCCGGGGAAGAAGCGATCAGCAGCGGCTTCTGATAACCCGGTGTCTTGCCGCGGCCACCGTTGCGAATCGCCCAGGCGGTGTCGCCGCCGTTGCGCTGCTGCTCGCTCGGGCCTTGGCTCGGGCTGCTGCTGTCGTTGCCGTAGGTCACGTCGGTATCGGCGTTGAGCTGGGTCAGGCTGTCGAGGCCAGCCTGCAGGGCGTCTGCGTTGTGCTGTTTGGCGGTGTCGGAGAGGGTTTTGAGGCGCTGCTCGCTGTTCTGCAACTGCTGCTGGGCTTCGCTGACGTCGAGCTGGGCGCCTTCGGCGTTGCTGCGTTTCCAGGTGCTCAGGTACAGGCCTTGCTGGGCGCGCAGGGCGCCGTAGGCATCGGTGCGCAGTTCGAAGCCGGTGCCGCGCAGGCCGCCGCGGTTGTTGCCGCGCTGGTCGATCAGGTAGCCGAGGTTGAGCTGGGTGTGGCCGTGGCTGCTGTGGATCTGCGTGCGCACCTGGCCGGTGGAGTCGTCCATCACCCACTGGTTGAAGCCGCCGCCGCCGACTTCCTTGCTCTTGTAGCCGCTCATCAAACCACTGGAGTGCCAGGCGGGTTTGTGGCCGCCGTAGACCTGGCCCATGACCAACGGGCGGTCGATGTCGTTGTCGAGGAAGGTGACCACCACTTCTTCGCCGGCCCTCGGCACGTGCACGCTGCCCCAGTCGGGGCCGCTGCTCGGTTGCAGCATGCGCAGCCAGCAGGAACTCAACTCACCGTCCTGGCTCAGGCGGTCCCAATGGAAGCGCACGCACAGGCGGTTGAGGCTGTCGGTGAACACTTCATGGCCGCTGGGGGTGACCACCACGGCGGTCTGCGGGCCGGGGCAGGTGGGCTTGGCGTGCTCGAACGGGCTGCGGTAGGGCGCGCTGCGCAGCTGGCCCTCGAAGGTGCTGAGGAAGAAACCGTAGGAGGCTTCGCTCAGCTTCGAGCCGAGCAGCGCATCGTCCGGTGCCGGGCGTACCGATTTGAACAACGGTGCCAGGCTGCCGGGCGCATCGCGGCGCTGCTGGGCCATGGGCAGGTTGCTTTCGGCGAAGAACTGCACCTCGATCAGCACGAATTGCCGGGCCTCGGCGGCCTTGCGTTCGTACAGCGGGTGCTGGGTCAGTTCAAACCAGCGCCCGGCCTGCAACTGGCGCACACCGCCCTGGCCGTGCACACGGCGGGCCTGGGATTCACGCTGCTCGATCTGCACGCGGCTCAGCCAGTCGCCGCGCTCTTGCTTTTGCCAGTTGTACTGGCCCTGGTATTCGTAGCGTTCCAGGGCGGCGGGGGCGGAAGCGGCTTCAAGCGCCGGCATCACGCTTTCGCGCGGTTGGCTGTGTGCCAGGTAGTCGACGCTGCGCCAGTTGAGCTTGCCGCTGAGCAATTGCGAGCCGGTGCTCCACTGGGTGATGCCGTCCTGCTTCTGGGTCACGCTCTGGGTGTGGAACGGCACGTTCTGCGGGGTGAGCGCAGGCAGGGTGTCGACGCTGTCGGTGAAGACGATGCAGTGGCTGTCGGCTTTGTGCTCGACGTACCAGAAGATGCCTTCCAGTTCGCACCAGCGCTGGACGAAGTTGGCGTCGGTTTCGTTGAACTGGGTGACATAGGACAGCGGGGCGTATTCGCGGCGCAGGTCGAGGCGGTAGTTGCCCTTGGCCTGTTCGTACTGGGCGAAAACGGCCTCCAAAATCGCCGGCAGGTTCTTGTCCTGCCAGATGCGGCAGTCGCTGCGGTATTCGAGCAGGCTGAACCACGGCGCGAACACCAACTGCCAGTCATGCAGGCCGCCGTCGCTGCCCAGGTAGCGCACGCTCTCGACCAGGCCATGGCGCGGGGTGTGGCTGCCGTCGTCGCAGAGCAGGGCAAGGCTGACGGGCTGGCCGATGAGTTTCTCCGGATCGTACTCGGTGTCCTGCACCAGCACGTCGAGGGTGTAGCGCGGGGTGCGGCCAATGCGCTCGACGCCGTGGGCGCGCAGGGCCTGGAGCGCGTCGGCACCCAGCGGGGTGGTCAGCTGCAACAGGCGGCCGCTTTGCGAGAGCGGGGTGCCGAAGGTCAGGTCCATGACAAGGGGTCTCCTGAGTGGGGGCTGAAAAAGTGGGTTATTCCAGGGCCTTGATGGGCGGGTCCTGGTAGTTTTCATCGATGGCGATGCCCATCTTTTTCAGGCGTGCTTCGGTTTGGGCGCGTTCCTGGGCCATGCGGTTGATTTTGCTCGCGAACCTCATCATCAGGCATGCTCACTCGTTTGCGGGTCGGCATCCGCTACCTGCGACGGCTCAACCAACCATCCCTGGGTCTGCGTGGGGGCATGCCGGTCGAGCACCAGCACGGGCCCCTCCAGGCTGTTGGCCGCCTGCAAGGCCAACGCCAGCGCACTCAACTCGCCGATGCCATGCCCGTATTCGCCCGCCAGCAGGGCATGCCCGATGACGTGCTGCTGCAGGTCGCAGTCGGGCAGGCAGGTATTCAGGAACTGGTACAGATGCTCCAGACGGTTGTCGTCGTGGTAGCCGTCGGTAACCACAGCCTTTACATCGGCGATTGCCATGCCACTTCGTTCACACAACGCCTCGGCCACCTGCTCCAGGCCGCCCGTACTTTTGCGTGACTGCAAGGCGCGGGGTTCATGGGTATGGGCCACGGCAGGGGTGACATGCCAACGGGGGTTGGTATCGGCGTTGGCCAGGTCGATGCGTTGCAGGTTGAGTACGCTGATGGCCTCACCGGCCATGCGCTCACCCGTCAAGCTGCCAGCCCTGGCTACCGTCGCCCAGGAGTCGAGGCCGATGCACAACAGATTGGGTACTTCCAGATCATTCTGCAGCGCCCAAGGCAGCCAGGTGGCGAACGTTTGTTCCGGGGCGATGAAGCCATGCCCGGGCAGGTAGTCGAACGGCCACACCTCGAGCGCCGCATCAAGCCACGGATCGGGAGCTATATCGGTAGGGGCGAACAGTACGACCTGAACCTGGTCCCAGTCCAGCTCGGCCGCGAACTCATGCCACTGCCCCAGCATGCCCTTCAGCAACTGCAGCGCCCTGGGTAGTGCCCTTACTTCGGCGCGGTCAGTGCCAGCGCGGATACGTCGCACATTGCGCCGATGCCCGGCCGGGCTGACCAGCCGTGGGTCGTGCTCGAAGTCAGCATCGACCTTGCCCAGCGCCTTGCCTGCTTTGGCCTCAGCCGGGGTCAGATTGGGTAGCCACAGCCAGGCATCGGCCAACCCGATGCGCGCGGTGTCGTAGTGCGCAATGGGCCGGGGAGGGGGCGCCAGGCGCTGCTCTTGCTCACGCCGTTCGCCAATTACATCCCACAGCGAGCGATGGCCTTGGGCAAAGGGTTTCAACATGCTGGCAGTCCTTAGAGTATTCCGGTGTCGCTGTTGGTCGCGATCAGGCTTGAGCCGCAGGCGGTCTTGTCGCCCTGGCGGGCCACCGGCTTGCCGTCAACCAACGTGGTGGTGTCGCCGCTGGCGATCACGCACGCACCGTGCAGGCACATCACCTTGTCACCAAGCCGCGCGACGGCACGGCCGTAAACCAAGGTAGACGGCGAGCCTTGCACGACCATCCCTCCGCGGTCGGTGGGGTCGTTCAAGAGAATGATCGGACGCATGTCGAAACTCCTTTTCTGGCGGCTAGGACCACAAATCAGTCACGAGGTTGCAAGGTGCCGAGCACATCGCGAATGTTATCGACCACGCTGCTGTCCTTGATCACATCGTTAAGCCAGGACTCCAGCGGCATGTTGCCCCACTTGATGGCGCGCTCCACCAGGTAAGGCACCGGGCTGTGGGGCTCGGCCTGCTTGAAGTACTGCGCAACACCTTGCAGCAGTGTGAAGGCTTCTTCGCGGTTCAGCGGCACAGTCCGCAGCGGTGCATCGGCGGCGCTGCGTTCGCTCGCGACAGCAGCAGTGGGGGCGGCGTCAGCGACGCGTTGCTCGGGTACTGGCTCGTTTGGGGCAGGTGCTACAGCCAGTTCGACGCCGCGCTCCTTGAGCAAGCGTTCGACTAACTGGCGGGCGTGCACCAGCACGTCGTTCAGCGACAGGAAGCTAGGCGCATCGTGTACGAACACCTTGTTGGCGGCAGCCTGAAGCTGCTGGCAGGCGACCAGGCATTCGCTGATCTGCGCATGCCGTTGCTGCAGGTGTTCGGTGTCGGTTAGCACTACCGAGCGCTGGAACAGTTCGGCGTTGATCTTGCCTTCTTCCAGCGCCTGGTGCATCGCCGAGGGGTTTTGCCGGGCGAGGTTCTCGACCTGCCGCGACTCTTCATACTTGTGCAGGCTGTAGTGCTGCCCCTGGGTGATCGGCAGGGTGCGCACCACCTGGGTTAGCGTGGTCGTAAGCCACGCGATGCGGGCCGCGCGTTCCTCCACGCCCTCGTCAAGGGCGGGGTACAGCGTGTCCCAGAAATCTTCCAGCAGGGCTTGGGCCACTGCCAGGGAAAAACGGATGCCAGGAAACTGTTTCCTGTGTGCCAGGCCTTCGCTGAGCCAGGCCACCAGCATCAAATCCTTGCTCTGCTCGGTGAGACCAGTCGCGGCCAGTTGAATTACCTGCTCCCAGTCGGCCTGCTTGAGGTCGGTTTGCCAATCACCCTGGGTCAGGTAGTCGGCATCGGCACGGCGCGCCTCCTTGATCTGATCGAACAGGCTGGAAAAGCTCAGGTCCTCGCCAGCACCGCCATCGATCGGGGCACGCAAGGCTGACAGTGAAAGGTCGTCAAGAATGTCGGACATGGACGGCTCTATCGCAAAGGTAAAAGGAAGGTCGCCGTGCCATGGCGGCACGGGACCCTCGATCGAGCTGCCCGTTACAGGCGGCAGCTCAGGCCAGGCTTAGGCATAGACCTTGTTCAGCGAACGGTCCCAGCCGCCGGTGACCTTGCCGCCACCGGCGCCATCGGAGCGCTTCTGCTGGGTGTAGGTGGTCTTGATGCGCGAGAAGTTGAATTTGACCTCTTCCATCGGCAGGTCGCTTTCGGAGTTAGGTTGGCCATCCAGCGGCAGGTTGCCGAGGAAGTTGACCGAGGAGACCACCACTTCTTCCAGGGTGATGGTCAGGTAAGTCACCTTGTCACCACCGGCACGGTTCACGTTCAGCACCACTTCCTTGATGTGCTGGCCTTTGCAGCAAGCTTCGAAAACCTTGGCAGAAGCCTTGTCGACGTACTTGCGGATGGTGAAATCGCTCAGGTTGACACGCTCGGACGAGGCACCACCGGAGGAGCTGGCAGTAGCCGAGGTGGCCTGGGTGGCGCCGTACTGGTAGCCCAGCACTTCGATCCAGTCCTTGTGCTTGTCATCCAGAGCTTCGCCTGGGATGCCGTCAATTTTGATGTAAGCGTCAAATGCCATGTTTACGTTTCTCCATAGGTATAAAGGGCTTCCTTGATCCATAGCGTGGACCCGCCCTGAGTTTGACGCCTGCGGGCAAGCCGCCGGCGTCGTGTTGAGACCTGGCATCAATCAAGTGCCCGGACCTCGATCTCTACACGCCTGTTAGGTTCCAGGCACTGAATCAGCTGGGCGCGCGGCGCTTGCATGTTGCAGCGCACCAGAGGTTTGTTGCTGCCTTCGCCTACGGCGTCGACCAGCTCTGCTGGCAGGCCCTTGCCCACCAAATAGGTCTTGATGGTCTGCGCACGTTGCCGCGATACCTGCAAATTGCTCTGGCTGTCGCCGATCTGGTCGGCATGGCCGGTGATGACGATCTTGCCGACGTTGGGTGTGTTCAGCAGTTTGTTGGCAATGCTGCTGAGTTGGCGTTGGCCTGCGGGCTCAAGGCTCTGGAAGTCGGCGCGGCCGAAGGCGAACAACGTGTCGGACTCCAGCGTGATGGTTTCGATAGCGCGCAGCGAGCGTGACAGGAGGCTGTTGATGTAATTGCGCGAGCTGGAAATCAGGAACGCATTGTTGAGAATGCGCGGCACGTCGGGCTCGCGGATCTGGTCGGCGTAGAAGGCGATCTGGCGCCCGGCGAACTGATAGTCGTCGGCCTCGCCCGCCGCTTGCGCGGACTGCCCGGCAGCGCGTGGCACCTGTTTGTAGATTGCCGGGTACCAATAGTCGGGGATGCGTGCCTTGAGCACGGCAGGCTGGGCTTGCTCGCGCTGGGCCTTGGACAGCATCAGGTAAGTGTCCAGCGTGGTCTGGCCGAAGGTCGCCACAGATTGCGCGCGGTTGTCCACGGGCAGGGCGCGCGGTTCGACGCTGTCGATACCGCTCACCGCTTCCAGGCGCGAAGCGTTGCGCTGGTAGATCTTGATGCTGCTCAAAAGGTACAGCGAGCGGGTCAGGTTATCGGCAGTGGGCTTGAGCATGACCTTTTCGAGCTGGGCGAAATACGCCTCCCGCAGGAAGGGTTCGATGGCGTGGCCGGTGTAAAGGCCCATGCGCATGGCCAGGGGCACGCCGTCGACATGGTGGCGGGCATACAGTTCGGCTGCGGCGTGACGCAATTGGTCCAGTGTGTGCCAGTCGGTGTATTGCTGGCTGGCTGCGGCATCCTGTTGCTCGGCTGCGCTCAGGTTGGCTGCCACGGCCTGGAGGGCGGCCTTGTTGTTGCTGTACGACCAGCCCCAGGCCAGGCACATCAGCAGCCCGGCAAGCCCGGCGGCACCCACCCAGGTCGCCTTGCGACGGGTTTCCTGGTGGTTGCTGGTATACAGCGCCACCAGGTGCTGATCGGGGATGATCACCTTGCGGAACAAGCTGGCGATGAACAGCGGCGCGGGCTGGCTGTTGACGGCAGCGGTGTTGCCGGGTGCCGCCAGGGCAAAGCGTTCGCGCACCTGGCGAGCGTATGCCCCTTGGGCTGGATCATCGGCGTCCAAGGCACTGGTGAAGTAGAACCCGCGCAGCAGTTCGGCGCTCTGGTAAGGGTTGGCACGCAGCAGGTCGGCCACGAAGGTGTTGAGCAGGGGCTTTAGCGCCGCCAGTTCCAGCGGCAGGCGGTACGCGGCCGGGTCCTGGCGGGTCAGCTGGATGTCCTGCTGCAGCATCTGCTGGTCGGCCAGCACCTGCCAATGTTCGACCAATTCGTTCAGGCCTGTGGTAAAGCGCGTGCCCCAGTCGGACTTTTCAAACCCTTCGTGGGCGAAAGTCTTGCCCATGACGTCGTCGCGCGCCGACGGGTCCAGCTGACGGTAGAAATGGGTGAAGCCGGGCAGCAGGTCGCACTTGGTGAAAACCAGGTAGATCGGCAAGCGCAGCTGCAGCAGTTCGTGCGCCTCCTGGATGCGTTCGCGCAGGCGTTTGGCCAAGCGCTCGCGCCCTTCGGCGTTGGCGTGCAGGATGTCTTCGATGCTGACTGCGACGATCAGGCCGTTGAGGGGGCGGCGCTGGCGGTGCTGACGCAACAGGCCGAGGAA
Organism: Pseudomonas sp. NPDC012596; assembly: GCF_042902325.1. Taxonomy (NCBI): domain Bacteria; kingdom Pseudomonadati; phylum Pseudomonadota; class Gammaproteobacteria; order Pseudomonadales; family Pseudomonadaceae; genus Pseudomonas; species Pseudomonas sp. NPDC012596. Next base: position 351,310 of record NZ_JBIBEB010000003.1, on the reverse strand, counting down.
GGCGCGCCATTTGCCGGCTTCTTCCTGGTTGTCCATGTAGCGGCCGGCCGTGTCGAGCAGTACCGCTTCGGAGCTGAAGAACCAGTCACAGTTGCGCGTGCCGCCCAAGCCGGAAACCCTTGCGCCTTCGCGGTCGGCGTAGGGGAACGTGAGGCCGGACTGGTAGAGCATGGTGCTTTTGCCCGAGGCCGGCTGGCCGATAACCAGGTACCAGGGCAGGGCGTACAGGGCGTCCTTGTTGGCCCCGGATTTGCCCGAGCCTTGCAAGCGTTCGATGCTTTGCAGCAGGCGCTCACGCAGCAGGCTTACCTCTTCGCGGTCCTGCGGGTTGGCGTTGAGCACGGCCTGGTCGGCGTCATCGCGCAGCAGAGCTTCGAGGTCGTGATGGTTGGACACACCGCGGTACATCAGCAACACATAGGCGGCAGACAACAGTACGAACAGCCCGATACCGGCCAGCAGGCTGTAGAGCGAGGCAAAGCCCAGCGCCAGGCCGATTGCCCAGACCAGGAAAATGGCCAGGAAAAACACCACACCGAGTACATACGGTTGGTATTTGAAGAAGTAGTACTTGAGCCTGTTCATCAATACTGTTCGTCCCGAGCACTGGCAAAGCGCTCAATGAAATCGTTCAGGGCGAGGTCATCGGCAGGTAGCGGCAATGCGCCGCCTGCCGCTGGTTGTGACAAAGGGTCCAGCAGGTTGTAGCGCTCGGTGCTGTCGGCAACGCCAGTCAGCACGCGATAGACCTCATCGCTGCCGCGCGATACGAAGCACAGCAGGCCAGGGCGCATGAAGTCGTCGACCAGCACGCTGACGTCGGGCATGCCGCCCGTGCCGCGCAGGCGTGATAGCAACGAGCACCAGAGGTCAGCCATCGGCCGTTTGAGGCCGCTCTGCGCCGGCAGTGGCAAGCTGATGGCTGCGGGTTGCTGTTGCTGCAGGGCGGCGCGCAGGCGGTATAGGCTGGCCATGCCGGCTTGGGTGTCGAACTCCGGGTAGCTGTGGCGCAGCGGCCGGGCCACGTCGCGCAGGTTGAAGTCGCGCAGAAATTTTTCGTGCACACGGCGGTAAAGGTCGAGGTCTTGCACGGTCCAGCCGCGCATGGCCTTGATGCGGGCGAACAGTTCGGTCATGTCGGTGCCTTGTGCTGCCCGCATCAGCAACGGTTTGATCTGCCCGGCAAACAGCTCGCAAAGAATATGCGGGCTGACGAACTGTTCGTCGTGCTCCACCCGGATGCTCTGGAACACCATGAACGGGTAGCGCCGACCGCTGGTGTCGCGCGAGCTGATGAAGCCGCCGAGCAGCCATTGCCCGCTGCGGCTGCGGTAACAGAAAAAACACACCGGCAACGCGTCAAAGCGCTCGCGCCAGTCGGGCTGCGACTGCATGCGGCCCAGGCCGTTCTGCAGCCATAGGTCGAACTCGCAAACCTCGGGCAGGGCGCCGTTGAGGCTGACGAAGTCGGCGCTGGCCGGGACTTTGCCGAAACAACCGATCATCAGTTCACCCGCGCACTGTCGTTGAGCACGCTCAGTGCCTTGACCTGAGCCAGGTCGGTCATCTTTACCCCACCGTAGTTGCGCACCACCAGGCTCACAGGGCCGGCCACCGATTGCCAGGTAAAGCGCTGCTGAATGGTGTCGAGGTCGTTGACCCGTGCACTGTCATTCATTTTCAGCAAGCCCCAGCGGCCAGGGTAGTCGAACACAGTGATGCGCTGGCCTTCGAGGGTCACTACGTCCAGGCGTGCACCCGGTGCGTTGTTGCTGCCTGGCCAGGCGAAGCGGTTCCAGCTGGTGCGGCCATTGCGGTAGTGCTGCTCCTGGCCGTCCAGGGTGAAGATGATGTCGGTGTAGCGTGCTGACGGCTCCAGCATGATCTCGAAGCCATTCTCGCGGTCCGACAGGCTAGCGATGACCTGGCCAACCGAGCTGGCCTTGTCGATGCTGTCGACCATCTTCGTATTCACCAATGGGCTGCTGCTGTTGCCGGTACCCATGCCCAAACCTTCACCACCGGCCAAGTTGCCGATTTCGTTGCGTTTGAAGGCGGGCAGCAAGCCGCTCTCGGGGTCGACGAAGCGTTGCAGGTCTTTGACCGAGGCTTCGTTGTTGCTGCTGGCGACGATCGGGTAACGGTGCGCCATGACCTGTTGCCATGGGCGGGCAATGTCTTGCGCCCAGGCTTTGGCGATTTGCTGACCAGCCGGGTCGCGCAGGGTTTCCCAGGTGTACTGCAGGGGCGAATTGAACAGGCGCAGCAGCGAATCGGACAAGCTGCCGGCACTTGTGTCGACGCTGGTCTCGACGTAGTTGCGTACCAGGGTTACCTCCGAAGGCTGGCCTTCGAGCGTTTCACTGATCAACAGTTTGCTGTTCTTGCCGACGTCCTGAGAGCGCTGGATGTTGCTCAGGCGTACCTTCAGCTTGCGCAGCGCGGCCAAATAGCGATCCATCACGGTGCTGTCGGCGCCTTCGGCGTTCTGCGTGGCGAATAGCCGCGAGACCGGCTCGAAACGCTTGGCCAGGCTGGCGTCGTCAACGCGAGGCAACTTGGCGACGATGGCAGCACCTTGTGCGCCCTGGCCGGCGAAAACGCCCTTGATGCTGCTCCAGAAACTGTCGTCGACGGCACTGGTCGGCGAGGTGGACGCTTGTTTGGGCAGGTCCCAGTCGGTGTTGTGGTTGACGGCCGCCAGCAGGCTCTTGACCGGCGAGTTCTGTACGTCACTCAGGACTGTGAGGCGCTCGCTGGCGTTGGCCATGTCGGTGAAATGACGCACACCGACACCTTGCAACAAGGTGAACCAGGCTTCGGCGTAGTCAGATTTGTAACGAGCCAGCAGTTCACGCATGAAGTTGGCCTTTTGCACCAGGCCGTTGCCGCCTTCGCCATCGAGTACCCAGTCGCTGTCGTTGCGCAACTCGCCCGACAGCAGCTTGATCAACTCGGGCTGGACGAACTCCTCCCAACCCTGGCGGGTGTAGAAAGCAGGCACAGATTCGGCGGAGAACAACTGGTTGCGGCTGTTGGCCGGGACCATATCGGCAAGCGTCAACGCTGGGTATTGGCGGCCAGACTCCAGCTGCAGGCGCAGGTATTCGCGGTCGACCAGGGAGCTGGCGATCATGAACGAGCGCAGGCTCTGCCGTGCATCGGTGACCAGCTGCTCATTGCGGCGCAATGCTGGGGCGCTGCCTTGCTCCAGGTAACGCACATAGGTTGCGCTGTTGGCGGCGATCAGCTCCGGGCTGATGTCGAGCCCTTGCGCTTGTGCTGCCTGTGCCCAGGCGCGCGGCAACTCGGTGGCGACGAAGTCGACGTCCGGGTGCGCCTGCGGGTGGGTCAGGATCAGGTACAGCTTGAGCGCGCTGTAGGCCTCGATTACCGACCCTATCTGCTGCTCGCTGAGGCGCCCGAGGCTGTCCTCGGACAGCGAAAGCCCCGCAGTCAGTGCAGTGTCTTCGGAGGAGTCGGCGCTTGATACCGAGCGCGCCTTGTCCTGCAGTGCATCGAGCGCGCGCCGGCGGCCTTCCTGACCGGCCTGGCTGGCTGCGGACTGAAGCTGGCCGAGGGTCTGGGTACCAGTGCCCGCAACGCCGGTGACCAACGGCGCACTGGCGGGTGCCTTGAACACTTTGACGGACTTGGCAGGTGCAGCATTCACAGCGGTTTGCTTGGCTGTTGGCCGTTTGCCAGGGGCGGCCAGCGGGGTGCGGTCCACGGTTTCGGCAAACTGGTTAAGGGCGCGCAATTGCACCTGCAGTTGTTTGCCAATCGGTTCAAGTGCCTGGGTGCGCAATTGCTGCAGGTAAGCCTGACGTAGCGGGCTGAGCAGGTCATTGCCACTGTAAAGCCCGGCGCCGAGTGCCAGGGGGACACCTTGGCTGTCGTAACCTTCGAATTCGCCGAGGTAGCGGCGCAGTTGCTCCATCGCCTGGCCGGAAGCCAGGCGCTCGGCCTGGTCGGGGGCCTGTTCCAGTTCGCTGAGTTCGCCAGCGATGCTGGCCAGCACTTGGCGATTGTTGTGGAACGAAACACCTTCCCACGCCAGCAGGGCGACACCGGCAAGTGCAGCCGCTGCGGCGAGCGCTGGTGTAAGCGCACGGGTGCGCCCTTGGCGCGAATAATAAAGGCTCAGGTTACGGTCGGGGAACACCACATTGCGGAACGTCCCAGTGATGAAGTAGCTCTTGTCGCCAACTTTGTGCGCGGGCGTGCCGGCAGCCGGGCGATCGCTGGCTTGCAGGGCGTAGTGCGCGCCCAGTGCGTCTTCATACACCGGTGGCAGTTGCTCATCGGTTTGCAAAGCACTGGTGAAATACACACCGCGCACGATCGGTGGCGTACGGCCATCGGCGTTGCGTTCGAACTGCTCGAGGAAGCCACCAAGCACCGTGGACAGCTCGGCAAAGTAGTTGGGGAACTGCAGCAGTTCGACGTTGGCCGTGTTGCCAGCGCCGATCAGTTGGGCGTCTACATGCTCGCGCACACTGGCCAGCAACTGGTTGAAGCGCTCTTCGGCCACTGCACGCAGGCCCTTGCTGCGCACGTCGGCCAGCGGGAATGTCATGCCCAAGGGTTGTTGACGCTGGTTATTGTCCAGGCCTTCGAAGGCCTGATTGAACCCCGGCAGCAGGTCGGTTTTACTGAGCATCAGGTACAACGGCGGGTTGACGCCCAGGCACTCGCTGTACTCGTCAATGCGGTTGACCAGGCGTGCGGCGATGGCCTCGCGCTCGGCAACGGTGGCGCAGATGATCTCTGGCAGGCTGACCACCAGCACCAGGCCGTTGACGGCAGGTTTGCTGCGCTGTTTGCGCAGCAGCTTGAGGAACGAGGCGAACTCGCTTGCCGAAGCATCGTCACGCAGGTAGCGGCCGGCGGTATCAATCAGCACCGCCTCCGGGCTGAAATACCAGTCGCAGTGTTGCGTACCGCTGTCGAAACCGCTGGCCTGTGCACCGGCGATCGATGCAGACAGCCCGGAGCGGGTCAGCAGCGAGGTCTTGCCCGAAGCCGACATGCCGATTACCAGGTACCAGGGCAGGTCGGACAGTGCCGATGCACCCCCACCGCCCGCCGAGCGTGCCGAGCGCAGCATGGCGATGGCGTGCTTGAGGCGCTCGCGCAGCACATGTTGATCGCGGAATTCACCTTCGCTGCCCAGCGAGCGGTCAACCTCCAGTTGCACCAGGTTCTCGATGTTCTGCTCTGCACGGATGCGGCGGTATTGGCGCAACACGACCAGCAGCAGGCACACGGCGCTGAACAGCGTCATCGCCACATAGACTTGCTCGCGCGACACCTGCCAGCGCGGCAGTGCGAACCAGCAGGCCAACAAGCCAATGGCCCAGACCAGCGCCAAGGCAAACCAAAAATTTTTCAAACAGCGCAGTAGTGCTTTCATGTCTTCCTGACCGTACCCGAATTAAACGCCGAACAGCCGTCGGACCTGTTCCGCCAAAGCGGCGACTTCCTTGCCCAGCAACCAGTCCAGGGTCAGGTAGACCGCCCCGCAGACCAGTGCGATGAGCACCAGGTAAAGCCACAACGGCACTTCGTAACGCAGCATCTGCGACACCTGGTCGGGCAGTGCCCATTGCGGGGCGAGTGCCTTGCGGGGTGCCCGGTGGCGGGCGATGTCCTGGCCCAGGGTGTTGGCGATATAACGCAACTGATCCTTCTGCTCGAGGCTGTATTTGCCTTCGAAACCCAGCGCCAGGCACAGGTGGAAAACCTCGAGCACGTCCAGGTTGCGTTTGACGTCGGTGCGCAGGCTGTCGAGCTTGTCGAAGAAGCCCTGGCCAGCCAGGTGTACGCCGAAGTACTGGAATTGCAGCGGATTGATTTCGATCTGGTTGCGGATTTCGCTAGGGCCTGCGTTCAGCACGCTTTCGTCGAGGAAGGCGCACAATGCGTATTGGGCATCCTTGACCTGTTCGACGCTGTAGTTGGCACGGCGTGCATCACGCTCCAGGGCAGGGAAGAACTCGTCAACGCTGGCCCGCAGGCGTTTCACGTCGATGACCTTGTTGCCCCGGCGGATCATCAGGGCCATGGTCAGGAAGTCCTTGACCAGGTCCTTCAGAGTCGAGGTCTGTTCGGTGGCGGCCACGCCGCCTGGCATTACGGCAACAGTCATTTGAGCACCGCCATCAGTTCGAGCTTGAGGTTCTTGAAGGCACTGGGGACGTAGAAGGCGATGGCATTGGCGCCCATCATGCGTTCATACACCCGTCCATGGGGTTCGATTGCGAAGTACTGGTTGTCCAGGCGTACCGGTATGGCGTTCGGTGTGCGTACGCAGTGGTTGAGCGTGGCGCCGGGCATGGCCGTGTTGACCACCACTTCGATGTCTTCCGGCGAGCCAACCTTGAACGCCCGGGGCACCAGTTCCAGCACTTGGGCGCCTGGCATGTCGGCGTGGACCGAGAAGTAGAAATCGGCGTCTACCAGGCGTGGATCGTTCAGGCGGCCGACGTAATACGAGGGGCGTGTCTGGTCCAGCGGAATCGGGATGTACTGGTTGGGCACGACGCTGTTGAGCAGCTCGCGCACCAGCCGGTCGAGCTTCATCAGCGAGGCGGCAGGGTTCTGGTGGTCGTAGGCCGGGATGTCGTCAAGCCGGGCGTTGAGCGAGAAGGTCAGCAGGCTGCCGGCCAGCTCCGCGAGGAACCGGTACAGCTGCTCCGGGTGCAGCTGCGGGTGCTGCAGCAGGTGCGCAAGGCCCGGGTAGGCGCGGTTGACGGTGTACAGCAGCCAGAACAGGCTTACATCGCTGGACCCAAACTCGGCAATCTGGTCAGCGCGTTCGCGCCGCCGGCCGGACAAGGTCTCGCTTTTGCTGTGCAGCAAAGCCAGCAGGCGCTGGGCGATAGTCAGCAAGGTTTCGTGGGCGCCCAGGTGCAATGCCGGGTGGACGAACTGGCTGTCGATGCTGAAGGCGTTGAGGTTGTTGCGCTGCAGGTGAAGCAGCGGGCAATAGCTGTAGCCGTCCAGTGCATCGCCATCGACCAGCAGCACCACGTTCAGGCGCAGGCTGGTGATTTCGTTTTCCAGATCACCTTCGTTGAGGTCGGGCAGCGTGTCGAACGCTTTGCGGTAACGGCGGGCACCGGTGCGCTCGGCACCTTCCTCAAGGTAATTGGCGCTGTAGGGTTCTGCCAGCTTGAGGGCAGCGTACACCTTGAGGCCAGACCCCTGCATCACCTCCTTGAGGTCGCGGGCGGCCGGCAGCGGGTCATGCTGCGGCGCATCGAATACCGAACCATCAGGGAACACCAGGTGCAGGCGTTTGAGCTGCAGTACACCGCTGCTTAGCGCCTGTTCGTCGACTTCGAGCGCCTGAACACCCCAGTGGAACGGCGACGAGCGCAGGGTTGCCTGGGCGAGCTGATGTTGGTGGAACTCGTCCTGGTACTGGAAGTGCTGGGGCAGGAGGAACATCCCTTCCGACCACATCACACGGCTTTTCTTACTCATGGATACCTTCCAGTGAAGAGTCGAACAGGTTGGTCACTGATTTTTTGATGGATTTGTCAGCGGCCTCTTCGGCAGCCTCTTGGGCAGAGTCCAGCGCCTTGGCCTGCAGTTGCTCGGCCACAGTTGGTTGTGCTTGCTGGGGCTGCGCGGGTTGCAACGTGGCGATGGCCTGCTGGGAGGGCAGCTGCAGCACGTCCTGGCCGCGCTCGGCGGTGATCTCGTTGCGGTCCAGCAGAATTCGACCACCGCTGGAAGAGAACAGGATGCCATCCTTGCGGAAGGCGTCAGCGTTGAAGGCCATCTTCCAGCGCCCACCGCTTTCGTCGCGGAAGAACGCGGCAACGGCAACGTAACGGGCCTGCTTGGTCAGCGGCCAGCGCTGGATGTCGCCGATGCCTGGCAACACCACCAGCTCACGGGTATCGAGCAGGGTGTTGCCAAGTGCTTGCTCCGGGTTGGCCAGCAGCGTGTCGGCGTCACTGCTGATGAAGCGTTCCAGGCTGGTCAGCTGATAGATCCGGGTGACCACCGACAGCGGAGTGCCGGCTACGTCGGGGTTCAGCTGGTTGCCGCCGTCGACGGTCAGGGTCACCTGCTCGTCGCTGCTGAACAGCATGTCGCCTGCCCACGTGTCGTCCACTCGCTTGCCGACCCGGTCTGTAACGCCACACGCGCTCAGCGCCGACGCCACAATCAATACACCCAGTAACCTGCCCATTGCACTGCTCCTGAAATCTAGGTCTGGCAGCTGCCGAACGGTGCGGGCTGCTGCTGATGGTCCTTGTGTCAACGGCTGCATTTCTTACGCCAGGCTGTAGGCGAAGCCGCCGGCTTCATCCAGGTCGATGCGCAGGCTGTTGATCGGCTGATCTTGCGCCATGCGCGTCAGTACCCGGTCGGCCAACTCTGGCATGAGGCTGCCCGACAGGATGTTGTCGATGTTGCGCGCGCCGCTGTCGACCTCGGTACAGCGTGCGGCAATTGCCGGTACCAGCGCCGGGCTGAAGTGCAATTGCGCTTGGTGGTTGCGTTCGAAGCGCTGGCGGATGCGCTCAAGCTTCAGGCCGACAATGCGTTCAAGGATGGCGTCCTGTACCGGGTAGTAGGGGACGATGCTCAGGCGGCCGAGGAACGCCGGTTTGAATACGGCATTGAGTTGTTCACGCAGGTCATCGACCAGTTGTGCCGGCGCTGGGGGCTGTTCGGCACCCAGGCAGGTACGCATGATGTGGTCGGTACCGACGTTGGAGGTGAGGATGATCACGGTATTGCGGAAATTGATCTCACGCCCTTCGCCATCGTCCAGAACACCCTTGTCGAACACTTGGAAGAACAGTTCGAGTACGTCTGGGTGGGCTTTTTCCACCTCGTCAAGCAGCACCACACTGTAGGGCTTGCGTCGCACCGCCTCGGTCAGCACGCCGCCTTCGCCATAGCCTACATAACCAGGGGGCGACCCTTTCAGGCTGGAGACGGTGTGGGCCTCCTGGTATTCGGACATATTGATGGTGATGACGTTGCGCTCACCGCCATACAGGGTGTCGGCCAGCGCCAGGGCTGTCTCGGTCTTGCCCACGCCGCTGGGTCCGAGCAGCAGGAATACACCAATGGGTTTGTTCGGATCTTCCATACGCGCCCGGGAAATCTTGATCCGCTTGCCGATCTCCAGCAGGGCGTGATCCTGGCCTAGCACGCGCTCTGCCATCAGCTCTGGCAGGCGTTGCACGGTGTCGATTTCGTCGCGCAGCATCTTGCCCAACGGAATACCGGTCCAGCCTGAAATGACCTCGCCAATGGTCGCGCCATCCACCAACGCGTGGACCAACGGTTCTTCGCCTTGCACATCGGCCAGCTGGTTGCGCAATTCAGCCAGCTCGGCGCGATTATCGGCCTCGCTGGCCTCGCTGAGGGTGTGTATCTGGCGCACCAGCTCCAGCTCACGCTGCCATTGCAGGTTCAGACGTTGCTGGCGCTGGGTGGCCTGTTCGATTTGCTCGTGCAGCTGTTCGAGTCGGCGCTGGTGGTCGCTGCCTTTGCGCTGTTCCTGTTCCAGCAGGTTGATTTCAGCCTGCAGGTGCTCGACTAGCCGCAGGCAGTCTTCCAGGCGCCCTGGTTGCGAACTTTGGCCCAGGGCCACCCTGGCACAAGCGGTGTCGAGCACACTGACGGCCTTGTCGGGCAGCTGCCTGCCGGTGATGTAGCGGCTGGACAGGCGCACGGCCTGAACCAGGGCGTCGTCCATCACCGCCACGCGGTGATGCTCCTGCATTTTGTTCAGCAGGCCGCGCAGCATATAGATTGCCTGGTCCTCTTCAGGCTCCTCCACTTTGACCACCTGAAAGCGGCGGGCGAGTGCGGCGTCTTTCTCGAAGTACTTCTTGTATTCGGCCCAGGTGGTGGCTGCGATAGTGCGCAACTCGCCGCGCGCCAGCGCGGGTTTGAGCAGGTTGGCAGCGTCGTTCTGCCCGGCCTGGCCACCGGAGCCGATGAGCGTATGGGCTTCGTCGATGAACAGGATGATCGGGTGGACACTGCGTTTGGTTTCCTCGATCACCGATTTCAGGCGGTTTTCGAACTCGCCCTTGATGCCGGCGCCGGCCTGCAGCAGGCCGAGGTCAAGGGTATGGATGGCGACGTCCTTGAGCGGAGTTGGCACATCGCCCAAGGCAATGCGCAGTGCCAGGCCCTCTACCACTGCAGTTTTGCCAACGCCAGCTTCGCCAGTGAGGATGGGGTTGTTCTGACGGCGACGGGTGAGGATGTCGACCATCTGGCGTACCTCGGCCTCGCGCCCCAGAACCGGGTCAATCCGGCCTTCGCGGGCGCTGCGGGTGAGGTCTACGGTGTACTGGTCGAGTGCTGGTGTTTTGCCGGACGAGCGCACAGGCGCTTGAGCACTGGTGTCGGTGGGCAAGGGCGCGGTGAGCTGAGTTTCGCCACTGGTGCTGATCAGGTCCGTCAGGTTGGCACGCAGGTCGTCGACATTGATCTTTTCCAACTCGACCGCGTTGGCCAGCAACAGGCGCCGCAGCTCGGCGTCGTTGAGCAATGCCAGCAACAGATAGGCACTGCGGATCTGTTGGGTGCCGTATTCGATCGAGGCAAGGACCCAGGCCCGCTCGATCAACTGAGTGATGTGCGGTGACAGGGCAGGGGTGCGGGTGTTGCCGGTCTTGAACCCTTCGAGTGCCTGAGCCAGCTGAGACTGCAGGCGCTCGATCACCACGTCGTAATGGCGCAACACGGGGCGCAAGTCGTTGTCGTCACCTTCGAGCAGTTGCAGCAGTACGTGTTCGATGTCCACTTCGTAGTGACGTTCGGCCAGGCACAGCGCGGCCGCGCTCTCGGTGGCACTGCGGCAGGTGTCGTTGAGCTTGGCAAACAAGGACTTAAGGTTCACAGCGAGACCCCATCAAAAGGAATACTAAAAATGCCACAGCGGGCAGGCTTGGCCTGGCTGCCGGGGCGCTTCAGCCAGCCCAGCCACCCCAGTGCCACACCGCCTTCGCGGCCCAGGCGGGCAACGGGTACGGCCTCGGGCTTGAGTTGTGGTGCCAGTTCGAAATCGAGGCTGGGGCCGAGGTAGAAACGCACCAGCTCGACCAGCTTGCGGTGGTTGTCGGTGCCGGGCAGGAAGCGTTGATAATCGGCCAGTTCCAGCGGGCCTATTTCGATGCGCACGCACGACTGGTAGTCCCATACGCGGTTACCGGCGACCGTGCTCTGCCCCAGCTGAGCGTTCTGCCGACCCAGCCGCGTACATTGCTCGGGATCCAGCTTGAGCCAGCGCCCGGCGAACTGGCGCAGGGTGAAATTCAAGCCGAAGTAGAAGCACAGCATTGCCTGCAGGTTCTGCGCGTTGCGCGGACGCTGGGTGAACAGGCCAGCGAAGTGGCTGAACAGTTCGTGGCGCAGCCCTGGGCGTGCTTTGTCGAACTTGCGTTTCTGCCCTTGCTCGCCAAACCCCACCAGGTTGAGCAGGTAACGCTCGAAGTCCGAGGCGCCCTTGCGTTCGTGCTCGATGTGGAACCTGTACTTTTGCCAGGCCTGGTAGAACAGCGCGACCATCCGGTGGGAGAACAGGTCCATGAAGGCGTGCGCGGCATCATCGCGGTGCTGGATGTGACGGTTCATCAGCAACTCGGTGTACGGCCGTGGCAGTACACCGGACGGCCCGACCAGGCCCATGAAAGTAACCTGCACTTCCGACAACGGTTGATCGTTGGCATTGGTGCGTTCGGCCCGCTCGAACTTCAACTCGCTGACTTCACTGACCGGGAAGTTCAGCGACAGCTGCGAGCGAAAACGCAACGGGTCGTCGTGCGGCCGCGTTTCCGGGTCTATGCGACCCGCCCTGCTGTAGTGCAGGCGCAGTAACCGTACCAGTTGGAAAAACTCGAACCGGTATGGCTCCGCGCGTGCCTGGTCGATCAGACCAGGGGTTGATCGCCGGTTCTGGCTGGCCATTGTACGATTCTCTTTTCCCGCTGGCGGGTACGAAGGGTAAGTTGGGTAAAGCTGTTGACGGTGCAGTACTGGCCGAAAAAGTGGTCCAGGATCTTGCCGAACAAGAACACGCCACTGCCGATGTACTGGCTTTCGTCGAGTTCCAGGGTAATGCCGACACCGCGTACGAAGTTCGGCCGCGGGTGGCCGATGCGAGCAACTACCGGCTCACTCTTGATCGAAAGAATGCCGCCGATCTGCTTGCGTACGGCCAGCCCACGCCGGTAGTTGTAGAGGCTGAGCATTTCCTGCAGCACTTCCTTGCCTTGGGAAACCAACGACAAGTGGTTCAATGACAGGTGGGAAACCAGCCGCCAGATCAGGCCATCGCCCAGCGGTACCCGGGCCGTGGCAGTGGGCTTGCGTAGCATGCGGATGCTGTCGACCACGCCGTCCTGGTCCAGGCTGAAATCGCTCTGGCTACCGCCGTAGCTGAGCAGTTGCGGCAGGTCTCGGTTGCTGCAGGTCAGGGCGATACTCAAGGTGTCGCTATTGGTGTCGATCAGATCCAGTTCGCGGTCGACCACACGGATCATCATGTCGGTGCCGGGCTGGCTGCCGCGACGCGATGGTTGGCGACGGCCGATCCAGTAGCAGGCGTCAGGCCCCAGCTCGCCGCGTGGCTCGAAAAATGGGTTGCAATCACTGACTTTGTCCTTGCCAGCGAGTTTACGCACCCGCTGCACCCGATCGATCGACACCACTTCGGCATTGCCTTGCAGGCGTACGTCCGGGGTGACCGGATATTCGTGCTGGGCGTGCGTCAGCTTGATCGGCTCGGCCTGTTGCTTGAACAGGTTGATGATCGGCGTGCAGCCGAGTTTGAAGTTGTTGCGCCCGATGTTCTGCGCCAGGCGCACCAGGCGTTCGCCAAGTTCGTAATGGGCGAAGTAGAAATTGATCTCGATCGTTTGCAGGTCTCTACCGGCCAGGCAACGCTTGAGCCCACCGAGGTCGAAGAACATGAATTTGTCGGGGAAGGTGAAATAGTCGTGCAGCAAGCGGTAGCCGGTGAACGATCGGGCGGAATAGTCCACCAAGCCATCGGCAGCCTCGAAACCGACCGCTCGCAATGCATCGGCAGGCAGGCCGATTTCGCGGCGCTGGCCGTTTTCGGTAAAGCTCAAGGTAGCCTTCGCCAAGTTGTTGAACAAAAGTTCGTACAGCTGCAGCATCAACGTGCTTTCGCCGTCGAGGAAAAACCGCAGCGAATGGATGTCCAACTGGCCAAAATGCAGGTCGGTAGTCGCCGCCAGGCCAATTTTCAGGTGCGCGACCAGGTCGGCGCTGTGGCCGTTGAATACCGAGCGCTCGAGCTCGGCAAACGAGGCCTCCTGCACGACGATGGGCCACAGCTGCACCGGGTAGCAGGTGCGGAATCGGCAAGCGACACCCTCTACGCTGCGTGAAGTGATTTCGGTATGCCGGGCAATGTCGTAGCGCGCCGTCAGGGACGCCCGGTTGCCGGCAGAGAACTCGGCGATCGACAGGGCCGGCGTCGGGCGCAGGTAGTGCGGGTACAGGACCTCAAGAAAAGCCTCGACGATCTCTGGAAACTCGTCATCGAGCTTTTTATGAATGCGTGCAGAAAGGAACGAAAACGCTTCGATCAGGCGCTCGGTGTGGGGATCTTCGCAGTTGTCCCCCTCGATCAGCAGGCGCGAGGCGATTTTCGGGTACTCGCGCGCAAATTCCTGCCCGAGAAAGCGCAGGTGCGAGAGTTCCTTTTCGTAATAAGGCAGCAGGTCGTCGAGCATCAGTTGAGGTTCTGCACTTTGTATTCTTGGGTATTGACCTGCAATACCGCGTCGAAGGACACCTGGCGGGTGGCGTCCTGCAGGTGTAGCACTGCATCGACCCTGAACGTCAGCATGCGGTGGCCTACCTGCTGGTTCATCAGTTGCACGCGTACTGCCCGAAAGCGTTTGTCACCCACGCTGATAGCACGCTCCAGCTGGGCTTGGATCAACCGCCGATCCTCTGGGTTGAGCACCCCTTTGCTGGTGAAGTCCGGCATGCCGTACTCAAGGATGGTGCCGGCCAGTTGCGGGTGGCTGCCAAGCCGGTCGGCGACTAGGCACTGGCGGGTATTGACCAGTACCTCAAGGTCGCGGATCAGGCTGGCTTTGTAGTCAGCCAGAGAGCACAGGCGCTTCGAAACCGCCTCGCTCGCCTGATGAGGGATATCATCAAGCAAGCGATCCAGCAGCGTTGGCACCAACTGATAGTGACGGCTCATGGGTGTACTACGCCTTCCTGGCTTAGGGTCGATCAGCTACGGGTAGACTGCGGAAGTTCGGCGACCAGTCGCAGCGAGGCGGTCAGTTCATCGAGCTGGTAGTGCGGGCGCAGGAACGCCACGGCCTTGTAGGCACCTGGCTTGCCTGGCACTTCAACCACTTCGACACTGGCTTCGCGCAGCGGGAACTTGGCCTTGGCTTCCTGGCTGGCGGTGTCATCGAGCAGCACATAGTCGGCCAGCCATTCATTGAGGAAAGACTCGACATCTTTGCGCGACGCGAAGCTGCCGATCTTGTCGCGCATGATCGCCTTCATGTAATGGGCAATGCGCGAGGTGGCGAAGATGTACTGCAGCTGCGCCGACAGGCGGGCGTTCGCATTGGCAATGTCGGTGTTGTATTGCTTCTGCTTCTGGGTCGACTGAGTGCCGAAGAAAGCGGCGTAATCGGTGCCTTTGCAGTGAACGAGCGGAATGAAGCCAAGGTCCGATAGCTCTTTCTCACGGCGGTCGGTGATGGCGATTTCGGTTGGGCACTTGAGGGCCACTTCACCGTCATCGGTCTTGAAGGTGTGGGTCGGCAGGCCTTCTACCAGGCCGCCACCTTCGACACCGCGGATGGCGACGCACCAGCCGTAGCGGGAAAACGCATCGGTCACGCGGGTACCCAGCGCGTAAGCTGCGTTCATCCAGAGGTACTTGTTGTGGTCGCGGCCGTCGACGCTCTCTACGAAGTTGAATTCATCCACCGGTACCGTGTCCGGGCCATAGGGCAGGCGGCCCAGCACGTGTGGCAGGGTCAGGCCGACATAACGCGAGTCTTCCGAGGCGCGGAACGACTTCCACTTGGCGTATTCGACAGTGTCGAAGATTTTTGCCAGGTCGCGTGGGCCGGACATGTCGGTGAAGGAATCCCAGCCGAACAGCTCGGGCGAGGCGGCCGAAATGAACGGCGCGTGGGCTGCGGCGGCTACGTGCGAGATCTCTTCGAGCAGGTACATGTCTTCGGGGTTGCGGTTGAACTCGTAGTCACCAACCAGCATGCCGAACGGTGCACCGCCGAAGGTGCCGTACTCTTCTTCGTAGATCTTCTTGAACAGCGCGCTCTGGTCAAATTCGCTGGCGGCCTTGAGGTCGCGTACCAGGTCTTTCTTCGACGCGTTGAGCAGTTGGATCTTCAGCGTAGTGCTGGTCTCGGTCTGATCGACCTGATATTTCAGGCCGCGCCACGAGGCTTCCAGCTGCTGGAACTCGCGGGCGTGCATGATCTCGTTCATCTGCTCGGAGAGCATCGCATCGATTTCGGCGATACGGGCATCAAGTACGGCGATCAAGTCTTTGCTGGGCGTCAGTTCACCTTCCAGCACCTGGCCGACCAGTTCGCCGATCAGGTCGCGGGTACGGCTGCGTTCGGTATCCGAACGGGCCACACGGCTTTCCGAGATGATACTGTCGAGCAGCGACGGTTGCGGTGCGAAGTGCTCGACCTCGATCAGGTCGGCGTCCTGTTGTGGCAGTGTTTGCTTGTCGGTCATCGTCTGGCTCCTGCTTACTCTTTGCCGTCGGCAGCGGGGGCAGCGGCTTCGCGACCGAATTCCTTGCCCAGGGTTTTCAGTTTTTCGGTGTTCTGCAGCACGTCCATCAGCAGCTCTTCGAGCTTGTCGTTGCCGCCCATCTTGTTGCGCAGGTCGGCCAGCTTGTTACGCACTTCCAGCAGCTTGCGCAGCGGCTCCACCTGCTTGACCACGTTTTGCGGTTCGAAGTCTTCCAGGGCGTTGAAGTTGAGTTCCACGCCCAGCTGAGTGCCGTTTTTGGCCAGGGTGTTGTCGACGCGGTAGGTCAGGCGCGGCTTGATGCCCTTGAGTACGCCGTTGAAGTTGTCGCGGTCGATGAATACGAACTTGCGGTCCTTCAGCTTGGGCAAAGGCTCCAGCGGGTTGCCGGAGAAGTCGCCCAGCACGCCGACGACAAAGGGCAGCTCTTTTTTCTCGAGCGCATCGCCGATGTCCACGTCGTAGGTGATATGGACCCGGGGCGCGCGAACGCGGTCGAGTTTGTGCTGGGTACTTTCCTTCTTCGCCATCGTGTTCTCCAGTGCGAGCAGTTCGCTGCGAATCATTGCGCGGCCGGTTACCCGGCCCTGCGCGTTACAGACCTTCGATCGTCGCCAGCAGGCGCTGACGGATTTCGTCGTTCATTTCCAGAATGTTGTCGCGGCCCACCAGCTCTTCGAAGCTGGTGTTACCGGCAATTTGCGTGCTGCTACGGATGACCGAATCGTCCGGAAGTTCCGAACGCACCGGCGAGCTGATGACGCAGAAGGGCAGGTCGCCCAGGCCCTTGAGGCGCTCGAAGCTCAAGCCGAAGCGCAGGCCTTCGAACAGCCGGCCAAGGCCTGGCGACTTGCTCAGGCAATAGAACAGCACCAGGTAGTGCACCACGAAGCGGTACAGCTCGGCGCTGCTGCGGTTGGGGTCGTTGATGACCGTGCGAAAGCGCGCCAGCTCGAAGCCCTGGAACCCCACCACCCAGCGCACCGGGCTGGTAATGCGGATGACCTGGCCGCTCGGGGCGAGGGCCTTGTCGTATTCCAGGGGGAACAGTTCGGGGGTGGTGCTGATGAGGTTGAGCGGCACTTCCAGCTCGCTGACCAGCTGGAACGGCGCGGCCGAGCCGATGCGCTCGTACAGTTCGATAAGCGACTGGAAGTGGCCCTGGGTTTCGCGCCCGCTGCTGCGCTGCGCGCCCTGCAGGTATTCGCCAAACAGCGTCTGCGGACGAATCAGCGGCGCCATGGTAGCGAGGTAATCCGACGCCTGCGCCTTGAGCGCGTCGGCAATTGCCCGCGTCTGGCTGCGCAGCCGGATCAGTGCTTCGACATCGAACGTCTGTGTCATCGGTACATCGTCCATGAGCCTTTTTGAATCGTCCTGATACGCCGGTGACGTGGTCTTGAATCTCGGTGCTGGCACATGAATATCGTGTTGCCAGTAATGCCGTGTAGGGCACCTCGCTAGGGAAGAAGTTCCTGCGAGGCGTGCGATTTTTTCCCGCTTTGTGATGCAGCGCAATGATGTCTCATTGATATCGATCGAGGGTTTCGAACGCGTAAAATCAGGGCTTTACCCCGCAGGCAAGGGGTTTTAGACGTGGCAATCGGCTGTAAAATTAGATCGGAAAATATTTTTGAAACAGTGATCCACGTCTCATTTTCCTCGCGTTCAAATCCTGCCTGAGGCGCTTTACAGCGGGCCATGCAATGATGGCAATGCGACGAAATACGGCGCATGGGAGCGTAAACTTCGCCGTGTGTAGGAGCTGCATGCCACATCCTGCAGGTCGGCAGTGTTATCGGCCATCGACTTCAATGCAGATGTTCACGGTTTCAAAGACTTGCCCCGCTTTTGCAACGGTGACAACGCTTGCCATTACCTACAGCAATGAGGTTGGATGTAGGGGGCTCGCTTGCACTTGGCTTGGCTCCCATCTTGCTGGGGCTGGGCGCGTACGGATTGGCACATTGTGGGCGGGATTTTTGCTAATGTGCTCAAGCTTCTTGCTTCGCCGCTTTACGTGTTGCCTGCGAGGCTGGCGGTGCGTGGCAAGCCACACAAGTTGGTAAAAGGAAAGGTCAAATGCCCTCAAGGACGAG
This sequence comes from Pseudomonas sp. NPDC012596, assembly GCF_042902325.1. Lineage (NCBI taxonomy): Bacteria > Pseudomonadati > Pseudomonadota > Gammaproteobacteria > Pseudomonadales > Pseudomonadaceae > Pseudomonas > Pseudomonas sp. NPDC012596. The sequence continues at coordinate 333,422 of NZ_JBIBEB010000003.1, read as the reverse complement.
CAAACGTAAGAAAAAAACTGAGCATCCCGGCGGCGAAGTCCACGAGCGCCTTGTAGAACTGGATTTTTGGGTAAAGTGCGCCTACCTGTTCACTCCAGCGATGCTGGCCCTTTTTGGCGGCATGGATGCCGTAGGGATAACTCTGTTCATTTATCCCTTGATCAGCATCACTTACTTCATCATCCGCCACCGCTTTCTGAAAAGCGTGCCGCCAGAACGGCTGGTACATGTGGTGCCTTGGAGCCATATCTATGAAGGGCGGAGCATTTCGGGGGTGATTCTGAGCTTCACTGTGCTGGGGTGTGGGTACGCGCTCTACAATCACTTTTGGTAGGTCGGTTCCACCACATGAAGCACAATTCCGCGCCCTGTCCAGCGCTGTGCGGACACTGATTTTACGACTGCTTCGCAGCCGATCGCAGGCAAGCCAGCTCCTACAATGACCGTGTGTTTCGTGTAGAGCCTAGCTGCCACTCGACAGGCTTACCCGCCGCTACAGGTATCTCGCGCATTTGATGTTCCACCACGTGAAACCACATTCCGTTGTACTCCCGCCCCACTCGCGCTTATCTGTCCCCACGCACGACCTGCCTTCCCCGTCGTGATCTCAAAGCGAACAACAAGAACGGGACCCACCCGCGCGAGGAGATTCCCCATGCAGCAACACCAGCACATCCTGGCCTGGCTCAACGACGTGGCCAGCGACCTGCACGCCATCCGCCACGACATCCATGCTCACCCCGAACTGGGTTTTGAAGAAAGCCGCACTTCGGCCCTGGTCGCCCAGTTGCTCAAGGACTGGGGCTATGAAGTGCACACCGGCATCGGCAAGACCGGCGTTGTCGGCGTGCTGCGCAACGGCAGCAGCACGCGCAAACTCGGCTTGCGGGCGGACATGGACGCGCTGCCGATCCACGAGGCCACCGGTGCTGCCTACAGCAGCCGCCACCAGGGTTGCATGCACGCGTGTGGCCATGACGGGCATACCACCATGCTGCTGGGTGCGGCGCGCTATCTGGCGGCGACGCGGCAGTTCGATGGCACGCTGACGCTGATTTTCCAGCCGGCCGAGGAGGGCCAGGGCGGCGCCGAGGCGATGCTGGCCGATGGGCTGCTGGAGCGCTTCCCGTGTGACGCGTTATTCGGCATGCACAACATGCCGGGGCTGCCGGCGGGGCACCTGGGGTTTCGTGAGGGGCCGATGATGGCCTCGCAAGACTTGCTCACGGTGACCATCGAAGGTGTCGGCGGGCATGGCTCGATGCCGCATTTGACCGTCGACCCGCTGGTCGCAGCGGCAAGTGTGGTAATGGCGCTGCAAACGGTGGTGGCGCGCAATATCGATGCGCAGGAGGCGGCGGTGGTGACGGTCGGTGCGCTGCAGGCGGGCGAGGCGGCCAACGTGATTCCGCAGCAGGCGCTGTTGCGTTTGAGTTTGCGTGCGCTGAACGCCGAGGTGCGTGCGCAGACCTTGGCGCGGGTGCAGGCGATCATCGTCAGCCAGGCGCAGAGCTATGGCTGCACCGCCAGCATCGAGCATCGCCCGGCGTACCCGGTGCTGGTCAACCATGCCGCAGAAAACGCCTTCGCCCACCAGGTCGGGGTCGAGCTGCTCGGCGCCGAGGCGGTGGACGGCAACACCCGCAAGCTGATGGGCAGCGAGGACTTCGCCTGGATGCTGCAGCGCTGCCCGGGCGCTTACCTGTTCATCGGCAATGGCGAGAAGCGGCCGATGGTGCATAACCCGGCCTACGACTTCAACGACGACATCTTGCTGACCGGCGCCGCCTACTGGGGCGCGCTGACCGAGCGCTGGCTCAAGCCCGCCTGACCCCTTCATTGACGACTGCCGCTGGAACCCGGGCGCGACCGCGCCTGGGCGATCACTTGAAGCGTTTCTGGCCAACAGATTGATGGAGTGTTCCGCATGCAGACTTCACACACAGGCGCGTCGCGTACCCGGCAAGTGGTCGCGGCGGTCATCGGTAATGCCCTGGAGTGGTACGACTTTATCGTGTACGGCTTTCTGGCGAGCATCATCGCCCGCCAGTTTTTCCCTTCCGACGACGAGTACGCGTCGCTGCTGATGGCTCTGGCCACCTTCGGCGTGGGCTTTTTCATGCGCCCGGTGGGGGGCGTGCTGCTGGGTATCTATTCTGACCGCAAGGGGCGCAAGGCGGCGATGCAGCTGATCATTCGGCTGATGACGGTGTCGATCGCGATGATTGCCTTTGCGCCCAGCTACCTGGCCATCGGCATGGGGGCGCCGCTGCTGATCGTGGTCGCGCGCATGCTGCAGGGCTTCGCCACGGGCGGGGAATACGCCAGCGCCACGGCGTTTCTGGTGGAAAGCGCGCCGGCCCATCGCAAGGGCCTGTATGGCTCGTGGCAACTGGTGGGGCAGTGCCTGGCGGTGTTTTCGGGGGCGGCGATGGTCGCGCTGGTGACCCACCTGTGCACGCCGCAGGCGCTGGACAGCTGGGGCTGGCGGATCCCGTTCGTGATCGGCTTGCTGATCGGGCCGGTGGGGTTGTGGATTCGCAAGCACATGGAAGAGCCCGAGGAATTCCTCGAAGCGCGCAAGCAGGCCAAGGGCCAGGCGCCGAGCCTCTGGCAGGTACTGCGTGAGCATCGGCGCAGCTTGCTGGTGTCGATGGGGCTGGCCTGTGGGGCCACCGTATCGTTCTACGTGGTGCTGGTGAACATGCCGACCTTCGCCCACAAGAACCTTGGCCTGCCGCTGGACCAGGTGCTGCTGGTGCAAATGTTGGCTGTGGGCCTGATGACCGTGGTGATTCCACTGGCCGGCGCGCTGTCGGACCGGCTCGGTCGCCGGCCGGTGTTGATGGCCTTCACCCTGGCGTTCTTCGTGATGGTCTACCCGTTGTACGTGTGGGTGGCCGCGGCGCCGTCGATCGAACGCCTGCTGGTGATGCAGCTGCTGCTGTGTACCGCCATCGGCGGTTTCTTCGGCCCGGCGCCCACTGCCTTGGCCGAGCAGTTCCCGATCGAAGTGCGCTCCACCGGCGTGTCGGTGGCCTATAACGTGGCGGTGATGGTGTTCGGCGGCTTCGCCCCGCTGATCGTCACCTGGCTGAGCAAGGTGCTCGGCACCCCGGTGGCGCCGTCGTTCTACGTGCTGTTCGCCTGCCTGCTGACGCTGCTGGGCACCTATTGCCTTAAAGAGGCGCCGCGTGCCGGCAAGCCTGTGGCCTTCAACATTGGAGTCAAACCGTGAACCAGTTAGCCATCGACCCAATCGTCGCCCTCGATGCCGAGGCGCTGTCCCAGGCGATCCATGCTCGCCAGCTGTCGTGCCGTGAGGTGATGTGGGCCTACCTGGGGCATATCGAGCGCTTCAACCCGCAGGTGAATGCACTGGTGTCGCTGCGCGAGGGCGAGCTTTTGCTGGCAGAGGCCGATGAACGTGACCGCGAGCTGGCACGCGGTGCGTCGCGTGGTTGGATGCATGGCATGCCGCAGGCGATCAAGGACCTGGCGGCCACGGCAGGGCTGCGCACCACGCTGGGTTCGCCGCTGTTCGCCGAGCAGGTGCCGGCGCACGACGCCGTCAGCGTGGCGCGGATGCGGGCGAGCGGGGCGATCATCGTTGGCAAAAGCAATGTGCCGGAGTTCGGCCTGGGGTCGCAGAGCTACAACACGCTGTTCGGCACCACCACCAATGCCTACGACCACAGCCGGGTGGCGGGTGGCAGCAGCGGCGGCGCGGCCGCGGCGCTGGCCATGCGCTTGCTGCCGGTGGCCGATGGCAGCGACATGATGGGCTCGCTGCGCAACCCGGCGGCGTTCAACAACGTGTACGGCTTGCGCCCTTCGCGCGGGCGGGTGCCCTATGGGCCTACGCCGGAGCTGTTCATGCAGCAGCTGGCCACCGAGGGGCCGATGGGGCGCACGGTGACGGACGTGGCACGGTTGCTGTCGGTACAGGCGGGGCATGACCCTCGGGTGCCGTTGTCACTGAGTGACGGCCCCCGCGATTTTGCAGCCGGGCTGCAACGCGATTTCAAGGGTGTGCGGGTGGGGTGGCTGGGCAACTTCGACGGCTACCTGCCGATGGATGACGGTGTGCTGAGCCTGTGCGAAGCGGCGCTGCCCGACTTCGCCGAGTTGGGCTGCGAGGTCGAGGCGTGCCAGCCAGGTTTCGACCTGGCGCGTTTGTGGCAATGCTGGCTCACCCACCGCCACTTCCTGGTGCACGGCAACCTGGGTGCGGCCTACGCCGACCCCGGCAAGCGCGCCTTGCTCAAGCCCGAGGCGCAGTGGGAGGTGGAGGGCGGGCTGCGGTTGACGGCAGCGGCCATCTACAACGCCTCGCTCGACCGCAGCGCCTGGTACCAGGCGTTGAATACGTTGTTCCAGCGTTACGATTACCTGCTGTTGCCGTCTGCCCAGGTGTTCCCTTTCGACGCAGCCGAGCCGTGGCCGAAGGTGGTCGGCGGGCAGGGGATGGACACCTATCACCGTTGGATGGAGGTGGTGATCGGGCCGACCCTGGCCGGCCTGCCGAGCATGAGCGTGCCGGTGGGCTTCAATGCCGCAGGGCTGCCGATGGGCCTGCAGATCATAGGCCCGGCGCAGGCCGACCATGCCGTGCTGCAGTTGGCCTTTGCCCATGAGCAGCTGACCCGCTGGGTGGCGCGGCAGCCGCCGATGTGCCTGCTGGCGCGCTGAAAACCCTGGGCAGGCCCGTATCTTGCTGGGCATGATGACCATCCACGCACAGACAGGGAGGTCGAACCCATGGGTACTACGGCAGAGAGCGGCGGCGTGCGCTCGGTGGAGCGGGCGCTGGCCATCGTCGAGTTGCTCGGCGAGCACCAGGCGCTGGGGCTGGAGGAACTGCATTACCTGACCACGCTGCCCAAGGCCACGGTGTCGCGCATGCTGGCTACCTTGCAGGAGCAGGGCTGGGTTTACCGTGGCCTGAGCGACCGGCGTTACCGCTTGTGCGCCCGGCGCCTGTTCGGCGACCGCCAGCAGCGCTTCAAGCGCCAGCTGGTGGAAAGCGCCGCGCCGCTGTTGCTTGAGCTAAGCGAGCGTACTGGGCTGGTGGCGGACCTGTCGTGTTTTGACGGTGAGCGGCTGGAGGTGATGGAAAGCGCCATCCCGCAGGTGCTGCGCAAGCGCTACCCGGTCAACTGCCAGATCGTTGGGCACCATGCCAGCCTGTTTCATTCGGCGATGGGCCGGGCTTGCCTGAAGGAGCTGGCGGCGGACGAGGTGCAGCGCCTGGCAGCGCATGAGCCGGTGGGCGGTGATGCACTGTTACGCGATATCGAGGCGGATGTGCACAAAGGCTTTGGGCAGCGGACCGAAGGGTTTTGGGAGTACCCGGTGCGGTTGCCGTTTCTGATCCGCGCGATTGCCTTGCCGGTGCGGGTGGAGGGGCGGTTGGCGGGCAGCATTGCGCTGCATTGGCCGCTGGACCAGGCGCCGGTGGAGAGGGTGTTGAGTTTGCATCTGAACAGCCTGGCGGGGACGGTGGGTGAGGTGCAGCGCGCGTTGGTGAACTGAGGCGTGTTTTTTGACCACCCGGTGTTCGTTGATCGATTGATGGTGCCGGTGAAACCGAGCGCCGCGCGGGCGGCGCATCGCGAAGCGCTTGCCTTGGGATCTTCAGCGCCCATGAGATCGAGCGCCGCCCGCGCGGCGCTTCGCGGGGCGCTTGCCTTGGGATCTTCAGCGCTCTTGAGATCGAGCGCCGCCCGCGCGGCGCTTCGCGGGGCAAGCCCGCTCCCACATTTGTTGCAACGCGCCGTTCCAGTCAGGCCATGGTTGTCCGCCTTGGCGCATGATCTGAAGACAGGTGAGGGGGCAGCAGTGCCAGCCGAAAAACCTCGTCGAGCCACCAAGGCTAACAACTATGGCCTATCAGGCCATGGCACGTTGCAACAAATGTGGGAGCGGGCTTGCCCCGCGAAGCGCCGCGTGGGCGGCGCTCGATCTCAAAGACGCTGAAGATCTCAAGGCAAGCGCTTCGCGAAGCGCCGCGCGGGCGGCGCTCGGTCTCAAGGGCGCTGAAGATCCCAAGGCAAGCGCCGCGCGGGCGGCGCTCGATCTCATCGACGCAAAACATCCACCGCCATGCACCTTACCGCCATACTGCAATAATCACCCATCGACAAAGGTCCCCCCAATGCTGGCAGTCGAACACCTGCGCAAGTCGTTCGCCACCGCCCAAGGCCCGCTTGAGGTACTGCGTGGGGTCGACCTGACCCTGGAACGCGGCAGCAGCCTGGCGCTGATGGGCGAGTCCGGCAGCGGCAAGAGCACGTTGTTGCACCTGCTGGCCGGCCTCGACCGCGCCGACGGCGGGCGCATCCTGATCGACGGCGAACCCCTCGACGGCCGTGGCGAAGCCGCCTTGGCACGCTGGCGGCGTGAGGGCATTGGCCTGGTGTTCCAGCAATACAACCTGATCAGCAGCCTGGACGTTGCTGCCAACCTGGCCTTCCAGGCGCGCCTGGCAGGGCGCCATGACCCTGCGTGGAGCGCGCACCTGGCATCCCGCCTGGGCCTGACCGCGTTGCTGCAACGTTACCCGGAGCAATTGTCCGGGGGCCAGCAACAACGTGTTGCCATCGGCCGGGCCCTGGCAAGCCGCCCCCTGTTGTTGCTCGCCGACGAGCCCACCGGCAGCCTTGATGAAGCCAGCAGCGACGAGGTGTTGGCGCTGCTGTTGCAGCTGGTCGAAGAGGCCGGCAGCAGCGTCTTGATGGTAACCCACAGCCAGCGCCTGGCCGCCCGCTTGCAACGGCGCTGTGTATTGCAGATGGGCCGGGTACAAGCCTGATGAACAACCTGCGCATCACCTTGCAGGCCCTGTGCAGCCATTGGTGGCGGCATCGCCTGCAGTGCATCAGCATTTTCACCGGTTTATGGCTGGCCACTGCGTTATGGACCGGCGTGCAGGCGCTCAATACCCAGGCGCGCAACGACTATGCCTTGGCCAGTGCCGTGCTGGCCGGGCCTGCCCGGGCGCAACTGGTGGCGCGCACTGGGCAGCGTTTCGACCAGGCGCTGTATGTGCAGTTGCGCAGGCTGGGCTGGCAGGTGACGCCGGTACTGGAGGGGCGCTTGCGCCTGGCCGGCGAGCCGCCGGTCGCGTTGCGGCTGATCGGCATCGAGCCGCTCAGCCTGTTACCCGGTATGGCAGTCGCTGGTGCCGACGTGCAGGGCTTTGACCTGCAGGCGTTCGTCGGTACGCCCGGGCAGGCGTGGGTCGGGCCGGACACGCTGCGCCAGCTGGGCAGGCAACCCGGCGAGCAGATCAGCACCGCGGCCGGGCAGTTGCTACCGCCGCTTACCTTGCACGGGCAGCTGGCGCCCGGCGTGATCGTGGTCGATATCGGCCAGGCGCAGGCGCTGCTCCAGGCGCCAGGGCAACTGTCGCAGCTACTCAGCGACAGCGACCGGCCGTTACCGGCCGCCATCGCCGCAAGCCTGAAGCTGCAGCCGCCGGGTGATGACGCCGACCTGCAACGCCTGACGATGAGCTTTCACCTCAACCTCACAGCCCTGGGGCTGCTGGCATTCGTGGTCGGGCTGTTCATCGCCCACGCGGCGATTGGCCTGGCCTTGGAACAGCGGCGTGGGCTGATCCGCACCTTGCGTGCCTGCGGCGTGAGCCTGCGGGTGATGCTTGCGGCCCTGGCGCTGGAGCTGGGCCTGTTCGCCATCATCGGCGGTGTGGCGGGGGTGGCAGCGGGGTACCTGCTGGCGGCGCTCATGCTGCCCGACTTCGCCTCCAGCCTGCGCGGGCTGTACGGGGCGCAGGTGGCCGGGCACCTGCACTTGCCGCTGCAGTGGTGGTTGCTGGGCATCGCCGTCAGCCTGCTGGGCGCGCTGCTGGCCGGGCTCGACAGCCTGCTGCGGGCGGCCCGCTTGCCGCTGCTGGCATTGGCCCAACCCCAGGCCTGGCGCTTGGCGCAAGTGCCGTGGCTGCGGCGCCAGGCGGTGGTCGGCGCGGTGCTGCTGGTGGTTGCCCTGGGGTGCGGCATTGCCGGCACAGGGCTGCCCAGTGCATTCGGCATGCTTGCGGCACTGCTGCTGGCGGCGGCACTACTGTTGCCGGGGTTGCTGGCACTCGTGCTCAACGGCCTTGCGCGGTATTGCCAGCGCCCGCTGGCGCAGTGGTTCGTTGCCGACAGCCGCCAGCAACTGCCGGCCTTGAGCCTGGCGTTGATGGCGCTGTTGCTGGCGCTGGCCGCCAGTGTCGGGGTCGGCGGCATGACCGAAGGCTTCCGCCGCACCTTCATTGGCTGGCTGGACCAGCGCCTGGCTGCGGACCTGTATGTCACACCCCGCGACAGCGACCAGGCGCAGCAGATTCATGACCGATTAGTGCCAATCCCTGCCATCAGCGCCGTACTGCCGAGCTGGCGGGTGGACTGGCGCTTGCAGCAATGGCCGGTGCAGGTGCAAGGGGTGATCGACCATCCGTTCTACCGCCAGCATTGGCCGTTGCTGCAGCAGGCGCCGGGTGCCTGGCAAGCGCTGGCAACCGGCGGCGGGGCCATGCTCAGCGAGCAGCTGGCCCGCCGCCTCGGGCTCGGTGTGGGCGGTACGCTACGCCTGCCGAGCGAGCCTGAGCAGGCGGTGACGGTGGTTGGCATTTATGCCGACTACGGCAACCCCAAAGGCCATGTGCTGGTCAACGCCGACTGGTTGCGCCGCCACGCGCCGGGCGCGAGCCTTTCTGGGCTGGGCCTGTTGGTACGGCCTGGCCAGGTCGCCGCACTGAAGGACGAACTGCAGCAACGCTTCGCCCTGGATGACAATCAGGTCGTCGAGCAGAGCCGCCTGAAAGGCTGGTCGAAAGACATATTCAGCCGCACCTTCGCGGTCACGGCCGCCTTGAACAGCCTGACCCTGGGCGTGGCCGGGGTGGCGCTGTTCATCAGCCAGCTGACCTTGAGCCAACGCCGCCTGGGGCAATTGGCACCGCTGTGGGCGCTGGGCGTGCCACGCCGCTGGCTTGCGTGGCTGAGCCTGGGGCAAACGTTGATGCTCAGTTGTTTCACCGTGTTGTTGGCGATGCCTTTAGGCCTGCTGCTGGCCTGGTGCCTGGTGGCGGTGGTGAATGTGCAGGCGTTCGGCTGGCGGCTGCCGTGGCATGTGTTCCCCGCGCAACTGGTGCAGCTGGCCGTGCTGGGGCTTCTGACCAGCATGCTGGCCAGCGCCTGGCCGTTGTGGCAACTGGCGCGCAGCCAGCCCAGCGCGCTGTTGAGGCAGTTCGCCGATGAAAACTGAAGCCTGGGTGTTGATGGCCTGCCTGTTGCTGGCCGGGTGCGACCCGCCTGCGCCCGAGCCCAAGAGTTTTGCAGGCCTGGGCGCCGACGCGGCGCCCTTCAAGCAAGTGGTACCGGGCGCGCCGCTGGTCTTTCCCCGCGACCATGGCGCCCATGACGGCTTTCGTATCGAGTGGTGGTACGTCACCGCCAACCTCAAGGATGAACAGGGCCGCGATTGGGGCGTGCAATGGACGCTGTTCCGCTCGGCCTTGCGGCCAGGGCCGGAGACGGCGGACTGGCACAGCCCCAACCTGTGGATGGGCCATGCCGCGCTGACCGGGCCGGGCGGCCACCAGGTCAGTGAAACCTTGGCCCGGGGTGGGGTTGGCCAGGCCGGCGTCGAAGCCCAACCGTTCCATGCGTGGATCAACGACTGGTCGCTGCAAGGCAGCCCCGGTGTCGACCGTTTGCAGATGCGCGCCAGTGGCCAAGGGTTTGGCTATGACCTGGCGCTGACCAGTGACCGGCCGTTGGTGCTGCATGGCGCGCAAGGCTACAGCGAAAAATCCGGCAAGGGGCAGGCGTCGTACTACTTCAGCCAGCCGTTCTACGCGGTCAGCGGCGAGGTCGAGCGGGGCGCGCAGCGCATCGCCGTCACAGGCCAGGCATGGCTTGACCGGGAATGGAGCAGCCAGCCGTTGGCGGCGGGGCAAAGCGGTTGGGACTGGTTTTCGCTGCACCTGGCCAAGGGTGCGAAGTTGATGCTGTTTCAGGTGCGCGAAGCGCAGGGCCTGCCTTACCGGGCGGGTACCTGGGTCGATGCGCAGGGGCGCTCGCGGGCGTTGCAAGGCGAGCAGATCACCTTGACGCCGTTAGCCTGGACCACGTTGGCCAATGGCAAGCGGCTGCCGACGCGTTGGCGGGTGGCGGTGCCGTCGATTCAGGTAGATGTCGAGGTCGATGCGCTGGAGCCCCAGGCCTGGATGGGGACGCGGTTTCCGTACTGGGAAGGGCCGGTACGGGTCAGTGGGAACGGCCGGGGGTATCTGGAAATGACAGGGTATTGACCCTGGCATCGTCTGCTAGCTGCGGGCCTTGCCGCCCCGAAACGCACTCGGGCTCACCCCGCACTGCTTGCGGAAAAACCGGCTGAAATACCCCACATCGGCAAAGCCCAGCTCATGGGCGATCTCCTTCACGCTCGCATCCGAATGCCCCAGCCCTCGCTTGGCTTCCAGTACCAACCGCGCGTTGATCACGTGCATCGGCGTCATGCCCAGATGCTCCTGGCACAACCGCCCCAGCGTCGCCACGGTCATGCCCAGCTCGCTGGCATAGAAGCCCAGCGGCCGATGCTCGCGGTAGTGCATGTCCACCAGCTCGCGAAACCCGGTCAACTGCTGGCTGCGCCGTGAGGCCGGGCGGCGCGCTTCGCCTGCAAGCGCAGGCTCGTGGCGCAGCGCCTGGATCAGCAGGGCCAGCAGCAACGACATGCTGCTGGCGACGTGCTCGCGGGCGCGGTTGTGGTATTCCTCGCCCAAGGCGCGGCACAGCGGCAGCAACGGGTCGTCCTCGTCGCGCCACAACGGCAGGGCGATGACATGGGGTTTGCGGATCTGTGCCAGCAGCTGCGGCGCCAGCACCTGGGCGATGCTCTCCAGTGGCGGCTGGGCGGCGGTGATGACCTGGCCATCGACCTGCTGCGTCCAGGTGAACCCGTGCACCACCTGCGCCGGCACATAGACCACGCACGGCGCCTGCACCTGCAGGCGCTCGCTGTCGAACAGCACCTCGCCACTGCCACTTTGCAGGTACAGCAACTGCAGCAGCCCGTCGTGGCGGTGCGCGGCAATCTCCCAGTTGTAGGCGCCCGAACGCAGGGAGATCCGCTCCACATGCAGGGCCTCGTGCCACACCGGCTGCGCGGTTTCGCCATACAGGGCGTAGTTGGGGATCTTGATCATGGTCTTGTAATTGTTCTGATCGCTACCCGGGCACTGTGCCACAGACCTGCGCCGGGTTCAGGGCGCTGTGGGCGAAATTGTCGGGAATGTGGGGGCGGTTGCAGGTTTTGTCCATTCTGCCGCCAGGCCCACCGGCCATAGGCTGTTCGCCAGATGAAGCGACACTCTGGAGAGCAGCATGCATAACAACAAGATTTCTTCCCACTGGCTTGGCCTGGATTCGGCCGTGTGCGTGGTCACCGGGGCGGCCGGTGGCATCGGCGCAGCGCTGGCCGCCGCGCTGGTCGAACAGCACGCCCATGTGGTGTTGCTGGACCGCGACGGCGACAAGTGCCTGCAGCTGGCGGCGACGCTCGGCGAGCACAGCGTCGGCGAGGTCAGTGCCCTGGCCTGCGACATCGCCGACCCGGCCAGTGTCGAGCAGGCTGCCGCGCAGGTGCAGGCGCTGCATGGGCGCTGCGACGTGCTGGTCAACAACGCCAGTGTGCTGCGCCCAGGCGCCCTCGAAACGCTGAGCCTTGAGCAGTGGAATCAGGTGCTGGCGGTCAACCTCAGTGGCTACCTGCTGTGCGCGCAGGCGTTTGGCCGCTCGATGCTTGAACGCGGGCAAGGGCGCATCGTGCATGTCGCCTCGATCGCCGCGCACTATCCGCAGCCCAACAGCGGTGCCTACAGTGCGGCCAAGGCCGGGGTCGGCATGCTGTCGCGGCAGATCGCCGTGGAGTGGGGGCCGCGCGGGGTGCGCAGCAACGCGGTGTGCCCGGGGCTGATCCGCACGCCGCTGTCTGCCACGTTCTACGCCGACCCGCAGGTCGAGCGCCAACGCAGCGCCATGACGGCCAACCAGCGCATCGGCGAGCCTCAAGACATCGCCGAGGCCGTGCTGTTTCTGGCCAGCCCGCGTGCCGACTACATCAACGGTGCCGAACTGACCGTGGACGGTGGCCTGGAGAGCATGCCCATGGCGCTGATCCCGCGCCCCGGTTTCGAAGGGGTACGCGCATGAACACGCGTACCTGCGATGTGCTGGTGATTGGCGCGGGGGCCGGCGGTTTGGCCACCGCGATCACGGCGAAACAACAGGGCCTGGAGGTGCTGGTCATCGAGAAGGCCGACTGCTTCGGTGGCACCACGGCGTTTTCCGGTGGCGTGCTGTGGGTGCCGGGCAACCGGCATGACGTGCACCACGACCCGGCGGCAGCATTGGCCTACCTGCGCAACGAAACAGCTGCCTGCTTCGACGCGCCCGCCGTGGAGGCGTTCTTGCGCTACGGGCCGCAGATGGTGGACTTCTTCGAGCGTGAGACCACGGTCAAATTCATCCCCACGCTGTACCCCGATTACCATCCGCAGGCCGAGGGTGGCGTCGACATCGGCCGCTCGATCCTCGCCGCACCCTACGATATCCGCGGGCTGGGCGCCGACATGGCGCGGCTGCGGCCACCGCTCGAAAGCATCACGTTCATGGGCATGATGTTCAATTCATCGAATGCCGACCTCAAGCACTTCTTCAACGTCACCCGTTCGTTCACCTCGTTCGTGTATGTCGCCAAGCGCCTGTTGACCCACTTCAAGGAGCTGGCCTTGTACCGGCGCGGCACTCAGGTTACCAGCGGTAATGCGTTGGCCGCACGGCTGGTCAAGTCGGCCCTGGACCTGGGTATTCCGATCCTCACCGGCACCCCGGCCAGGCAGCTGTTGCGCGAGGGCGGGCGGGTAGTGGGCGCGTTGGCCGGGCAGGGTGGTGGCGAGGTGCGTATCGAAGCGCGGCGCGGTGTGGTGCTGGCCTGCGGCGGTTTTTCCCATGACGTGCAGCGGCTAAAGCAGGCTTACCCGCATGTGCGCCGGGGCGGCGAGCACTTCTCGCCGGTGCCGGCGAGCAATACCGGTGATGGCGCGCGCATGGCCGAAGCATTGGGCGGGCAGGTCGATATCCGCCTGCAAGCGGCGGCGGCCTGGATGCCGGTGTCCAAGGTGCCGATGGGCGCCCGGCAGGTGGCTTTCCCGCATTTGCTTGACCGCTACAAGCCCGGCGTGATTGGTGTGCTGCGCTGCGGCAGGCGGTTTACCAATGAGTCGAACTCGTACCACGATGTGGGCGCGGCGTTGATCGAGGCATGCGCGGGCCAGGCCGAAACCGCCATGTGGTTGATCTGCGACCGGCGCACCCTGGCCAAGTACGGCCTGGGGTACGCCAAACCGGCGCCCATGCCGCTGGGGCCGCTGTTGCGCAATGGCTACCTGCTCAAGGGCACCACCCTGGCCGAGCTTGCGCAGAAGGCGGGCATCGATGCGCAAGGGCTGGAGCGCAGCGTGCGTGAATACAACCTGGGCGCCGTGCAGGGCGAAGACCGCCAGTTCGGCCGCGGCAGCACTACCTTCAACCGCTACCTGGCCGACCCGCAACAGCAGCCCAACCCGTGCGTGGCACCGGTGGGCGAGGGGCCGTACTTCGCGGTGAAGGTGATCATGGGCGACCTGGGTACGTTCGACGGTATCCGCACCAGTGTGGTGGGCGAAGTGCTCGATGCCGAGCACCAGGCCATCCCCGGGCTGTACGCGGTAGGCAATGACCGGGCCAGCATGATGGGCGGCAATTACCCCGGCGCCGGCATCACGCTGGGGCCGATCATGACCTTCGGCTACATCACCGGCCGCCACCTTGCCGGTGTCGAGCAGGGCCTGGCGAGCGCGGGCTCGGCGCGGGAGGTGGCGTGATGGGCAAAGCCATCGTCGACCACCGCATCTACACCATCCGCCCTCGCTGCATGGCGGCGTTTCTCGAAGCCTTCGACCAGTTGGCGATGCCGATCCTGCTGCGCCACCTTGGCGCGCCGCTGGGTTTTTACGTCAGCAGCATCGGCCCGCTCAACCAGGTGGTGCACCTGTGGGCTTATGAGAGCCTGGATGACTTCGAGCGGCGCAGCGCCGCCCGCGATGCCGACCCGGACTTTGCCGCGTACCTGCAGGCTACGCGGGACCTGGTGGTGGCCCAGGAAACGCGGATCATCAAGCCGGTGCACCTGCACAGCCTTGGCCAGTCGATGCCCCTATCGCCGGCATAGACAGCGCGAAACCTGTGGGAGCCGGCTTGCCGGCGATGGGCCGCAACGCGGCCCCCACCATCCTCGAATAAAAACAACAAGAGGCAAGGCAAAAAATGAAAGCCCCCAACCCCGTAGACGTGCGCCAACTGATCGACCAGCTACCCATCGGCCGCTACCAGAAATGGGTAGTCTTCTTGGGCTTTTTGATCATCGCCCTGGATGGCCTTGACGTCGCCATCATCGGCTTCATAGCCCCGCAACTGAAAAGTGAATGGCACCTCGGTGCACAAAGCCTGGGCCCGGTGCTCAGCGCTGCGCTGATCGGCCTGGCCCTGGGGGCGTTGATCGCCGGCCCACTGGCAGACCGCTACGGGCGCAAGGCGGTGTTGCTCGGCAGCGTGCTGCTGTTTGGCGTGTGGACGCTGGCCTCGGCGTTTTCGCCTAACCTGGAGACGCTGATCGCCCTGCGTTTTCTCACCGGCCTCGGCCTGGGCGCAGCAATGCCCAATGCCAGTACGTTGGTCAGCGAATACGCGCCGGCTCGCAGCCGCTCGCTGCTGATCACCCTGGCATTTTGCGGTTTCTCGCTGGGGGCGGCGCTCGGCGGTTTCGTCAGTGCCTGGATGATCCCCAACCTGGGCTGGCGCAGCGTGCTGGTACTGGGCGGTGTATTGCCGCTACTGGCTCTGCCGTTGCTGTGCTGGCGTTTGCCGGAATCGGTGACCTTCCTGGTCAGCAAAGGCGCCGACCCGCAACGCATTCGCGCCATTGTCCGCCGCCTGGCGCCGGAACACTGCGGCCCCGAAAGCACCTTTGCGGTGCCCGCCGCCACGCCAAACCCAGGCGGGGCGATCGGCACCATTCTCTCGCCGCGCTACCGCTTCGGCACTTTCATGCTGTGGACGGGCTATGTGCTGGCGCTGTTTCTGGTCTACCTGTTCAGCGGTTGGTTGCCGACATTGGTGAAGGAGGGCGGTGGTTTCTCTGTTTCACAGGCGGCCATCGTCACGGCGTGCTTCCAGATCGGCGGGCCGCTTGGGGCGATATCGGTGGGGTGGGCGATGGACCGGTGCAACCCGCAGCGGGTGCTGATGCTCACCTTCCTGTTCAGTGGTGCGGTGATCTTCGCCATTGGCCAGGTGGCGGGCGACTTCACCGGGCTGTGCATCATCGCCTCGGCCGTGGGCTTCGGCCTGAATGGGGCAAGCGTGGGGATGAATGCCCTGGCGGCTGCGTTCTACCCTACCGAGGCACGGGCCACCGGGGCGAGCTGGATGAGTGGTATCGGCCGGTTCGGGGCGATCATGAGTGCATTTGCCGGGGCGCAGATGCTGGCGTTGGGCTGGAGTTTTGCCCAGGTATTCGCATCACTGCTGATACCGGCGGGGTTGGCAGCGCTGGCGGTGTTGTTGCAGGGGTGGCACGCGCGCTCGGCGGCACGCGCTGCCGTTGCGTTGGGGTAATGCTGGGTGGAGTACAGATGTACTCCACCCCATTTCTGTTTACTTGAAGCCCGTCACAGCATGCGGCACGTAAGGTGCCTCGAGCCGCGCGATCTCATCGGCGCTGAGCGTCAACGCCAGCGCCGCAATCGCGTCATCCAGCTGCGCGGCCTTCGAGGCCCCTACGATGGGCGCCGAAACCCCGCGCTTGCTCAGCACCCAGGCCAGCGCCACCTGTGCCATCGGCACACCGCGCTCGCTGGCAATCTGCTCGACCACGTCGATCACCCGGCCATCTTCCACCTCGGTGTTGGCATAGAACGACTGCCCGGAAATATCGGTACGCGTGCGTTCGGTCTGCTGGCCGTGCGGGCGGGTCAGGCGGCCGCGGGCCATCGGGCTCCAGGGCATCAGGCCGACGCCCTGGTCGAGGCACAGCGGGATCATCTCGCGCTCTTCTTCGCGGTAGATCAGGTTGAGGTAGTTCTGCATCGACACGAAGCGGCTCCAGCCGTTGCTCGCGGCTACCTGCTGAGCCTTGGCGAACTGCCAGGCGTACATCGACGACGCGCCGATGTAGCGGGCCTTGCCGGCCTTGACCACGTCGTGCAGGGCTTCCATGGTCTCTTCGATGGGGGTGTGGTAGTCCCAGCGGTGGATCTGGTACAGGTCGACGTAGTCGGTGCCCAGGCGGGTCAGGCTGGCGTCGATATTGGCCATGATCGCCTTGCGCGACAGGCCTTGTTCGTTGGGGCGGTTGCTGCCTTCCCACATGTTGGCCGGGAAGAACACCTTGGTGGCGATGACCGTTTCTTCTCGGCGGGTGAATTCCTTCAGCAACTTGCCCAGGATGATTTCCGAAGTGCCGGCCGAGTAGCTATTGGCGGTGTCGAAAAAATTGATGCCGTGCTCGACAGCGTGGCGGATGATCGGGCGGCTGTCGGCCTCGCCGAGGGTCCAGGGGTGGGTGCCGGCGTCGGGTTCGCCGAAGGTCATGCAGCCCAGGCACAGCTTCGAGATATCCAGGCCGGTGTTGCCCAACTTGACGTACTGCATCCGCTTCTCCTCAGTGATCGTTTGCGATGCAGGGAAGCTTAGCGGGGCTGCGGGGTTGCGGAAATTCCGTATCGGTGCAGGCGACCTCTGCAGAAATTCACAAGCGCAGCAGCGGTTTGACCTGTTGCTGCAAGAAGTCGGTAACGGCCTTTATGCGCGGGGTGTTGCGCACATCCTCGTGCACCGCCAGCCAGATCTCGATGCTCATGGTCTGCGCTTCATCCCCGGTAGCCTGCAGGCCATGTTCCTCGGCCATGAACGCCGGCAGGCAGGCTATGCCGATGCCGCCGGCCGCCGCCTGGGCCTGGATGCGCAGGTCGTTGCTTTGCAGCACGAAGGGTTGGTGGTGGGTCTGCTCAAGCAGCCATTGTTGCTGCGGCGACTTGGCCTGGGACTGGTCGTAGCCGATATAGCGCGGCGCGCGGGTGCTTTGCAGGTACCCGGGGGCGGCGTACAGGCGGTAATCCAGATAGCCAAGCAGGCTGGCCACCAGCGTCGGTTCAGTGGGCCGGGCCAGGGCGATGCTGATGTCGGCTTCGCGCCGCGCCAACGAGGCGCGGGACTTGCTGCCAACCAGCTTCAGGCGCAGTTGCGGGTAGTGGTTGCACAGCTGGCCCAGCTGCCGCGCGATGATGCTGCCCAGCAGGGCGGGCGGGGCGGCCAGCACCACCTCGCCTGCAACTTGCTGCTGGCCGGCGGTGGCGAAGTGCTCAAGGGCGAACGACGACTGGGTCATCTGTTCGGCGTAGTCGCCCACTCGGCGGCCATGCTCGGTCAGCACGTAGGCCCTGGGGCGGCGGTCGACCAGCTTGAGGTTGAGCGCAGCTTCCAGCGCAGCGATGCGCCGGGCCACGGTGGCGTGGTCGACGCCCAGTTGCTTGGCCGCGGCCGAGAGTGAGCCTTGGCTGATGAAGGCGGAGAAATGGCGCAGATCTTCCCAATCGAACATGGCGGGCCTCAGGTAGGGACCACCATGATAAAGCCGTCGGGTACTTCTGTGGGATCGGGTTTGCCCCGCGGAGCAGGCGACGCGGTGAATGGCACCGGCTTCGCCGGTGTTCGCGGGGCAAGCCCGCTCCCACAGGATTTGCATCAACTTTCACACCCTGACCAGGGCAGTAGATCCCACAGGATTTGCATCAACTTTCACGCCGTGACCAAGGCCGTAGATCCCGCAAAGTAGGCCCGAATCGATGCTAGCATTGCTGCCATTTACAGCCCGGACAACGCCATGCAGCCCCTCGATCACCTTTCCCTGCACCTGTTCATCGTGGTCTGCGAAGAGGGCACCATCGCCGGTGCCGGTGAGCGGGCGTTCATGGCGCCGTCGGCCGTCAGCAAGCGTATTTCGGACATTGAGGCGCGCTTTGGCACCGCGCTGTTCAAGCGCAGCAAGCGCGGGGTCGAGCCCACCCCGGCGGGGCTTGCCCTGCTGCGCCATGCCCGTGGCCTGACCCGGGCCATGGAGCGCCTGGACAGCGAGCTGAGCGAGTACGCCGAAGGCGCACGCGGGCATGTGCGGGTGCTGGCCAACGTGTCGTCGATCATGGAGTTCCTGCCCGAGGAGTTGTCGGCCTTCATGCTGGACAACCCGCTGATCCAGGCCGACATCGAAGAGCGCTTCAGCGCCGATGTGGTCCGCGGGGTGGCGGAGGGCAATGCCGACCTAGGCATCTGCAGGCAGTCCGCTGCAGTCGGCGACCTTGAATTCGTGCCGTATCGGCAGGACCACCTGGCCGTGGTGGTCAGCGCCAATCACCCCCTGGCCGCACGCAGCAGCATTGCCTTTGCCGAAACGCTGGGCTACGAGCACCTGGGCCTGTCGGCGTTCGCCACCTTGAACAACTTCATGCGCACGAGTGCCGAGGCAGCGGGCAAAGAGCTGCGCTTTCGCTCCTATGTGTCGTCGTTCGACGCCGCGTACCGGCTGGTGCAGTTCGGCCTGGGCCTGGCAGTGTTCCCGCAGGAGGCGGTGGCGCGCTATGCGCCGTTGTTCGACTTGCGGGTGATCCCGCTGACCGATGACTGGGCGCTGGGCGAGTTCGTCATCTGCATGCGCGACCGGCATGCATTGTCGCTATCGGCACGGCGGCTGGTGGACCACCTGCTACTGCGGGCCCCCGCCTGGCAAAGCGTGCCCTGACATCCATCGTGGCTGACGATGGATCAGCCCGTGAAAGACGTCTTTTCTGCCTGTCGCGCTGCTCTTAGTCTGGCCGCACGCTTCAGACAGAGAGCCCCTGATGACAACAATAACAATCAACGAAGTCGGCCTGCGCGATGGCCTGCAGAGCCTGCAGACAGTCATGCCGACCGCCGCCAAGCAGCGTTGGATCGACAGCGCCTATGCCGCGGGCGTGCGCCATATGGAAGTCGCCTCGTTCGTGCCGCCCCGGCTGCTGCCGCAGATGGCCGATGCCAGGCAAGTGGTCGCCCACGCCCTCACATACCCGGATTTGCGGGTGACGGTGCTGGCCCCCAACCTGCGCGGTGCCCAGGACGCGCTGGAATCCGGGGCGCATCGCATCGTTGCGCCGGTGTCGGTGAGCACGGCGCACAGCCTGGCCAACGTACGCCGTACCCCCCAGGAAATGGTCGAGGAGCTGGGGCGCATGTGCCAGCTGCGCAACGACATGGGCCGGCAGGACGTGCAGGTGATTGCCGGCATGTCGGTGGCCTTCGGCTGCACCCGCCAGGGTGACGTGCCGCTGAGCGACCTGTGCGCGCTGACCCGCCAGGTGATCGAGGCCGGCTGCGACCTGGTTTCGCTGGGCGACACCACCGGCTACGCCAACCCAGGCCAGGTCGCCACGGTGATCCAGGCAGTGCGCGCCATCGCCGGCGAGCGGCTGCGTGCCGCGCACTTTCATGACACCCGTGGTCTGGCCCTGGCCAACAGCCTGGTCGCCGTGCAGCAGGGCATTCGCGAGCTGGACGCCTCGCTGGCAGGGCTTGGCGGCTGCCCGTTCGCCCCGGGTGCCTCGGGCAATACCGTCACCGAGGACCTGGTGTTCATGCTGCAGAGCATGGGCCTGCAGACCGGCATCGACCTGCAGGCCCTGATCGATTCGCGCCAGGTGCTGCGCGACGCCTTGCCCGATGAACCGCTGTATGGCGCTATCGCCCGCGCCGGCCTGCCGCTCAACTATTAAGGGATTAAACAATGTCCAGCCTCCCCTTGGACGGCATTCGTGTCGTCGAGATTTCGCACATGGTCATGGGCCCCACCTGCGGCATGATCCTCGGAGACCTTGGCGCCGAAGTGATCAAGATCGAGCCCACCCGCGGTGACGGCACGCGCCGCCTGCTGGGCGCGGGGGCCGGGTTTTTCCGCACCTTCAACCGCAACAAGCAGTGCATCGCCATCGACGTCGAAACCCCCCAGGGCCGCGATGCGGTACTGGAACTGATCGACACGGCCGACGTGTTCATCGAGAACTTCAAACCCGGGCGCATGCACAAGCTCGGTTTCGACTACGCCGCATTGCGCCAGCGCAACCCGCGGCTGATCTACGCCTCGCACAAGGGCTTCCTCAGTGGCCCCTACGACAACCGCCTGGCGCTGGATGAAGTGGTGCAGATGATGGCCGGGCTGGCCTACATGACCGGGCCGGTAGGCCGGCCGTTGCGCGCAGGCAGCTCGGTGAACGACATCATGGGCGGCATGTTCGGCGCCATCGGCGTGCTCGCCGCGCTCAACGAACGCAACAGCACCGGCAGTGGCCGCGAGGTGCAAAGCGCGCTGTACGAGAACTGCGTGCTGCTGGCCGCCCAACACATGCAGCAGTACGTGGTGACCGGTGAAGCCGCAGCGCCGATGCCCAACCGCATCAGCGCCTGGGCCATCTACGACGTGTTCACCTTTGCCGGGGGTGAGCAGATGTTCGTGGCCGCCACGGGCGAAGGGCAGTGGAACGCGTTGTGCCAGGTGTTGGGCCAGGCTGCCTTGCGGGATGACCCGACGCTGGCCACCAACAATGACCGCGTGCTGCAGCGCCCGCGCTTGCTGGCGCACCTGGCCGAGGTATTCGCCACCGTCGACGCTCAGCAACTGGCGGTGGAGCTTGAGGCCAACGGCATCCCGTTTGCGCCGATCCGCCGCCCGGAAGAGCTGTTCGACGACCCCCATCTGCAGCAAAGCGGCGGCATGGCCGACCTGACCCTGGAGGACGGCAGCAGCACGCCGATGCCGTTGCTGCCGTTGTCGCTGGATGGCCAGCGCCTGCAACCGCGCAGGCCCATACCACGCATCGGCGAGCACACGCACAAGGTCATGCGCGAGCTTGGCTACAGTGACGCACACATCGCCGAGCTGTGCGCGGCGGGCGTACTCAAGACCGACGAACAGGGGCGCTAAGCATGGCTATCTATCGCTACGACACACTTACCCCAACGCTGCACCCTGAAACCTTCGTTGCCGAGCAGGCCACGGTGATTGGCGACGTGACCCTGGAGCAGGGCGTCAGCATCTGGCCCCAGGCAGTACTGCGCGGCGACAACGCAGCGGTGCGCATCGGCCAGCACAGCAATGTGCAGGAGGGCGCGGTGCTGCATGCCGACCCTGGCTTTGCGCTGACCGTGGGCAGCGGCGTCACCGTCGGCCACCAGGCGATGCTGCACGGCTGCACGGTGGGCGATGGTGCGCTGATCGGCATTCAGGCGGTGGTGCTCAATGGTGCGGTGATTGGCCGCAACTGCCTGGTGGGCGCGGGCGCCATTGTCACCGAAGGCAAGGTATTCCCGGACAATTCACTGATCCTCGGCGCGCCGGCCAAGGTGGTGCGCGAGCTGACGCCTGAAGCCATCGCCCACCTGCACGCCAACGCCGCCGACTACGTTTGCAAAGGGGCCGCCTACAAGGAAAAGCTCGTGCGTATCGGCTAACAGCTTTCAAGCGGCGCCTACAGGGGCGCCGCCGCTCTCCAATAATTACAAGAATGGAGATCCACCATGGTTGCCTTGACCGGTGTTCTGGCGCGTGAGCGCAACGACAGCCACATCAATGAACTGCTGCTGTACCGCCGCGTGGCCTGGCGCATCATGCCGCTGGCCATCATCTGCTTCCTGTTTTCCTACTTCGACCGCATCAACATCAGCTTCGCCAAGACCCAGATGCAGGCCGAGCTTGGCCTGAGCGACGCGGCCTACGGCCTGGCCGCGAGCATGTTCTTCATCGGCTACGTGCTGTTCGAAGTGCCAAGCAGCCTGGGGCTCAAACGCTACGGGGCGCCGGCGTGGATCTGCCGGATCATGGTGTCGTGGGGGCTGGCCACTGCTGCGCTGGTGTTTGCCTACACCCAGTACACGCTGTACTTCCTGCGCTTTCTGATCGGCGTGATGGAGGCGGGTTTCGGGCCGGCGATCCTGTTCTACCTGGCGTGCTGGTTCCCGCGTAAACACCTGGCGAAAATGAATGGGCTATGGTTCCTCGCCGTGCCCTTGGCCGGCGCGGTGGGTGGGCCGGCGGCGGGCTTTCTGCTGGGGACCATGGATGGCGTACTGGGCCTGGCTGGTTGGCACTGGCTGTTCCTGATGTCGGGGTTGCCGTGCGTGGTGCTGGGTGTGCTGGTGTTGTGGAAGCTCGACCGTGACATCGAGTCGGCCAAATGGCTGAGCCGCGCGGAAAAGGACCTGTTGGTGGAAAACCTGGCGCAGGACAAGCGTGCGCAGAAGCCGGTGCTGGGGTCGCTGTGGCGGGTGCTGCTCACCCGTGAGGTGGCGATCATGGCGTTCATCTATTACGTGGTGAAAACCGCGTCCTACGGCCTGAACTTCTGGATGCCCCATCTGATCAAGTCGTCGGGTGTGCAGGACATGTTGTGGGTGGGCGTGCTGTCGGCGCTGCCGTATGCGGTGGCCTGTGTCGGCATGGTGCTGCTGACCCGGCGCTCGGACCGCACCGGCGAGCGCAAGCGCTACCTGGTCTATTGCCTGCTGGCGGCTGCGGTCGGCTACTTGCTGGCGTGCCTGTTCTCGGACTCGTCATGGGCGATGATGGCGGCGCTGGTGCTGGCCACGGCGGGCACGTTCATCGCCATCCCGATCTTCTGGACCATCCCGCAGTCGACCTTCTCGGGGTTGGCAATTGCCACCGGCACGGCGGCGATCAACTCCGTGGGCCAGCTCAGCGGCATCGTGGCGCCGGTGATGGTGGGGCAGATCAATGACCTCACGGGCAGCACGTACATGGGCATGCTGTCGATTGCGCCGCTGATCGTGCTGGCCTGCCTGGTGGTGATGCGCTACGTCAAGAACCCCAAAGCCTGAAACCGCCCGAAAACAACAATAACAAGGCAAACCCATGACCACTTCCACCTCCCGGCGGGCATCGCTGATGCTCGCGGTGTTCTGCTGCGCCTGGCAATCGGCCCACGCGGCTTTTGTCGAGGACGGCAAAGGCAGCCTGGAGCTGCGCAACTTCTACTTCGACCGCGACTTTCACGGTGCTGCCGCCAGCCAGTCCCGGCGTGGCGAATGGGCCCAGGGCTTCATGCTCAAATGGCAGTCCGGCTATACCGACGGGGTGCTGGGTTTCGGCCTGGATGCTGCAGGCATGCTTGGCCTGAAACTCGACTCATCCCCAGCGCGCAGTGGTACCGGGCTGTTGCCACGGGGCAGCGACAGGCGCGCGGCGGATGACTACGGCAAGGCGGTTGCAACGTTCAAGGCCAAAGTGTCGCAGACCGAGCTGCAGGTAGGTGGGCTGAGCCCGCAGTTGCCCTTGCTGGCGTCCAACTACAGCCGGCTGTTCCCGCAGTGGTTCAACGGGGCACAGCTGGTGAGCAAGGACCTGGACAACCTGACCTTGACCTTGCTGCAAGTGGATGCGACCAAGCTGCGCGACTCGACCGACTTCGAGGACCTGACGGCGATGGCGCAACAGGGCGCGTATTCAGCGACGGCGACCAGTGACCGCCTTTATTACCTGGGCGCCGATTATCAGCCAAACAAGCATCTGACCCTTAGCGTGCACAGCAGCCAGCTGGATGACCTGTTCCGCCGCGACTATGCAGGGTTCAGGTACCGGACCGGCCTGGGTCCGGGCGAAGCCTTTACCGAATGGCGCTGGTTCAATGCGCGGGAACAGGGCAGGGCGTTGCTCGGTGAGGTGGATAACCGGACCTTGAGCACCAATTTCGGTTACAGCCTCAAGGGCCATACCTTCAGCGGCGGGTATCAGAAAGTCAGTGGCGATACGGCCTATGCGTATGTAGGCGGTACAGACACCTACCTGTTCAGCGAACAGCAAGTCAGCACCTTTGCCTTGGCCAATGAACGTGCCTGGATGCTGCGCTACGACTACAACTTTGTGGCCCTGGGCATCCCCGGGCTTACGTTCAATGTGCGTTACGTGAAAGGCGACCAGGTCGACCCACAGCGGATCGCCAGCGCCAAGGGCAGGGCGCTGGCAGCGCGGGGTGGAGAAGGCGCGGAGTGGGAGCGGACCACGGACATCACCTATGTGGTGCAGTCGGGGGTTTTGAAGAACCTGTCGCTGCGCTGGCGTAACGCGAGCATGCGTTCGAATTTTGCCGATGCAGCGGATGAGAACCGGGTGATTGTGGGGTATGTGGTCGAGTTTTGAGGGGGGTATGGCGGCGGTTTTATGGGGATGCGCAGATCGAGCGCCGCCCGCGCGGCGCTTCGCGGGGCAAGCCCGCTCCCACATTTGTTGCAACGTGCCATGGCCTGTGAGGCCATAGTTGTCAGCCTTGTTGGCATGACGCGATGTTTCGGCTGGTGCTGCCGGCGCCCCACCTGTCTTCAGCCATGCGCCAAGGCGGACAACCATGGCCTGACTGGAACGGCACGTTGCAACAAATGTGGGAGCGGGCTTGCCCCGCGAAGCGCCGCGCGGGCGGCGCTCGATCTCATGGGCGCTGAAGATCTCTAGGCAAGCACCCCGCGATGCGCCGCGCGGGCGGCGCTCGATCTCCAACCCACCACACCCCTCAAGCGAACCCTCAAGCGAACCCTCACACTGAAACCGGTTTCAAAACATTTCCGAACCAGCTAGATTACGCGGCTTTCTCAGGGCCTCGCCCCTGATCGAAACCCAGACGGCGCACCCCAAGGCCGCCCCATTGCTGATGAGGATTCGTTATGCCTGAGCATGCTCCCGACAACCCGCGCCGGGATTTCCTGCGCAAAACCCTGACCCTGATACCGGTGGTCACCGTGGCCAGCACCGGGCTGGGTGCCAGCCAGTTGCTGGCCGAACCGGTGCGTGAACCGAAGGTGCCGGCCACACCACCTGTCGGCAATTACCAGCCGACCTTCTTCACCGCCGAAGAGTGGGCCTTCGTGCAAGCGGCTGTGTCGCGCATCATCCCCGCAGACGAACTCGGCCCAGGTGCGCTGGAGGCGGGTGCCGCTGAATTCATCGATCGGCAAATGAACACCCCCTACGCCACCGGCGCCCAGTGGTACATGCAAGGCCCGTTCAAGGCCGACGCCGCCCCCGAGCTTGGCTACCAGCTGCAACTCAGCCCGCAACAGATCTACCGCCTGGGCATCGCCGCAGCGGACGCGTGGTGCAAGAACGCCAGCGGCAAAACGTTTGCCGAGCAAGACAGCGCTACCCGGGACAAGGTTCTCGGCAAGATCGAAGCCGGTGAGATCGTTTTCGAGCAACTGCCGGCCAAGGTGTTTTTCAGCCTGCTGGTGCAAAACACCCGCGAAGGCTTCTTCTGCGACCCGATCCACGGGGGCAACAAGGGCATGGTTGGCTGGACGCAAATCGGCTTCCCCGGTGCCCGGGCAGATTTCATGGACTGGGTCGAGCGCAACGAGCCGTACCCGTTCCCGGCAGTTTCGATTCGCGGCGAGAGGGCGTAAGGCATGGCCAATGCAATGAAGAAGGTCGATGCAGTCATCGTCGGGTTCGGCTGGGCGGGCGCGATCATGGCCAAGGAACTCACCGAAGCCGGGTTGCAGGTGGTCGCGCTGGAGCGCGGGCCGATGCAGGACACCTACCCCGAGGGCAGCTACCCGCAGGTCATCGATGAGCTGACCTACAGCGTGCGCAAGAAGCTGTTCGTCGACGTCTCGAAAGAAACCGTCACCATCCGCCACAGTGGCAACGACGTGGCGCTGCCCAACCGCCAGCTGGGCGCGTTTCTGCCGGGCAAGGGCGTGGGCGGCGCCGGCTTGCATTGGTCCGGTGTGCATTTTCGGGTAGACCCGATGGAACTGCGCATGCGCAGCCACTACGAAGAACGCTACGGCAAGCGCTTCATCCCTGAAGGCATGACCATCCAGGACTTCGGTGTCAGCTACGAAGAGCTCGAACCGCATTTCGACTTTGCCGAGAAAGTCTTTGGCACCTCGGGCCAGGCGTGGACCGTGAATGGCAAGGTAGTCGGTGAAGGGAAGGGCGGTAACCCCTACGCGCCAGACCGCTCCAACCCGTTCCCGCTGGTGTCGCAGAAGAACGTGGTGTCGGCCAAGCTGTTTGAAAAGGCCGCTGCAAGCCTGGGCTACAAGCCTTACAACCTGCCCTCAGCGAACACCTCCGGGCCTTACACCAACCCCTACGGCGCGCAGATGGGGCCGTGCAACTTCTGCGGCTTCTGCAGTGGTTACGTGTGCTACATGTACTCCAAGGCGTCACCCAACGTGAACATTCTGCCGGCGCTGCGCCAGGTGCCGAACTTCGAGCTGCGCGCCAACGCCCATGTGCTGCGGGTCAACCTCGATGACAGCAAGCGCAAGGCCACCGGCGTGACCTACATAGACGCCCAGGGGCGTGAAGTCGAGCAGCCGGCAGACATCGTCATCCTCGCCGCCTTCCAGTTCAACAACGTTCGCCTGATGCTGCTGTCCGGCATCGGCAAGCCCTACGACCCGGTGAAGAACGAAGGGGTAGTGGGCCGCAACTTCGCCTACCAGAACATGGGCACGGTGAAAGCGTTCTTCGACAAGGACACCTACACCAACAATTTCATCGGTGCCGGCGGCAATGGCGTGGCGATCGACGATTTCAACGCCGACAACTTCGACCATGGCCCGCACGGCTTCGTCGGCGGTTCGCCGATGTGGGTCAACCAGGCCGGCAGCCGGCCGATTGCCGGCATCGCCAACCCACCCGGCACCCCCGCCTGGGGCAGCGCCTGGAAGAAGGCCACCGCCGACTACTACACCCACCAACTGTCGATGGACGCCCACGGCGCGCACCAGTCGTACCGCAGCAACTACCTCGACCTCGACCCGACCTACCGTGATGCCTACGGCCAGCCACTGCTGCGCATGACTTTCGACTGGCAGGAAAACGACATCAAGATGAACCAGTTCATGGTCGACAAGCTCGGCAAGATCGCCCAGGCAATGAACCCCAAGGCCATCGCCGTGCTCGGCAAGAAGGTCAAGGAGCACTTCAACACTGCCAGCTACCAGACCACCCACCTCAACGGTGGCGCGATCATGGGCACCGACCCCAAGACCAGCGCCTTGAACCGCTACCTGCAGAGCTGGGACGTGCACAACGTATTCGTGCCGGGTGCCTCGGCGTTCCCCCAGGGCCTGGGCTACAACCCGACCGGCCTGGTGGCGGCGCTGACCTACTGGTCGGCCAAGGCCATCCGCGAGCAGTACCTGAAAAACCCCGGCCCGCTGGTCCAGGCTTGAGGAGCGATGAACATGAAGACACTGTTGATCGCAACTCTGATGTTTGGCGCAAGCATGGCTGTACAGGCCGATGACGCGCTGGTGAAAAAGGGCGAGTACCTGGCCCGTGCCGGTGACTGCGTGGCCTGCCACACCGCCAAGGGCGGCAAGCCGTTCGCAGGCGGGCTGCCGATGGAAACCCCCATCGGCACCGTGTACTCCACCAACATCACGCCCGACGCCACTGGCA
Organism: Pseudomonas sp. NPDC012596; assembly: GCF_042902325.1. NCBI lineage: Bacteria > Pseudomonadati > Pseudomonadota > Gammaproteobacteria > Pseudomonadales > Pseudomonadaceae > Pseudomonas > Pseudomonas sp. NPDC012596. The sequence continues at coordinate 305,804 of NZ_JBIBEB010000003.1, read as the reverse complement.
TCGGCCAGTACAGCTTCGAAGACTTCGACCTGGCCGTGCGCAAAGGCATCGGCAAGGACGGCAGCACGCTGTACCCCGCCATGCCGTACCCGTCTTACGCACGGGTCAGTGACGGCGACATGCGTGCGCTGTACGCCTACTTCATGCAAGGCGTGCAGCCCGTCGCCCAGCCGAACAAGGCTACGGACATCCCCTGGCCCCTGAGCATGCGTTGGCCGCTGGCGATCTGGCGTGGCCTGTTCGCGCCAGAAGTGAAAGCCTGGCAAGCGCCGGCCGAAACGGACCCGGTGGTAAACCGCGGCGCCTACCTGGTCGAAGGCTTGGGCCACTGCGGTGCCTGCCACACACCGCGGGCGTTGACCATGCAGGAACAGGCGCTGAGCCCCGCAGACGGTGAGCAGTTCCTGGCCGGCAGTGCGCCGCTCGAAGGCTGGATCGCCAAGAACCTGCGCGGTGACCACAAGGATGGCCTGGGCAGCTGGAGCGAGGAGCAGCTGGTGCAGTTTCTCAAGACCGGCCGCAGTGACCGCAGCGCCGTGTTCGGCGGCATGAGCGATGTGGTCGAGCACAGCATGCAGCACCTGAACGATGCCGACTTGACCGCTATCGCCCGTTACCTGAAGACGCTGCCGCCAAGCAACCCGGACGACCAGCCGCATGTCTACGACAAGCAGGTGGCAGAGGCGCTGTGGAAGGGGGATGACAGCAAGCCTGGCGCGGCGGTGTACATCGACAACTGCGCGGCCTGCCACCGTACCGATGGCCAGGGCTATACCCGGGTGTTCCCGGCGCTGGCCGGCAACCCAGTGGTGCAGACGGCCGATGCCACCTCGCTGATTCATGTGGTGCTGGCCGGCGGCACGGTGCCAGCGACCCACGCCGCGCCGTCGAACTTCACCATGCCCGCATTCGGCTGGCGCTTGAGCGACCAGGAAGTGGCTGAGGTGGTGAATTTCATTCGTCGTAGCTGGGGGAATCAGGGCAACCCCGTCTCGGCCAGTGACGTGAAAGCCATTCGCTAATGTCTGTGGGAGCGGGCTTGTCCCGCGAATGCGCCGGTCGGAGCACCGGTGGAGTATGGCCAGGGCTTTGCCCTGGTTCGCGGGGCAAGCCCGCTCCCACAACGACGGGGCAATGACTGGTATCTGTTAGAATCCCGACGAACGGTAGGTGACGAAACCCCGCGGTTTTGATGTATTGAAACCGGTTTCATTCACGTCACCGACAATAATCACAAGGGACCCCAATGACCGACCTGCCTGCCCATACCCGCGAGCGCGTGACCATCAGCGAGGTGGCGCGTGTTGCCGGCGTCTCCAAGGCCACGGTGTCGCGCTACATCGGCGGCGACCGCCAACTGCTCGCCGAAGCCACCGCCACGCGCCTGGCAGAGGTCATCGAGCGCCTGGGCTACCGGCCCAACCAGATGGCCCGGGGCCTCAAGCGCGGCCAGACGCGGCTGATCGGCATGCTGGTGGCGGACATCCTCAACCCCTATTCGGTCGCGGTGATGCACGGCGTCGAAACTGCCTGCCGCCAGCATGGCTACAGCCTGGTGGTGTGCAACACCAACCGCGACGACGAGCAGGAGCGCCATCACCTGGTGGCCCTGCAGTCCTACAACGTCGAGGGCCTGATCGTGAATACCCTCGGCCGTCATCCGGGCGAACTGCTGAACCTGCAGCGGGATATCCCCATGGTGCTGGTCGACCGGCAACTGCCCGAGCTCAACGTCGACCTGGTCGGCCTGGACAACGCCGACGCCATCGAACAGGCCCTGGACCACCTGCAGGCGCGTGGTTACCGCGACATTCTGGCAGTCACCGAACCGCTAGACGGCACCAGCTCCCGCCTTGAGCGGGTGCAGGCGTTTACGGCTTCGATCAGCCGCCGTGCCGGCATGCGTCAGCAACTGCTTGAAGTCGATGCGCACCTGCAAGCCGGGCTCGGCGCCTTTCTGGCTGGCAACGGCCACGGCCCGCAGGCGATCTTCACCTTCAACGGCGTGGCCACGTTGGCGGTGACCCGCGTGCTCCACGACACTGGCTGCCAACTGTTCCAGGACGTCGGCCTGATTGCCCTGGACGAACTGGACTGGTACCCGCTGGTGAGCAGCGGGATCACCGCGCTGGCTCAACCCACCGAACGCATCGGCGTTGCTGCCTTCGATTGCCTGCTCGGCCGTTTGCGCGGCGAGAGCGGGGCGCCACGGCGCATCGACTTCAAGGCCGACCTGATTATCCGAGGCTCCACACACCCACGCGATTAACCCACGGGCAGCAATGCTGCCCGTTGCTTCATATCAAAATGAAACCGGTTTCATAAGGACAAAAACAATGCACGCGAACCCCGTTTCCATCAGCCTTTCCAGCTACGGTGCCGACCTGGTTCGGCAGCAAGGCCAGGAGAGCTTTCTTGAACTGCTGGCCGCCGCTGGCGTAACCCGTGTCGAATGGCGCGAAGAGCTGTTCGACGACGCCCCGGACGCCGCAGCGCTGTCTGCGGCCAGCCACGCGCTGGGCCTGGAATGCCTGTACTCCTCGCCACTCGAACTGTGGACGCCCGACGGCCAGCTCGACCCACGCCTGCCTGCCAAGCTGGCGTTGGCACGGGCGTTCGGCGCCGTGGCCCTGAAGGTGTCGCTGGGGCATTATCACCCCCAGCTCGACCTGACGGCCTTGCAGGCGCTGTTGCACGACGGTGCCCCCGTATTGCTGGTAGAGAACGACCAGACGCCGCAAGGCGGGCGCATCGAGCCGCTGCTGCAGTTCTTCCAGCGCAGCGAAGCGCTGGTACTGCCACTTGGCATGACCTTCGACATCGGCAACTGGCAATGGCAGGGCGAATCTGCGTTACAAGCTGCGCAGCAGCTCGGTCGCTGGGTGCGTTACGTGCATTGCAAGGCCGTGCAGCGTGAGGCCAGTGGCCGCCTGGTCGCTGTTGTGCCGCAGGCTGCCGACCTGGTGGCCTGGGAAACCCTGTTCGATGAATTCACCCCGGGGCTGGTGCGCGCCGTGGAATACCCGCTGGCCGGCGCTGACCTGCTGGCACTGACCCGCGCCCAGGTCAACAACCTGGCGCGCATCGGCCTGGGTGAGGAGGTGAGCCATGCTTGAGCATGACGTGCTGTGTTTTGGCGAAACCATGGCCATGTTCGTTGCCGAGCAGGTGGGCGACCTGGCCAGCGTCGGCCAGTTCAGCAAGCGCATTGCCGGCGCCGACAGCAACGTGGCCATCGGCCTGGCCCGCCTGGGGTTCCGGGTGCGTTGGCTGAGCCGGGTGGGCGACGACTCGCTGGGCCGCTTCGTGCTCGACAGCCTGCGCCAGGAAGGGCTGGATTGCAGCCATGTGGAGGTCGATGCCAGCCACCCGACAGGCTTCCAGCTCAAGGGCCGCTGCGACGATGGCAGTGACCCGGTGGTGGAGTATTTTCGTCGCAACTCCGCTGCCAGCCACCTTTCGCCCGCGTTGCTCAGCCCGGGGTTGCTGCAGGCCCGCCACCTGCACGCTACGGGTATCCCGCTGGCGCTGTCGGCCGGCTGCAGGTCGCTGGCTCATGAGCTGGTGGAGCGCATGCGCGCCGAGGGCCGCAGCATTTCCTTCGACCCCAACCTGCGCCCGTCGCTGTGGCCCGACCGTACGAGCATGGTGCGTGAAGTCAACGCACTGGCAGTGAAGGCGCACTGGCTGCTGCCGGGGCTTGAAGAAGGCCGTTTGCTGACCGGCCTGCAAGCACCGGCCGACATCGCCGCGTTCTACCTCGAGCGCGGTGTGGAGCAGGTGGTGATCAAGCTGGGCGGCGAGGGTGCCTACTACCGTAACGCCCAGTGCGAGGGGCGTGTGGCCCCGGTGCCGGTGGCCAAGGTGGTGGACACAGTCGGTGCCGGAGATGCCTTCGCCGTCGGCGTGGTCAGCGGGTTGCTCGAAGGCCGCCCGCTGGCCGAAGCGGTGGCGCGTGGCAACTGGTGCGGCAGCCGCGCCGTGCAATCGCGCGGCGACATGGAAGGTTTACCGTTGCGCCACGAGCTGGAGGCATACGCGTTAGCCAAGAGTGCCTGAAACTTTGATCGCCGGTACGCCGGCCCTGCTGCGACAAAAACAACAAGCTCAGGAGCACGCATCATGCAATCGACAAGCCTGGCCCCACGCCGCTGGTGGTACATCATCCCGATCGTCTTCATCACCTACAGCCTGGCCTACCTGGACCGCGCCAACTATGGCTTTGCCGCAGCCTCCGGCATGGCCAACGACCTGAACATCACCCCCGTGCTGTCGTCCTTGCTGGGCGCGCTGTTCTTCCTCGGCTACTTCTTCTTCCAGGTGCCCGGCGCGATCTACGCCGAAAAACGCAGCGTGAAGAAACTGATCTTCGTCAGCCTGATCCTCTGGGGCAGCCTGGCGACCTTGACCGGGATGATCAGCAACGTCTACCTGCTGATCGGCATCCGCTTCCTGCTCGGCGTAGTCGAGGCGGCGGTGATGCCGGCGATGCTGGTGTACCTGTGCCACTGGTTCACCCGTGCCGAGCGCTCGCGCGCCAATACCTTCCTGATGCTCGGCAACCCGGTGACCATCCTGTGGATGTCGGTGGTTTCGGGCTACCTGATCAAACATTTCGACTGGCGCTGGATGTTCATCATCGAGGGCTTGCCGGCGGTGCTCTGGGCGTTCATCTGGTGGCGCCTGGTGGCCGACCGCCCGGCGCAGGTCGACTGGTTGAGCGAGCAGGAAAAAGCCGCGCTGCAAGCGGCCCTGGCGGCTGAGCAGCAAGGTATCAAGCCGGTGAAGAACTACCGCGAGGCGTTCCGCTCGCCGCAGGTCATCGTGCTGTCGCTGCAGTACTTCTGCTGGAGCATCGGCGTGTACGGCTTCGTGCTGTGGCTGCCGTCGATTCTCAAACAGGCGGCCAACGTCGATATCGTCGAGGCCGGCTGGTTGGCGTCGGTGCCTTACATGGCGGCGGTGCTGGCGATGGTTGGGGTGTCCTGGGCCTCGGACCGCCTGCAGAAGCGCAAGCGCTTTGTCTGGCCGCCACTGCTGGTGGCCGCGCTGGCGTTCTATGGCTCCTACGCCCTGGGTACCGAGCACTTCTGGGCGTCCTATGCGCTGCTGGTGGTGGCCGGGGCGTGCATGTATGCGCCCTATGGCCCGTTCTTCGCCATCGTGCCAGAGATCCTGCCCAGCAACGTGGCCGGTGGCGCCATGGCGTTGATCAACAGCATGGGCGCGCTCGGCTCGTTCGGGGGCTCGTGGCTGGTGGGTTATCTCAACGGTGCGACCGGTGGCCCGGGGGCCTCGTACCTGTTCATGTCCGGGGCACTGCTGACCGCAGTGGTGCTCACGGCCGCGCTGAAAACAACACAGACATCTGGCCAGGCCAAGCCCCGTGGCCAGCGCCTGGCAATCAGCCAATAGGAAACCGACCATGAAAAAGCGAATCGTCCTTTACAAGCGCCTGCCCGAAGCGTTGCTGGCGCGCCTGCAACAGCAGGCCGAGGTGACCTGGGTGGATACCACCGGCACAGACGGCCTGGCGCGGCTGCGCGATGCCTTGCCCGGCGCCCATGGCCTGTTGGGTGCCAGCCTGCGGCTGGACAGCAGCCTGCTGGACCTGGCGCCGCAGTTGCAGGTGGTGTCCAGCGTATCGGTAGGGGTGGACAACTACGACATCGCCGAGCTGACGCGCCGCGGTGTGATGCTCACCAACACGCCCGACGTGCTCACCGAAACCACTGCAGACACCGGCTTCGCTTTGATCCTGGCCAGCGCCCGGCGCGTGGTGGAGCTGGCCGGGTGGGTGCGTGATGGCCACTGGCAGGCCAACCTGGGGCCGGCACACTTTGGCACTGATGTGCATGGCAAGGCCTTGGGCATCGTCGGTATGGGGCGCATTGGCGAAGCCTTGGCCCGGCGTGGCGCCGCCGGGTTCGGCATGCGCGTGCTCTACCACAGCTCGCGGCCCAAGCCTGAGGTGGACGCGCGTTATGGTGCGCGTTATTGCGAGCTCGACGCGCTGTTGCGCGAAGCGGACTTCGTTTGTTTGACGGTGCCATTGAGTGCCAGCACCGAGGGTTTGATCGGCGCACGCGAGCTGGCGCTGATGAAGCCCGAGGCGATTCTGATCAACATCGCGCGCGGGCGAGTGGTGGATGAGCCGGCGCTCATCGAAGCGTTGCGGGAAAAGCGCATTCGCGCCGCCGGGCTGGATGTGTTCGTGCAGGAGCCGTTATCAAACGCGTCGCCGCTATTGCAGTTGGATAACGTGGTGGCGACGCCGCATATCGGTTCGGCAACCCTCGAGACACGCGAGGCGATGGCGCGCTGTGCGGTGGAAAACCTGCTGAGTGCGCTGTCGGGTGAGCGGCCGGTGAACCTGGTGAATGAGGGTGCCTGGAAAGCGGTCACCGGAGCATAAAAGGCTTGAATTGGGGCCGCGCTGCGGCCCATCGCCGGCAAGCCAGCTCCTACAGGTACAGCGCAAACCCCAAGCACTGCGCGGGCTCTGTAGGAGCTGGCTTGCCGGCGATGGGCTGCAAAGCAGCCCCAATAACGTCAGCTGAAGGGCCCTGGGCCTAGTGGCCGCCCTTCATGCGCCGTGCCACCAGGTAGATACCCAGCCCGGCCAGCGCGGTAGCGGCGCCGATGTAGCCGGTGCTGGTCCAGCCCAGCCCGGCACTGATCGCCATGCCGCCAAACCAGGGGCCAAGGGCATTGGCCAGGTTGAAGGCAGCGTGGTTGGAGGCTGCGGCCAGGCTTGGCGCCTCGTGGGCGATGTCCATCAGGCGGATCTGCAGCGGCGCTGCCAGGGCAATCATGGTGCCGACCAGGCCGATGCCCAGCAGAATCGTCCACAGTGAGTGCGCGGCGAAGGTGAAGAACAGCAGCACGGCGGCCGACCACAGCAACACGATGCCCACCGCGCGGAACTGCAGGCGGTCGAACAGTTTGCCGCCGGCGATGTTGCCGATGATGCCACCGGCACCGAACGCGGCCAGGCCGAACGGAATCCACTCCGGCGATACCTTTGTCACCTGCAGCATGGTCGGTGCCAGGTAGCTGAACACACAGAACATGCCGGCAAAACCGATCGAGGCAATCGCCAGCGCCATCCACACCTGGGGCAGGGTGAAGGCTTGCAGCTCCTTGCGCGGGTCGCTGCGCGGCTCATCGTGCGGCTGGGGCACGTAGCGCCACACCAGTGCGATGGTGCACAGCGCGATCACCCCCACCAGGATGAACGCCGAGCGCCAGCCGAAAAACTGGCCAAGGAAGGTTGCCACCGGGTTGCCCAGCAACATGGCCAGGGTCAGGCCCATCATCACCCTGGCCACCGCCCCCGCCCGTTGATTGGTCGGCACCATGCTCGACGCCACCACGGCGGCAATGCCGAAGTACGCGCCATGGGGCAGGCCGCTGATGAAGCGGAAGGCGACCATGCTGGTGAACGATGGGGCGAAGGCGGTGGCCAGGTTGCCAACCGCGTACAGCGCCATCAACAGCAGCAGCATGTGCTTGCGCAGCAGCTTGGCGCCGAGAATCGCCAGCGCCGGTGCACCGACCACCACGCCCAGCGCGTAGGCACTGATGGCGTGGCCCACCTGGGGTTCGCTCAACTGCAGGTTGCTGGCGATGTCGGGCATCAGCCCCATGATCGCGAACTCGCCGGTGCCGATGGCAAAACTGCCCAACGCCATGGCCGCTTCCATCTTGCCGATATCGCCTTTGGAGCGGGTGAGCGGCGGTAATTCCTGAACAGACATCTGAATCCTTAGCTGAATCGTTATTTGCTCGTTACATTTTGCATTAATTCGCTGTACTCATAAAATGGCTGAATCAATCCGCCTGTCCGAGTGCGCGCCATGGCCATCAATTTCGACCTCAACGACTTGCAAGCCTTCCGTGCGGTGGTCGACCAAGGCAGTTTCAGCAAGGCCGCGGACGCCGTGCGCATCTCGCAGCCGGCGCTGAGCCGGCGTATCGAAAAGCTTGAAGATGCGCTGGGAGTGCGGCTGTTCGAGCGCACCACGCGCAAGGTCAGCCTGACCCAGGCCGGGCGGGGTTTCATGCCCAGCGTCGAGCGTTTGCTGGACGACCTGGACAACGCGCTGCTGGGCATCAGCGAAGTGGCCTCGACGCGCCTTGGCCAGGTGACGGTCGCCTGCGTGCCGTCAGCGGCGTATTACTTCATGCCCCAGGTGATCGCCCATTACCACCAGCAATACCCGCGCATCAAGGTCAAGGTGCTGGACTCCAGCGCCCACGACGTGCTGAGCGCGGTGGTGGATGGCGAGGCGGATTTCGGCGTGAGTTTCATGGGCACCCTGGAAGCCGACGTGGAGTTCGAGCCGTTGGTGCAGGAGAGCTACGTGGTGGCGTGCCGGCGCGACCACCCGCTGGCGGGGCGCAGCAGCGTCAGCTGGGAGGCGTTTTACCAGCAGGACTACATCTCGCTGGGCAAGACCTCGGGCAACCGCTTTCTGCTCGATCAGGCGCTCAGTGGCATCGTGCCGCAGCGCCAGAGCATCTGCGAAACCCGCCACGTGACTACCATGATCGGCCTGGTGGAAGCCGGCCTGGGCGTTGCCGCCGTACCGTTGATGGCGATGCCGGCGGCGGACCACCCAATCCTCACCCGGGTACCGTTGACCGACCCGGTGGTCATGCGCAGCGTTGGCCTGATCAAGCGCCGGGGTCGTACGCTGACCCCGGCGGCGTTGGCGCTGGAGCGCCTGGTGGTGCAGATGAAAGCTGACGTCAGCGGCTGACCGAGTCCAGCCCGGTGGCCTGCACGTCCTGCTGCGCGCCTGGCGAGGCCAGGTAGTCGAGCAGTGCCTTGGCCTGGCGCGGGTGCTGCGCATTGACCGGGATGCCGGCAGCGAAGCGTGTCACCGATTGCACCGCCTCGGGCAGCTTGCCGACAAAGCTCACGCCGGGCACCGGCAGCAACTCGCTCACCTGTTGCATACCCACCTGGTAATCACCCTTGGCAACCACCGAGCCTACCGGGATTTTCGGCACCATCGTGGCTTTGGGCTTGAGCTGGTCCTCGATGCCCAGGCGTTTGAACAGCTGGTTCTCGACGTACACACCGCTGGCACTGTCCGAATAAGCCACCGAATTGGCCGCCAGCAGAGTCTGTTTCAGCGCCTCCACCGAACCGATATCCGGTTTCGGCGCGCCAGCGCGCACCACCATGCCGATCCGCGAATCGGCCAGCTCCACCCGAGAAGCCGGGTCGACCTTGCCTTGCTTGATCAGCTCATCGAGTGCGTAGCCGACCATGATGACAACGTCGGCCTTTTCGCCGCGGGCAAGGCGGTTGGGGATGGCTTCGGGCGCCTTGCCCATCGACGGCCCGAGGCTCGTTTCCAGGGTATTGCCGCTGGCTGCAGCGAATTTCGGGCCCAGCAGCTGGTACGCCGCCGTGAAGCCGCCGGAGGTCATCACCTGCAGTTGTTCTGCCTGGGCGGCGGTGGCCAGGCCGGCACTGGCCAGCAAGGCGATGGATTGCAGTAATTTACGCATCGTTGTGTTCTCGGGCAGTAAGGTTCAAGACATCGCCGGTTGCAGGCGCCCGCTGGCGCGGCGATAGAGGAACAGCGTTGCACCCAGCGCGCAGAGCGCCGCGAAACTCATCCAGTAACCTGGCGCTGCCTTGTCGGCGGTGTACTGGATAAGGAAGGTCGAAATCGCCGGGGTGAAACCACCGAATACGGCCGTGGCCAGGCTGTACGCCAGCGAGAAGCCGGCAACGCGCACTTCGACCGGCATGATTTCGGTCAGCGCCGGGATCATCGCGCCGTTGTACAGGCCGTAGATAAACGACAGCCACAGCAGCACCAGCAGCATGTGCAGGAAGCTGGGCGCGTTGACCAGGTAGTCCAGCGCCGGGTAAGCCGTGGCCAAGGTCAGCAGGGTCATGGCGATCAGCACCGGGCGGCGCCCGATGCGGTCGGACAGCGCGCCGCCCAGCGGCAGCCAGATGAAGTTGGAGACGCCCACCAGCAAGGTCACCAGCAGCGCATCGGAGGTGCTCAGGTGCAGCACGGTCTTGCCGAAGGTGGGCGCATACACGGTAATCAGGTAGAACGCCGTGGTGGTCAGCGCCACCATGAGCATGCCGGCGAGCACTGTCGTCCAGTGTTGCAGCAGGGTGCGGAATACTTCGGCCATGCCTGGGCGATGCTTGCGTGCGGCGTACTCCTCGGACTCCGCCAGGTTACGGCGCAGGAAGAAAATGAACGGCACGATCAGGCAGCCGACGAAAAACGGAACGCGCCAGCCCCAATCAGCGATCATCGCCGGGGCCATCCACTGGTTCAGGCCAAAGCCCAGCGCCGCCGCAACGATGATCGCCACCTGCTGGCTGGCAGACTGCCAACTGGTGAAGAAGCCTTTGTTGCCGGGCGTGGCGATTTCCGCCAGGTACACCGAAACGCCGCCCAGTTCAGCGCCCGCCGAGAAGCCTTGCAGCAGCCGCCCCACCAGCACCAGCGCCGGCGCGAGCAGGCCGATGCTTTCGTAGCCGGGCACCAGCACGATCAATATCGTGCCGCTGGCCATGATCGACAGGGTAACGATCAGGCCTTTGCGCCGGCCCACTTCGTCGATGTAGGCACCCAGCACCACGGCACCCAGCGGGCGCATCAGAAAGCCCGCGCCGAACACGGCGAAGGTCATCATCAAGGATGCGAATTCACTGCTGGCAGGGAAGAACACCGCCGCGATCTGCGTGGCGTAGAAACCGAAAAGGAAGAAGTCGAACTGTTCGAGGAAATTGCCCGAGGTGACCCGGAAGATTGCACCGGCCCGGGAACCGCCGGAGGAGGTTGCTGCTGTCATTGCCTGTACTCCATACCGCTTTTGTGACGTGCGCCGGCGGGAGACGGCGCACGGTTCTTATTGGCGGAGCATGGTGCGGCAGGGTGATTGATATGAGAATTGCATTGTTCGCATTGATTGATGTGCAGCCTGGATCAATCCGCCATCTGCAGCTCCGGCAGTTTCACGCGGAACGCGCGGGTCAGCCCCAGCAGGCACAGGAAGCCTGCGCCCATCCAGCACAGGCCGATGGTGAACGACATGCTCGACAGGCTGCTCCATAGCCACAGCGTGCTGAGAAAGCCCAGGGCCGGTATGCCGCCATACAGCAGGTAATTGCGCGAACCCCGCAGCTTGCTGTCGACCAGGTAATGCTTGACCACCGCCAGGTTGACGGCCGAGAAGGCGAACAGCGCACCGAAGCTGATCATGTTGGCGACGGTGTCGAGGGTGATGAACAGGGCGACCAGCGACAGCGTGCTGACCAGCATGATCGCCGTGGCCGGCACGCGCTTGCGCGTCGCCAGCTGGCCGAACACCCGGGGCAGGGCGCCGTCGCGGCCCATGGCGAACAGCACCCGCGACACGCTGGCCTGGGACACCATGGCCGAGGCAAAACACCCGGCCACGTAGGTGGCGGTGAAGCCTGTGACCAGCAGCTCGCCACCCACCCGGCGCATGACATCCACCGAGGCCGAGTCCGGGTCGGCGAACGTGGCCCATTGCGGGAAGACCATCTGCGCGAAGTACGACACCAGCAGGAACAGCAGGCCGCCGATTACCGACACCGCCATGATTGCCTGGGGGATGCGCGTGGTCGGGTTGCTGGTTTCTTCGGCCATGGTCGACACCGCGTCAAAGCCCAGGAACGACAAGCACAGCACCGCTGCACCGGTCATGATCAACGGCACGCTGAAGCCGTCGTGGTGGAACGGCGCCAGCAGCGAGACCGGCTCGGCCTGCCCGGCCAGGTTGCGCACCGACAGGGCGACGAAGACGACGATGAACACCAGCTGGGCCACCACGAGTATCCAGTTGACCCGGGTGATCGACTCGATGCCGATCAGGTTGAGGAAGGTGACCAAGGCAATGGACCCCAGCACCCATACCCAGGCGTGCACCGCCGGGAAGTACTCGGACATGTAGATACCGATCAGCAGGTAGCTGAGCAGCGGCAGGAAGATGTAGTCGAGCAGCAACGTCCAGCCGGCGATGAAGCCGAAATGGCTGCCGAACGCCTTGCGCGTGTAGGTGTAGACCGAGCCGGAGTAGGGGTGTGCCTGAACCATGCGGCCGTAGCTGTAGGCGGTCAGCAGCATGGCGGCGAGGGTCAGCAGGTAGGCGGTGGGCAAATGCCCCTTGGTCATCTGCGTTACCAGCCCGTAGGTGGTGAAGACAGCGAGCGGGACCATATAGGCGAGGCCGAACAGCACCAGCGCGGTCATGCCCATGGATTTTCTGAAGCGGCCGGCGGAATCGGGTTGCGACGCAGAGTGGGGTGGATGGGCTGTAGTTGTTGTTGTATGCATTGCTGACTCCTGGTTTTGGATGCAGGACGCCGCAATATGCGAGCGGGCTCGATACTGTGGGTGGCGTTTGATCAGGGGCAGAGCTAGGGGGTGGGGCTGGGGGAATGCTCCCACACTCGCGAGGGCGTCGAAATCACCCTTTTGGGGGAGCTGCGCAGACTCGGGCTCGTGCATCGAGAGACCGCTGTGTAATGATATGCTACGCAGTTTGCGGTCGTGGCAGCGCAATTTTCGCCAGCGCTTAACCCGAGGCGGGTATGTAGCAGTCCCGTGCGATCGAAAGGCCAGAACAGGATGTGCCATGTATATACATAAGCTTAAAGTGCAGAACTTGCGGCGGCTGAAAAACTTGTCGTTGAATTTCACTCAGTCTGATGGCTCCCCCCGTATGTGGACTGTCCTGATTGGTGAAAATGGCACAGGCAAAACCAGTATCTTGCAGGCTATTTCTCTTGCCGCGGCCGGGAGTTTGCGGGTAAATGACCTGGCGGGAAGCGCGTTTGCACACTTGGTCGGTCGCCGGCAAAAGACCGAGCTGAAGATCGAGGCGGAGTTTGGCTTTACGCCATCCTCGCGTTCCAACCCCAAGGCCCATCCTTTGCATGACCGCAAGTCCGACGACTTTACACTGGTATCGGAAGTCACCTTGCGTCACAAGGAAACATCGATATTGGCAAAAGCGCGTTATGGGTATCAGCAAGACTTCCCGCTGCCTGAGAACAACCCGTTGGATAATGCGCGGTCCAAAGAACTGGCGAACTGGTTTGTCATCGGTTACGGGGTTCAGCGTGTACTGCCGGAGGCGGGGCGTATTCCGGATCTGGTCAGGCCTTCAGTTGATCGGATGAAGCCTCTGTTTGACTCCGCCTATCCGCTGACCAGTACCAGCTTCCTCAGTCACTTTGGGCAGCGGCAAAAAAATCCCTGGCCTATTCGAAAATATTGAAAAGAGCCATCATCAATACGGATATCTTGCCTGAGGACATCGATAACCTCGAAATGCGTGGCCAAGGCGGGGTCAGCAAAGCGGCTGACCTGCTCGAGAGGAACCGCTTTCACCAGAAAATGGGTACAGATATCGTCCAGGTCCCCGCTGTAGCGCTGGCTCACGGCTACCAGTCCACCATCGCCTGGATTGCGGATCTTGTGGGTCATATCCTGCTTGAGGCCGATAACGCCGACAAAAGCCCAGAAGACTTCGAAGGTTTGGTGTTGATTGATGAGATAGACCTGTACCTTCACCCCAAATGGCAAGCGCGACTCATACCGGCATTGCGCAACACCTTTCCCAAGTTGCAGTTCATCGCCACGACACACAGCCCGGTTGCCCTGGCAACCCTGGCACCTGATGAAATTATCAGGGTGCAGGCCGACCCACAGACGGGCGATGTGAGGCAGATCACCCCGGATGCTGAGACGGGCGTCTGGGACGAGGTCGACAAGCCTCAGGACCTTTCGACTCAACCCGACCCCCGGCTCATGACGGGGACCGAGCTTTTCAGTGAATACTTCGGCCTTGACAGATTAACGCTGAATGTCCATGGCGAAGCGATCAGAAGCTATACGGCACTGGCTAACAACCCACTAAGAAATGATCATCAAGATAAGAAGATGCAGGCGCTAAAGGCGCAACTCATCAAGGCGGGGGTGCATCATCTGGCGGCGCCGGTGCCGAGAACACCTGCCCAGGACTGAGTGTCGCGTAAAGGAAATGTCATGATCAGGCTTTACTTAGGCACTGAGCCCGCGGCGCTAACGGCCAGTCGAGCAGTTAACCTTCCACTTGCCATCACGGCTATAAATCACCACGGGGTCAATGCCAAAGCGTTCACAAAGGTGCTGGGTGAAGGGTATCAAGTGGCCCGCCCGTACCTGTACAAGTTACAGCATAAAAAATGTGCGTTTTGCGAAATAGTGGTAGATGACATCAACAGTCCTGTAGAGCATTTCCGGCCTAAAGGCGGTGCCAAGGACAAGCGTGGCACGCGCTGGTACAAAGCGGCAACGCACTACTGGTGGATGACGTGGACCTGGGAGAATCTGTTTTTCTCATGCAATCGCTGTAATTTTTCAGGCAGCAAAGGCAATAAATTTCCGCTGCGCCAGGGGGCTCAGCGAATGCTGGCGCCGGCGACCCCCTGCCCAGCGATTATTCCCCAACTGCACTATGATCATTCAGGCGAGTCGTCGCTACTGATCAACCCACGGCTCGATAACCCTCTTGATCACCTGCAATGGGCGTTGGTTGACCCTGCTGCGCATCCTCGCAACTGGAGGTGGACGGTTGTCGGTCAAGACGACAAGGGCGACATGACCATCGAGGTATTCAATCTCGCCCATCGCATTGACATGGTGAACAACCATCTCAAGGTCGTGAAAGAGGCGCGAGAAAACATTGAGAATTACCTCGCCATCAACGATTTGCGCAATGCCAGAGCAACCTGGGATCGCGCAGTCTTGAACTACGTCTGCGACCCCGAGCAGCCTTTTCGTAATGCGGTGTGGTGGGCGTTGAATGATATCTACCCGAAACATGAGCAAATCCGCCATGGCTTTGCCCATCCACCAACCCCTGTTTGCTGACAGCTGCTACCCGTGCTGCAGGGCGCGGCATCAGCATTGCGCGCCTGGCTGGGTCAGCGTTTACTGTCCTACCAGCAACTGTTCCAGGTTAAGCAGGATCGAAGCAGCGTCGTAAGGCTTGCGTACCACAGGCACATGCTTCAGATGCGCGGGGATGATCACGCTGTCGCCATAGCCGGTGGCGAACAGGAACGGGATGTTCAGCTGCGTGAGCGCTTCGGCCACACCAATCGAAGTGCCCGCACCAAGGTTGATATCCAGCACCGCCACGTCCGGTTTTCGGCCGGCGAGCACATTCATTGCCTCGGTCTCGGAACTTGCGGTTATGACATCCTCGACCTGCGCATCAGCCAGGATCTGCTCCAGGCCCACGGCGATCACCAGCTGGTCTTCGAGGATCAGCACGCAGGCGTTGGCCAGCCGTGCGCAGTCTACCTGCGGCTGAGCCGGCGCCGTTGCAGGCACCTCGGTGTCGACATCCTCCAACAAGGTCAGGTGCCTGGCGGGAATTCTGAAGCGCCCCAGCAGGCCCTCGGGCCGGTATTCCAGGGCGCTGGTGCCGCCGAGGTCGAATGGGATGCTGCGGTCGATCAGCACCGAGCCGAAGCCGCTGCGGGTGGGCGGGCGCACGGTTGGCCCGTCGCTCTCGCACCAGGTGATGTCGCAGGCGCCGCCCGCATCGATCGCCCAAGTGACCGAAAGCTTGCCGCCTGCCCGCGACAGCGCGCCGTACTTGGCGGCGTTGGTGGCCAGCTCGTGCAGTACCAGCGCCAGTACCGAAAAGGCACGGGCATCGAGCAGCAGGTTGGGGCCGCGCAACTCGAGCGCATCGGCTGCGGTGCGGTAAGGCGAAAGCTCCGCCTCGAGCAGCGCCGAGAAACGCCCGCCACCGTCACCGCGCACCACTTGGTCGTGTGCCAGTGCCAGCGCCTGGATGCGCCCCTTCAGGGTGGCCACGTAGCCGCTGAGGGTCTGGTTTTCCGCTGTGGGGTGCGCCACCAGCGCACCGATCAGCGAAAGAATGTTCTTTACCCGGTGGTTGAGCTCTTCGTTGAGCATGCGCTGGCGCACGTCCGACCGGGAACGTTCCTCGGCCAGCAGTTCACTGTTGTGCAGCGCGACTTCGACGATCGCTGCGCGAATGGCCTCGCCAAACTGGCGGTCCTGCGCCGACCAGGGCAGCGAGTGGTGGTGCACCGTCTGTTTCCACACGGCGAAACTCTTGCGTGGCGTCAGGCGCTCACCCAGCGGGCCGCTTTCATAGGTCTTGTTCGGGTCGCCAGCCCAATCGAGGGTCTCGATCACCTCTTTGCGGAACAGCACAAGGTAGTCTTTGGGCTGCTGCGACATCGGAATGATCAGCACCCCGGAAACCTCGGTGGCATAAGCCTCGGCTGCGGGGTGGGCCATGGAC
The DNA here is from genome assembly GCF_042902325.1 of Pseudomonas sp. NPDC012596. Taxonomy (NCBI): domain Bacteria; kingdom Pseudomonadati; phylum Pseudomonadota; class Gammaproteobacteria; order Pseudomonadales; family Pseudomonadaceae; genus Pseudomonas; species Pseudomonas sp. NPDC012596. The sequence goes on along the minus strand of NZ_JBIBEB010000003.1, from coordinate 289,457 downwards.
AGGCAATTCGATGCCCAAGTGCAGCCTTGCGCGACACCCTCGGCAAAGCGCAGTAACCCGGGAATGGCGTGCCTGGGCGGAGTCAGCCCGGCGGCGGTCCATTGCCCTTCCAGCACCATGCCGATGCCGTCGCAGGGGATCAAGGCTTCGAAGTCTGGCAGGCGGGCGCGCAGCAGCTCGTCGATATCCGGCGTGCGGTGGGCGTCGTGCAGCAGGTTGTCGAGCACCCGCCGGGCATGCGCGGCGGCCTCGAGGGTTTGCCTGGCCTGCAGGGTCTGGATCTGCAGCGAGAAGAATTCACCGAACATTTCTGCGGCAACCCGTTGGCCCATGCTCAGGACACGCGGCGCGTAGTGGTGACAGGCAATCAGCCCCCACAGTGCGCCGTCGACGATCACCGAGATCGACATGGAAGCGCCCACACCCATGTTGGTCAGGTATTCGCAGTGAATCGGCGAAACGCTGCGCAGGTGGGCGTAGGACAGGTCGAGCGGCTCGCCAGACAGGTCCAGTACAGGCTCGATGGGGACAGTCTTGAACTTGGCATCGGAGATGATCCGCACCGGGTTGCGCAGGTACAGCGCGCGTGCCTGCTGGGGGATGTCCGAGGCCGGGAAGTACTGCCCAAGAAAACTCTCAAGGCCGCTGCGCTTGGCTTCGGCTACGACCTTGCCGGCACCGTCTGCGCCAAGCTGGTAAATCATCACCCGGTCATAGCCGAGCAGGGCGCGCACACGCCGGGCAGTATCGGCAACCAGCTTTTCGCTGCGGTCAATCTCACGCAACTGGGCGATCACCGTGCGCACCAGCTCAATCGGCTCGGCAATGCTCGAACCGCAGGGCTCGAACTCGATGATGGCGGTGCCTTTGAACACATGCGCAGCCACATCGAACGCTTGGCCGCAAGCGCTTACCACACCGAACGACAACGCCGGGCGCGAGCCTTCTTTGACGCGGGCCAGGGAGTTGCGCAGGGTGTGCGCCGCTTCGGTACCGATGATCGCTTCAAGGCGTTGCCCGTTTATGCCTCCCGTCACGCCCAGCATGCCCGGGGCATTCGCCGAATGGCGCAATACCAGGCTTGCCGAGGCGTTGCAGGCCAGCAGGCAGCCGTGCGGCTGGATGCTGCCGGGAATCTGGATCGGCTCACGGTCACAGTTGGTCAAGTTGACGTGGGGTTGCAAAGTCATGGGTACCTGCCGGTTGATCGAAGACCGGCTGCCTGCATGACCGGCGAATTTCAGGCAAACGATATGTTCACAGTCACATTCTGCCTCGGAGTCTAGCTGGCTCGATAATCTTCGTCATCCACGTCTGAACGCCGCGCTCAAGGCTCAGTCGTCAAAGGGCCCGGCCGCCGTAAATGCGCCACCTTGCAACCGTGCGTTGGGGTCATCAGAAGCGGGCTTGGGCAGTTGTTCCATCTGCGGGCGAAAACGCTCGGAGCTGTCTTGCGGGTTGAAGCCCAGGTGCGCCGCGTAGCGGTTGTCCCACCACAGCTCGCGGTTGGCCGAAACGCCATACACCACGGTGTGGCCGACGTTTTCTGCGAGCAGCGCACGCTCCAGCAGGTACACGAGGTCGGGGTAGCTCAGCCAGGTCGACAACATGCGCAGGTTGCGTGGCTCGGGGAATGACGAGCCGATGCGCAGGCTTACGGTTTCGATGCCATAGCGGTGGTAGTAGAAGGTCGCGAGGTCTTCGCCATACGACTTGGACAGCCCGTAATAGCAGTCCGGGCGGCGCGGGGTGTGTGCATCCAGCTGCTGGTCCTGCGGATAGAAGCCGGTGACATGGTTGGAACTGGCGAACACCACCCGCTTGATGCCGTGTTTGCGCGCAGCCTCATAGACATGAAAGGTACCGCGGATGTTGGCGTCGAGAATTTCCTCGAAGGCCCGTTCGGTGGAGATCCCGCCCATGTGCACGATCGCATCCACGTCCTGGGCCAGTGCCAGGACTGCGGCCTTGTCGGCAAGGTTGCAACTGATCACTTCTTCATGCGCGCCGGCCGCAGGCGCCATGGCGCTGATGTCCGAGGCGCGCACTACCTGTGCATGGGCTTGCAAGGCTTCGCGCAGGATCAGCCCAAGGCCGCCGGCGGCGCCGGTCAGCAGGATGCGATTGAAGGGTTTGCTCAAGGGTGTGGTCATGGCGGGCGCCTGTTGTCGAGGGTTGGTAAATGACGTGGTTCTGCCGCGGGGCAATCCGCTGACTGCCCGGGCCAGGGTTTACAGGAAGTTGTACTGGATCCCCACACGCCAGCGGGCCTGGCGGTCGTCGGTGTAGGCATTGACCTTGATGTCCCCCACCTCCATGAACGGCGCCCACTGCTTGTCGAGCTTGTACTTGATGATCAGGTTCTGTTCGTAGTCGCTCTTCTTGTTGTCGTAGCGGATGTAGTCGGTCTGGAAGTGGATGTACTGGTACTCGAACGCCCAGGGGCCTTTGGGCGTGTAGCCCAGCCAGCCTTCAAGGCGTGTGGTGTTCTGGTTGTCCTTGGCACGGTCGGGCCAGTCATGGTCGACCTGGTCGCGGTCCAGGCTGCGCGCATCCTGGCGCACGCGGCCGGCGACGTACCAGGTGTCGGAGACCTTGTAGCTGTACTTGAGGCCGAACTTGTAGGTGGTGGAGTCCTTGGAGCTGTCCATCTGGAACGCGGGCGTCAGGGTCGATTGGGCGCTGAGCTTGTAGTTGTAGTCGATGGTGAACTCGTGACCGTTGTTGACCATGTTGTCGTAGGCGACGTCTTCGCGATCGCCAGCGGTCTTGTATTTGATCTCGGCGGCGAAACCCAGGCCGCTGTCCTTCCTGTAACTGAGCTTGATCCGGTCGGAGTGGATGCTGTCGTCTTCGGTGTAGCCGTGGCGGTAGTTGATGCTGGCCGAGTCTGCGCAGGCATGGAACGACAGGCCGAGGGTACTGACAGCAACGAGCAGGCGGAATGTGGTGTTCATGCGATCTTCTTTTGTTGTTTTTGTCGAGGTCGTTATGAGGTGAGGCGTCAGTGGCGGGTTGGTCGAGGGCAGGGCTCCAAGGCAATTTTTGCGTAAGTTATCGTACGACTTCAGGGTTGTCTACGATTTATTCAGATGTTGTCGGATGACCTTGGAAGGCAGGCTTTGGAGCGCTGTTCTAGAGCTCTATAGGCCGTATTGTCTATACGTGGAGGGGAGGGCGTGGCCAAAAATGTGAACCGATCTGGCACTTTGCGAAAGTTTTCGAAGTGTGCTTTTCAAAAGTTGTATGATGACGTAGGATCGCTGCCAGAGCGTGACTCACCCGCCACAAATCCAATAAGAAGGCTCAGACGTCCATGATCATCACCGCCGTAAACGTCCAGGTTTTTTCCTATCCCACCCGCCGCGCCGTCGACAGCGCAGGCCATGCCCACCCAGGCGACGTGACCCAGGCCCAGATGGCCTTGCTGCGCATCCGCACCGAATGCGGCAGCGAAGGGTATGCCCTGGGCGCCCCTGAATTGATCCGCCCGTATGTGCTCGACGGTTTTGTGCGCAAAGTGCTGGTGGGCGCCAACGCCTTCGACCGCGAAAAGATCTGGCACGACCTCGCGCACTGGCAGCGCGGCAGCGCCAGCCAGTTGACCGACCGCGCCCTGGCGCTGGTCGAGCAAGCGCTGTGGGACTGGGCCGGGCGCAAGCTGAACCTGCCGGTACACAAGCTGATTGGTGGCTACCGCGACAAGGTGCCTGCCTACGGCTCGACCATGTGTGGTGATGAGCTTGCCGGCGGGTTGTCTACCCCTGAAGAGTACGGCCGCTTTGCCGAGACCCTGGTCAAGCGCGGCTACAAAGCCATCAAGTTGCACACCTGGATGCCACCGGTCTCGTTTGCCCCCAGCGTAAGCATGGATATCAAGGCATGCGCCGCGGTACGTGAAGCCGTAGGCCCGGACATCGCACTGATGATCGACGGCTACCACTGGTACAGCCGCACCGAGGCTCTGACCATCGGCCGCGCCCTGGAGAAGCTCGACTTCGCCTGGTTCGAGGAGCCGATGATGGAGGACTCTGCAGAATCCTACGCCTGGTTGGCCGGCCAGCTGGACATCCCGGTGCTGGGCCCGGAAAGCCTGGGTGGCAAGCACCTGAGCCGGGCCAGCTGGGTGAAGCACGATGTCTGTGACATCCTGCGGGCCGGCGTCGCTGGCGTGGGTGGCATCGCACCGTGCTTGAAGGTGGCGCACATGGCCGAGTCATTCGGCATGGATTGCGAGATCCATGGCAACGGCGCGGCCAACTTGGCGGTGGTGGGTGCGATCAAGAACTGCAGCTGGTACGAACGCGGCCTGCTGCACCCCTTCCTCAACTACGACGAGGTGCCGGCCTACCTCAAACGCCTGGTCGACCCGATGGACGAAGACGGCTTCGTGCACCTGTCCGACCTGCCAGGCCTGGGCGAGGAAATCGACTTCGACTACGTCGAAACCAACACGCTGCGCAGCTTCTGATGCGTGCATGGCGGCACGCGCCACAGCGTGCCGCCCGAGAGTCCAATAACTATAAAAAGGCAATCTCACATGAGCGTTCTCCCCAAATTCTGGGCGGGGGTCCTGGCAGCGTCGCTGGCAATGACCTCAGTGCCCGCTGCTTTCGCCAAAACACCTGCCGACCAGTTGATCGTCGGCATGAGCATGATCAACCTGCTGTCGCTCGACCCGGCCGCTGCCACCGGGCTGGACGTATCCGAGGTCAACGCCAACCTCTATGACATGCTGCTGGTGCAGGATGCGAACAACCCCGACCAACTGGTCCCGGCGCTGGCCGAGCGCTGGCAGGTCAGCGATGACCGCAAGACCCTTACGTTCAACCTGCGCCAGGGCGTCAAGTTCCAGTCCGGCAACGCGTTGAGCGCTGAGGACGTCGCCTGGTCGCTGCAGCGCGTGCTCAAGCTCAACCTGGCCCTGGCTTCGACCTGGAAGGCTTACGGGTTCACTGCCGGCAACGTCGACCAGCACATGCGCGCGGTCGATGAACACACCTTCGTGGTCGAACTGCCGCGCCCGACCGACCCGATGCTGGTGCTCAACACCCTGGCGACTTCGCCAAGCGCCTTCATCCTCGACCGTAAGGTGGTCCAGCAACACCAGAAGGGCAATGACATGGGCGGCGCCTGGCTGACCACCCATGCGGCCGGCAGTGGCCCTTACATCCTCAATGACTGGCGCGCCAACGACGTGATCCTGATGAGCCGCTTCGATGGCTACTGGGGCGGCCCGGCCAAGCTCAAGCGGGTGGTCATGCGCAACATGACCGAGTCGCAGTCGTTACGCCTGATGGTCGAGCGCGGCGACCTGGACCTGGCCAAGGGCATGTCCGCGCCCGACATCGAGGCGCTGGAAAAGTCCGACCGGGTGCGTACCCAGACGGTGCAGCGCGGCACCCTCTACTACGTGGCGCTGAGCGTCAAGAACAAGCCTTACGACGACGCCCGCGTGCGCCAGGCCGTCCGGTCGCTGATCGATTATCAAGGCATCGACCAGACCGTCATGCCGCACTACGGCCAGCTCAACCAGCGCCCGCTGCCGCTGGGCTTGCCGGCGCGCCTGGATGACCCGGGCTACAGGCTGAACGTGGCCGAGGCGAAAAAGCTGCTTGCCGACGCGGGTTACCCCGACGGCTTCAAAACCACCATCCGCGTGCTCACCGAGCCGCCGTTCATCAACATCGCCTCCAGCCTGCAGGCGACCCTGGCCCAGGCCGGCATCCAGGCCACCATCGTGACCGGCACCGGCAACCAGATTTACGGCGCCATGCGTGAACGCAGCTTCGACATCCTGGTCGGGCGTGGCGGTGGCGGCGCCGAACGCCACCCGCATTCCAGCCTGCGCACCCTGGTGTACAACCCCGACAACCGCGATGAAGCCAAGCTGAGCAACTTCCAGGGCTGGCGCACCTCGTTCTACAGCCCGGAGCTGAACAGCCTGATCGAACAGGCCGAAGTCGAGCCCGACAAGACCCGCCAGCAAGCCCAGTACCAGCAGATCCAGCAAACCCTGGATGCGCAGGTGGGGGCGATCTTGCCGATCTCGCAGATGACCGACACCGTGGTGCTCTACCACGATGTGCAGAACTATCAGGCCCACAGCGCGGCCACCACCCGTTACAAAGACGTCTACAAGTCGCGATGAGCGGGCCAGGGGCGTGCGCGCCCCGCACGCCACGGTGTTTGCTGAACGTTTTTTCAGGAGCCTGTTATGTTGCTTTCGACTGCCTCTGTGATGGGCACCCGTGTGTCCGCTACCGCCCGCCGCGCCAGCACGGTGCTGGTGACCTTGCTCGGCCTGCTGGCGCTGACCTTTTTCATTGGCCGGGTGATGCCGCTGGACCCGGTGCTGGCCGTGGTCGGGCCGGACGCCGACAGCTCCACCTACGACCAGGTGTACCGGGCGATGGGCCTGGACCAGCCGATCTGGACCCAGTTCGGGCTTTACCTGAGCGACTTGCTGCACGGTGATTTCGGCAACGCGCTGCTCACCGGCCACCCGGTGCTTGAAGACATCCGGCGCGTGTTCCCGGCGACCATCGAACTGGCCACGCTGGCGATCCTGTTCGGCATCCTCATCGGCTTGCCGCTGGGCGTGGTCGCTGCCAGCAACCAGGGCCGGGTGGGCGACCATGTGGCGCGGGTCATTACCCTGTTCGGCTATTCCACACCGATTTTCTGGGTCGGCATGATGGGCCTGCTGGTGTTCTACGCCTGGCTCGGCTGGGCGGGCGGGGCAGGGCGCATCGACCTGGCCTACGACGGTATGGTGCCGGACGTCACCGGCCTGCTGCTGATCGACACGGCCCTGGCCGGTGACTGGGAAGCCTTCAGCAGCGCCGTGCGCCATATCATCCTGCCTGGGCTGATTCTCGGCCTGAACTCGGTGGCCTATATCAGCCGCATGACCCGCAGCTTCATGCTCGAGCAGTTGTCCCAGGAGTACATCATCACCGCGCGGGTCAAGGGCCTGTCGCGGCGCCAGGTGGTCTGGGGCCATGCGTTTCGCAACATCCTCGTGCAATTGCTGACGGTGGTGGCCCTGGCCTACGGCTCACTGCTCGAAGGTGCGGTGTTGATCGAAACCGTGTTCGCCTGGCCCGGCTTCGGCCAGTACCTCACCAGCAGCCTGATGCTCGGTGACATGAACGCGGTGATGGGCTGCGTGCTGGTGATCGGCCTGATTTTCGTCGCCCTCAACCTGATCAGCGATGCCCTGTACAAGGTGTTCGACCCAAGGACCCGCTGAGCCCTGCGGGGTTGGCGTGAACAATTATAAAAAGAAGGACGCTCAATGAAGACTCTACGTTCCCCACTGCACCTGCACCTGCGCCTGCTGGCTGTGGCCTTGGCGCTGACGCCGATGGCCGCGGTGCAGGCCAAGACCCCTGCCGACCAGCTGATCGTCGGCATGAGCATGGTCAACCTGTTTTCCATCGACCCGGCAAACGCCCCTGGCCTGGACGCCTCCGGGGTCAATGCCAACCTCTACGACACACTGGTCAAGCGCGACCAGGGCAACCCGGAGCAACACCTGCCACAACTGGCCGAGCGCTGGGCCATCAGCGACGACGGCAGGCAGGTCACCTTTCACTTGCGCAGCGACGTCAAGTTTCACTCCGGTAACCCGCTGACGGCAGAAGACGTCGCCTGGTCGCTGTACCGCGTGATGAAACTCAACTATGGCCTGGCCACCACCTGGAAGGCCTACGGGTACACCGCCGAGAACATCCAGGGGCTGATCCGCGCCACTGACGCGCACACCCTGGTGGTCGACCTGCCGCAACCGGCAGACCCTCTGCTGCTGATCGACTCGCTGGCCACTTCGCCCAGTGCGGTGGTGGTCGACCGCCTGGCGGTGTTGAAGCATGAGAAGAATGGTGACCTCGGGGCTGCCTGGCTGGTCACCAACGAAGCGGGCAGCGGGCCTTTCACATTGGCCAAATGGACCGCCAACGACACCTTGGTGATGACCCGTTTCGATGGCTATTGGGGTGGGCCGGCGAGGATGAAGCGGGTGCTGGTGCGGCACATGACCGAGTCGCAATCATTGCGCCTGATGCTCGAGCGCGGTGACCTCGACCTGGCGTACGGCATGGCCGCGCCCGACATCAAGGCCATCGAGAGCGCCGCCACGCTGCAGGTGCAGCCGCTGCAACGCGGCACCATGTACTACGTGGCAATGAGCATGAAGCAGCCCGAGTTTGCCAACCGCAAGGTACGCGAGGCGGTGCGCAACCTGATCGACTACCAGGGCATCGACCAGCAGGTGATGCCGCATTACGGCATGCTCAACCAGCAGCCGATGCAACTGGGGCTGCAGGCCCGCCTGCCAGACCCAGGCTACAAACTCGACGTGGCCAAGGCCAAGGCGCTGCTGACCGAGGCCGGTTACCCGCACGGTTTCAGCACCACCATTCGCACGCTGTCCGAGCCGCCATTCATCGACATTGCCGCGCGCATGCAGGCTACCCTGGCCGAAGGCGGCATCACCGCCAACATCGTCACCGGCACCGGCAACCAGGTGTATGGCGCCATGCGCGCGCGCAACTTCGAGATGATCGTGGCCCGCGGCGCCGAGCGTTACCCGCACCCGTACTTCAGCCTGCGCACCTTTGCCTACAACCCGGACAACAGCGACAGCGCCGGCCTGCCTAACTTCCAGGGCTGGCGGGCGTCGTTCTTCGACCAGCAGCTCAACGCGCTGATCGACCGGGCCGGGGTCGAGCGCGACGCGACCGCGCGGCTGAACCTGTACCACCAGGCGCAGCAGCGCTACGACGAACAGGCCGGGCCGATCATGATGATCTCGCAGATGACCGACACCGCCGTCAGCGCATTGGATGTCCGCGGTTTTACCGGTGATGACGCCGAGGCGACCCGCTACCTGGGCGTCTACAAGCAACGTTGAACCTTTCACTTCGAGAGCATGCCGATGATTGCCAACATTTCTTCTACCGGTTCAAGCGCCAAGCCGCAGGCCGACCGTTCGCCTGCTTCAAGCGTCGATGCGCTGTACAAAAGCAGCCTGCGGGTACTGCGCCACCTGTTGCGCAACCCCATGACCCTGGCCGGCCTGCTGGTGGCCTTGCTGCTGGTGGTGGTAGCCGCCTTTGCGCCGTGGATCGCCACCCACGACCCGGTCGTGCAAAACCTTGCCAACGCCTTGCAGGCACCCGGTGCCGCGCATTGGTTCGGCACCGATGAATACGGCCGCGACATCTTCAGCCGGCTGGTCTATGGCTCGCGCATCACCCTCTACATCATTACCCTGGTGACCGTCATCGTCGGCCCGATCGGGTTGTTCATCGGCACTGTGTCCGGCTACTACGGTGGCCTTGTCGACAGCGTGTTCATGCGCATCACCGACATCTTCATCTCGTTCCCCAGCCTGGTCCTGGCGCTGGCGTTCATCGCCGCACTGGGCCCTGGCCTTGAGCATGCGGTAGTGGCCATTGCACTGACTTCATGGCCACCGATCGCACGCCTGGCACGGGCCGAAACGCTGTCGCTGCGCAAGGCCGACTTTGTCGTGGCGGTCGAGCTGCTGGGCGCCTCGTCGACGCGGATCATCCTGCGCCACATCGTGCCGATGTGCCTGTCGTCGGTGATCATTCGCCTGACCATGAACATGGCCGGCATCATCCTCACCGCCGCGGCCTTGGGTTTTCTCGGCCTGGGCGCGCAGGCGCCGCTGCCGGAGTGGGGCGCGATGATCTCCACTGGCCGGCGCTACATGCTCGAATGCTGGTGGCTGGTCGCCGTGCCCGGTGCGGCCATCATGCTGGTGAGCCTGGCGTTCAACCTGCTGGGCGATGGCCTGCGGGACATTCTCGATCCGCGTAGCGAATAACTGGAGGTTACATGTCGACGCTCAAACTCAATGTCGATTCGCTCAACGTGCGCTTCGTCAATGGCAAGAAAGAAATGCACGCGGTGCGCGATGTCTCGTTCACCCTGGGCCGCGAGAAACTTGCCATCGTTGGTGAGTCCGGCTCGGGCAAGTCCACGGTCGGGCGCAGCCTGCTCAAGTTGCACCCGGCCAGCACGCAGATCACCGCCAAGGCCCTGCAGTTCGGCGAAGTCGATTTGCTCAGCGCCAGCGAAAAGGCCATGCAGAAGATCCGCGGCCAACGCATTTCGATGATCATGCAAGACCCCAAGTACTCGCTCAACCCGGTGGTCAAGGTCGGCGAGCAGATCGCCGAGGCCTACCTTGCGCACCACAAGGCCAGCCGCAGCGAGGCCCGCGAGCGGGTACTGCTGATGCTGGAAAAGGTGCATATCCGCGACCCGAAGCGCGTCTACAACCTGTACCCGCATGAAGTCAGCGGCGGCATGGGCCAGCGCATCATGATCGCCATGATGGTGATCACCAACCCGGAGGTGATCATCGCCGACGAACCGACCTCGGCGCTTGACGTGTCGGTGCGCCAGCAGGTGCTCAACGTGCTCGAAGAGCTGGTGGTCGAGCAGCAGATGGGGCTGATTTTCGTCAGCCACGACCTCAACCTGGTGCGCAACTACTGCGACCGGGTGCTGGTGATGTACGCCGGGCGCGTGGTCGAGTCGCTTGCCGCCTGCGACCTGCAGTACGCCGAACACCCGTATACCCGTGGCCTGCTGGCAGCCTTGCCAAGCATGGACAACCGCCGCCCGCGCTTGCCGGTGTTGCAACGCGACCCGCTCTGGCTCACCTGCTGAGGTAACTGACGATGTCCATGATCCAAGCACACGCGCTGAACCTGAGTTTCGGCGTTGGCCCGGCGCTCAACCAGGTGTTGCACGATGTCGACCTGACGGTTGAAGACGGTGAATCGTTCGGCCTGGTGGGGGAGTCGGGCTCGGGCAAGACCACCGTGCTGCGTTGCCTGGCCGGGCAATACCGGCACTGGAGCGGGGCGCTGAGCATTGCCGGCGTGGCGCTGCAGCACAAGCCGCCCAAGGAGCACTTTCGCAAGGTGCAGATGGTTTTCCAGGACCCGTATGGCTCGTTGCACCCGCGGCACACCATCGACACCGCCTTGCGCGAGCCGCTGACCATCCATGGCATGGGCGAGCGCGACGACCGGATTAACGACATTCTGGTCAAGGTCGGCCTCAACGACAGTTTCCGCTACCGCTACCCGCATCAGTTGTCTGGCGGCCAGCGCCAGCGCGTGGCGATTGCCCGGGCGCTGATACTGCAGCCACGGGTGTTGTTGCTTGACGAGCCGACTTCGGCCCTTGACGTATCGGTGCAGGCAGAAATTCTCAACCTGCTGGCGGACCTGCGCCAGCGCGAGAAGCTGACCTACCTGATGGTGACCCACGACCTGGGCGTGGTCAGCCATCTGTGCGACAAGGTCGCGGTGATGCAGCAGGGGCGGATCGTCGAACGCCTGGACAGCCAGGCGCTGAGCCAGGACCTGGCCAGCCACGCGTACACCCGCATGCTGGTGCAGGCCAGCCGCGATTTCAGTGCTCAGGCAGCTTCGGCCTGAGTGAACGGGGGCTGCTTTGCAGCCCATCGCCGGCAAGCCAGCTCCTACAGGTACCGTGTCGCTCAGGGGTGGCACGCTCACTGTGGGAGCCGGCTTGCCGGCGAATGGGCCGCAAAGCGGCCCGCCTCTGGTGAAAACAAGGAAGATAAAGACATGCACCGAACACTGCTGGCCACCCTGGCCATGAGCTTCTCCCTTCCACTGTGGGCACTCGATGCCCCCAGCAAAGTCCTGGTCCCGACGTTGGCCTACGACGACCAACAGATCATCCTCGCCTGGGAAAAGCCTGCCCACCACGCTGAGATCGTCGATTACCACGTCTACGCCAACGGCCAGTTGCTCGGGTCCAGCAATGCCAACAATGGCCAGGTATCCCCAGCCAAGCCGTACATCGACCGCTTCTACCAGCAGGACACGCGCAACTTTCACCACCGCATTGCCATCCACAGCTTCACTGCACTGGGCCTCAAGCCCGACAACGAATACCGCTTCACCGTGCGTTCGGTTGGCCGTGACGGCAAGGAGTCAGCCGATAGCCCGGTAGTCGTGCAGCGCACCACCGCCGTGCCGGCGCTGTTCGATGTGCGCAAGTTCGGCGCCAAGGGCGACGGGTATACCCTCGACACCGCCGGTATTCAACGCGCCATCGACGCCTGCACACCCGGTTGCAAAGTGCTGCTGCCCAAGGGCATCTACAAGAGCGGCGCGCTCTACCTCAAGAGCAACATGACCCTGGAGATCGCCGAAGGCGCGACCCTGCTGGGGTCAGCGCGTGCCGAGGATTACCCCCGCGATGGCTACATCCAGTACCCGTACTCGACCACCGTGCGCCCGGCTTCGCTGATCAACGCCTTGCCGCGTGACCCGCGCAAACACCAGGCATTCGAGAACATCCGCATCGTCGGCAAGGGCACAATTGACGGCAATGGCTGGAAGCGTAACCCCGACCTGATCGATGAACATGGCCATGCCTTGCCGGCCTACCTGGCCAGCGACAACACGCGGTACATGCACGACGGCGTGCTAGCCAAGGCCCAGGTCGAGCGCGCGGTGGCCGAAGGCATGAACGTCAAGGACGCCTACGGCCAGATGCGTTCTTCACTGATTACCCTGCGCGAGGTGAGGAATGTCTTCTACGGTGGCTTCACCGTGCTCAACCCGGCGTACCACGGCATCATGAACCTGGAAACCGAAAACGTGGTGCTGGCCAACACCACGCACAAGACCTACGACGCCAACAACGGGGACGGCATCGAATTCGCCAACAGCCGCGGCGCGATGGTGTTCAACAATTTCTTCGACACCGGCGACGACTGCGTCAACTTCGCCGCCGGTACCGGCGCCCAGGCCGTGAAGCAGAAGCCCCAGCAAGACGCCTGGATCTTCAACAACTACTTCGCCAAAGGCCACGGCATGGTCGTCGCGGGCAGCCACACCGGCGCATGGATCCAGAACATCCTGGCCGAGGACAATGTGTCCGATGGCACCGATGCCGGCCTGCGCATGAAAAGCACCAACTTCATGGGCGGCGGGGCGCGCAACGTGATTTTCCGCGATTCGGCGCTGCGCAACACGGTTAAACAGGCGTTCATCTTTACCCTCGATTACAACGACCCCAACGCCATACTGGATTATGAGAAGTCGACCATCGCCGGGCAGTTCCGAGACGTGCAGGTCAGCGACGTCACGGTAGAAAACGCCCGGCTGGCTGCCATCGAGGTCAAGGGCGACAGCCAGCACGGGGCTTTTCACCACCGGCTGGCGTTCGAGCGTGTGCGGTTCAGCGGGCCGGCCGTGGCGCGGATCGATGGCCTGAAGGATTCGCGGTTCGACGCGGTGCAGTTCTCTGACACCAACGCAAGCAACCCCTGGCAGGTGAGCGGCAGTACCGGCCTGGCGTTCCACAATGTGGTGCCGGCACCCCAAGCCAAGTAGGCGTTATTCGCTGTAGAAGGCTTGACGCTGCTGCGCCTCGCGCAGGCGCATGCGGCTGTTGCTCAAGTGCAGGAACATCGCCGCGCGTGCTGCGTCGACCTGGCGGCTGGCGATCGCGTCATAGATCTGTTGATGTTCGGCGTTGATCCCCGCCAGGTAGGTGCTGCGGTTGCTTTGCCCCGTGTAGGCGGAGTTCATCCGGGTGCGCGGGATCAGCTTGGTGCCCAGGTGCTTCATGATGTCGATCAGGTAGGGGTTGGCGGCGGCCTTGGCGATTTTCAGGTGGAACTGAAAGTCGGCATTGATGGTGCTGCCGGACTTTTCCGGGCCTTGCAGCAGCTCCTGCAGGGCTTGCTCAAGCTCTGCCAGGGCCTGTGGTGTGGCACGTTCGGCAGCCATGCCCGCGGCCTGCACTTCCAGGCTGATACGAAAATCCAGCAGGTCGAGGACATCGGACAGCAGGGCGATGGTCGCCGGCCCGACGTTGAAGCCTTCGGGTGCCGGCATGTCGAGCACGAAGGTGCCGACACCGTGCTGGGTCTCGACCAGGCCCGCTGCCTGCATCCGCGACATGGCTTCGCGCACCACGGCCCGGCTGACGCTTTCGGCGGCCATGATCTGCGCTTCGGTGGGGAGTTTGTCGCCGCGCTTGAGGGTGCCTTCGCGGATGCGCTGGGCAAAGCGCTCGACCAGCGCTTCGGCGAGGCGGCGAGGTTTGACTGGGGCAGTAGAGGTAACGTCGGACATCGTTTTGCTCTAGTGTGATCAGCGGGCATTATAGTGCTTTCATGCGCAAGCCTGCGGGTATAATCGCGCATCGTTTTGTTTGAATGGATCAAGTGAATGGAGCGCGATACCCCCGACCGACGCCTCAGCCTGGCCCAGCAACTGGTGCTCGACCTGTCGCGCAGGATTCTCGCTGGCGAGCTGCCTGCCGGCAGCAAGCTGCCCACTGAACAAGCGTTCACCGAAGCCCGCGGCGTCAGCCGTACCGTGGTGCGCGAAGCCATGTCGCGGCTGCAGGCGGAGGGCCTGGTAGAGACGCGCCGTGGCATTGGTACCTTCGTGGTGGACACCACCCGGCCGGGTAATTTTCAGGACAGTCAAGGCGAGAAGGGCACCGCCCACGATGCCGTGGCCCGCATCGAGCTGCGCCTGAGCCTGGAAGTGGAGGGTGCCGCGCTGGCGGCGCAACGTGCTACGCCCAGCCAGTTGCTTGCCCTGCGCAAAGCGCTGGATCAGGCCAACGCCGTGGGGCCGTTGCACAAGGACAGCAACCGCATCGAATTCGAGTTCCACCTGCAAATCGCCCTGTGCACCGGCAACAGCTTCTTCATCGATGCCATGACGCATGTCGGCAACACCCAAATCGAAGGCGTTCAACCCACCGTCGACCCGCAGCAACGCATGCGCCAGGCACGTGAGCGCGAGCAGATCTGCGCCGCGCTGGAGCGGGGCGACGCCGAGGTGGCACGTGCGGCGATGCGCCTGCACCTGACCAATTGCCTGCACAGCGCGCAGTGCACGGCGCAGGCAACGGCCGGGTGAGGTTGCCTCAAGCCTGCGGTATGACAGCCCGGCAGAACCGGGCGATGGCCGCACAGGCGCTGGCCAGCGAATCATCGTCCAGCGCGTAGGCAATGCGCAGGTACGGGCCGAGCCCGAAGGCACTGCCATGAACCACCGCCACATCGGCTTCGTCGAGCAGCGCCAGGGCCACATCCTCATCGGTGCCCAGGTAGCGGCCGCCGGGTGAGGTCTTGCCGATCAGCCCGGCACAATTGGCAAACGCATAGAACGCACCGGCCGGTGGTTCGCAGTGCAGCCCGGGGGTTGCGGCGAGGGCGTCGACCATCAGGTTGCGCCGCCGCTGAAATACCGCGCGCGAAGTGTGAAGGAAATCCTTGGGGCCTTGCAGCGCGGCCAGCGCCGCTTGCTGTGAAACCGAACAGGCGCCGGAGGTTTGTTGCCCCTGTAGTTTTTCCATGGCTTCCAGCAGCCAGCGCGGGCCGGTCGCGAAGCCGATGCGCCACCCCGTCATGGCATAGGCCTTGGACACCCCATTCATGGTCAGGGTACGGCCTGCAAGGCGCGGCTCTACCTGGGCCAGGGTGTGAAAGCGCTGATTATCGAAGATCAGATGCTCATAAATGTCGTCGGCCAGCACCAGCACATCGGGGTTCGCCAGCAACACCTCTGCCAGTGCCTGTAGCTCTTCACCGCTGTACACAGCGCCGGTCGGGTTGCATGGCGAGTTGAGGATCAGCCAGCGGGTGCGCGGGGTGATCGCCTCGGCAAGCGCCTGGGCCGTGAGCTTGAAGCCGCTGCGGGCATCGCAGGTGACGATCACGCTGCGTGCACCGCAGAGCTGGACCATCTCGGGGTAGCTGACCCAGAACGGCGCCGGCACGATCACCTCGTCACCCTCATTGAGGGTGGCTGCCAGGGCGTTGTAGATCACCTGCTTGCCGCCGCTGCACACCAGGGTGTCCTGCCACTCTACCGGCAAGCCGTTCTCCTCACGGAATTTCGCCGCCACCGCTTCGCGCAACGCACGGCTGCCGGCCACTTGGGTGTAGCGGGTATGGCCTTGGTCGATGGCCTGCCTGGCCGCCTCACGGATCGGCGCGGGGGTGTCGAAGTCTGGCTCGCCCGCGCACAGGGAGATGATCTTCGCCCCTTCGGCGCGGCGCTGGGCGACGCGGTCGATGATCGCGTAGGTGGCGGAGGGGCGGGCGCTGGCCAGGCGCGTGTTCAGGCGCTGAAGGTTGCCATTGCCGGTCATTGCGCTTCTCGCCACTGGGTCAGCTGCATGAGCTCCAGCGTGGTCGTGCCCTGTTCGATGGCGTGCATCATCAACGCCTCCTTGTCAGCACGCGCCTGGCCCTCGGCGAGGGTGCGCGCGGCATCGGCTTTGGGCACGATGACTACCCCATCGTCATCGGCCACCACCAGGTCGCCCTGGGCAACCGCTGCGCCGGCGAAATTGAACGGTTTGCCCAGCGAGCCCACGCTGGCCTTGACCGTGCCCTTGACCGAGATGGCGCGGGCGAACACCGGGAAGCCGCGACGCCGCAGCGCGGCAATATCGCGCACACCGCCATCGATCACCAGGCCGATGACACCGGCGGCTTCGGCGGCAACGGTGAGCACTTCGCCCCAGTAACCGGCAATGAAGTTGCCGGTGCCGACCACCAGCACGCTGCCGCGTGGGACACGCTCCAGGGCCAGGTGCAGCGCGAGGTTGTCACCTGGCGAGCACTGCAGGGGGTACGCCGGGCCGGCGATGAAGGCGCCTGCCCATACCGGGCGGATGTCGCTGTCTACCGCACAGGGCAGGTGCGAGGCCTCGAACAGGGTGGATGTGCCCAGCAGGCGGGCACGCTCGGCGAAGTCGGCGGGAAATGGCAGGTCGGAATGGTTCATGCTCATCAGGCTTTACTCTGCAGTGTGTGGTAACCCAGGGCTTCACGCGCTTGCCTGAGCGATTTGCCCTGGCTGATCTGCGTACGGATCTGCGCCTCCACCGCTTCGATACGGCGTGCGGTTGCGGCGACTTCGCGGGCGCGTTCACGTGGCACCACCACCACGCCATTGGCGTCGGCGACGATAATGTCGCGGGCGCAGACGCGGGCAGTGCCGATCGACACCGGCTGGTTGATCGCCTGCACCTGCACGCGGTCTTTGCCGGTGCGCATGAAGCGGCCCTTGCTGAAGATCGGGTAGCCGTCGCCCAGGGCCTTGGTTACATCACGGCACACACCGTCGATCACCGTCGCGGCAATACACCGTTGCCCGGCGTACTGGGTCATGATGTCGCCCCACACCGTGCAGTCGGTACGGCCCTGGTTGTCGATCACCACCACATCGCCCGGGGCGACATCGTCGATGAAGTCGCCCACGGTGCCCGGCGGGGTGCTGGCCGACACGTATTGCACGGTGTAGGCCGGGCCGACCAGCACTGTGTCGTAGTTGGCCAGTGGCATCACGCCCAGGCACTGGCCGGGCAAACCCAGCTTGTCCAGGGCGTCCGAAACACCGGGCGTGTCCAGGCCTGCGAACAGCGCCACCAGGTCTTTATCGAGGTCGCTCATCAAGGCTGCTCCGTGTTGATGGCTTCGAACTGGCTGTCGTGCATCACCTCAGCCACCGAGCGGCCGGCGCGTACCGCGTCGACCATGCCAGCCTGGCGGCGATCGATGCGCTCGGCCAGGTCCAGCACCTTGGCGATCTGCGCCTGGGCGATGAACACGGTGCCGCAGTTGTCGGCGATCACGTAGTCATCCTGCGCGACCGCTACCCCGGCCACCTGCACGGGGCAGGCGGCAGCTACCTGCACCACGCGGTTACGCGCGCTGATCATGGTGATACCGCGGCCGTACAGTGGGTAGCCGATCGCGGCGCTGCCGTCGATGTCGCGGCTGCAGCCATCGATGATGCTGCCGCGCACGTTTTTTGCGCGGGCCGCATTGGCCAGGATGTCGCCCCAGCATGAAACGCCTTCAAGCCCGCCGGCGATGACCAGCACACGGTCAGCCGTGGTGATGGCCTCGACCACCGGGGTGATCAAGTGCACGGTGGGTGCGCTGTCGGCCTTGGCCGCCAGCTGCACGGTGCTGGCGCGGCCGACCACCTTGGGGCATGGCCACAACGGGCGCAGGCCGAAGGTGGCGCCGGGCAGCCCGAGAAAGTCCAGGGCGTCGGACACGGTGTTGGTGTCCAGTGCGGCCAGGCGGTCGAGCACGCTGTCTTGGCTCATGGGTGAACCTCTGTGGTGAAGGAGGCCTGAGTGTCCGACAGCGCATATGATAGGTATATTCCTTATCAAGGATGCTTAACATATGCCCAACCTATGGAACCGCCATGATCAATTTCCGCCTCATCCGCCACCTCTGGCTGTTTCTTGCGGTGGCCGAGGAACGCAACTTCGGCCGCGCAGCCAAGCGCCTGGGCATGACCCAGCCACCGTTGACCGAGCAGATCCAGATTCTCGAGCAGGCGCTCAAGGTCAAGCTGTTCGAGCGCTCCCGGCGCGGCGCGAGCCTGACCCCGGTAGGCGCGGCCATTCTGCCCGCAGTGCGCAAATTCGCCGACCAGCTCGAACGGCTGGAGTTGGCCGTAGAGGAGGCGGTGGCGGGGCACCAAGGCATGCTAACCATCGGCGCCATCTCGTCGGCCATGTTCGACGTACTGCCTGGGGTGATCGAGCGGTTCAAGCACGATCATCCGCAGGTGACGGTGTCGGTGCGTGAAATCGACAGCGTCGAGGCGGTACCCGCGCTGGAGGCAGGCGATATCGACCTGGCGTTCGCCCGGCTCGATGGCGACCTGGGCAAAAGCCTGGAGTGGCGCCCGTTGACTGAAGAGCGGCTGATGGTCGCCTTGCCGACCGAGCACCCCCTCGCCAAGCGCAGCCGCATCGACCTGGCGAGCCTGGCCAGTGAGCCGCTGGTGATGTTCGCCCGCAAGGTCAGCCCGCTGTACTTCGACAACCTGATCGCGACCTGCCGTGCGCATGGTTATTCGCCCCGGGTACTGCACGAAGTGCGCTCGGTGGCTTCGCAAATCGCCTTCGTCAGTTGCGGGCAGGGTATTGCCCTGGTGCCCGCTGCCATGAAAAAGCTCGCGCCTGCCAATGTGGTGATGCGGCCGCTGTCGCAGAAGGTCAGCGTGGTGACCACCACGTACGCCTGGAATACCGCACGGGGCAACCCGTTGGTGGCGGCGTTGGTGGCGCAGTTGGGGGCGGGTAGTCGATAGGTTTGGCGTATGGAAAAGATTGTCGATGAGGAATTTACAGATGGCCGATGACCGTCGAGAGTGAGCCCCCCAACCCAGCAGGAGCTCACCCGTGCCCGAATCGCAATCTTATCGCCAGTGCGTGCTGCCTTTGACGATCGAAGGGGTCAACCTTGAGCTGGCTACTGCGTATCGCCAAGGGCAGGGCGCGCCGATCCTGTTTCTGCATGGCTTCGGCTCGACCAAGGAAGATTACGCCGGCCTGACGCGACAGCCAGCGTTCGCTGGCCGTGGGTTCATTGCGTATGACGCGCCGGGGTGCGGTGAAAGCCGTTGCAGCGACCTGTCGCGGATCGACGTCCCGCTGTTGCTGGCGACCGCGCTCAAGGTACTCGATCATTTCGCCGTCGAGCGCTTTCACCTGGTGGGGCACTCGATGGGCGGCCTGACAGCGCTGCTGCTCGCCGATCACTGCCCCGAGCGCGTGATCAGCTTCGTCGACATCGAAGGCAACATCGCCCCGGAGGATTGCTTCCTCAGCCGCCAGATTTTCGACTACCCGGCTGAGCAACCCGGGGCATTCTTCGATGCCTTCATCGGGCGCACCCGCCACAGCAGCGACCCGGCCAGTGCGCTGTACGCTGCCAGCCTGCCGTACAAGGTGCGGGCCGAGGCGGTAAGGGGCATTTTCACCTCGATGGTGCGGCTGTCCGACCAAGGCGAGCTGATGGCCCGGTTTCTCGGCCTGCCGTGCCCGCGCCTGTTCATGTACGGCGAGCAGAACAGCCACCTGTCTTACCTCGCGGATATCCAAGCCAAGGGCGTCGAACTGGCCAGCATCCCTGGGTGCGGGCACTTCCCGATGTATTCCAACCCCATCGAAATGTGGCGCCGGATCGCGGATTTTCACGCCCGGCATTGCGCCTGAACGGTCACCGGCGCCTGGGCAACTTAGCCATGCCGGGCAGGCATAACTGATAGACGCCCGGCAGGCCTTCCGCGAAAACGGCGCTGTGCAAAGCTGTAGCCGAGTCGGTAAAACAATAACAACAAGGGTACTAACATGAATGCAGACATGGGCACGGCCCGTCCGTTGACGCGCAAAGAGCGCACCACCGCCATCGTCGGCGTGTGTTCCGGCAACCTGGTGGAGTGGTACGACTTCTTCATCTACGCCTACACCTCGATCTACTTCGCTTCGCTGTTCTTCCCGGCAGGTGACCAGACCAGCCAACTGCTGGCCACGGCTGGCATCTTTGCGGTGGGCTTTTTCATGCGCCCGCTGGGCGGCTGGATCTTTGGCTACATCGCCGATACCCGTGGGCGCAAGATTTCCATGATCATCTCGGTGTTCATGATGTGCGGCGGCTCGCTGATGATCGCGATCATGCCCACTTACGCATCCATCGGCGTCGCCGCACCGGTGTTGCTGGTGGTGGCGCGGCTGATGCAGGGGCTGTCGGTCGGTGCCGAGTATGGCACCGGGGCCACCTACATCAGTGAGGTGTCCAGGGCAGGGCGGCGTTCGTTCTATGGCTCCTTCCAGTACATGACCATCATTGCCGGGCAACTGCTGGCCTTGCTCACCGTGGCCGTGCTGCAGCTGGTGCTTTCCGAACAGGACCTCAAGGCCTGGGGCTGGCGCGTGCCGTTCCTGATCGGTGCATTGGCCTCTGTCGTGGTGGTGTACCTGCGCCGGACCATGCGTGAGACGGCCACCGAGCAAGACATGAAGCGCAAGGAGGCCGGCTCGATCAAGGCGTTGCTGCAACACAAGCGCGCCGTGTTGCTGACCTTCACCATCACCATCGGTTGCTCGTTGTACTTCTACACCTTCACGGCCTACATGCAGAAGTTTCTGGTGGTCAGCGTCGGCATGCCTGCACCGACGGTAAGCATCATCATGGCATCGGCACTGGTGATCTTCATGCTCTGCCAGCCGGTCTTCGGCCTGCTCGCCGACAAGATCGGCGTGCGCCGCAACATGATCATCTTCGGCGTGCTGTCGACCTGCCTGGTCATCCCGCTGCTGACCGCCATCAAGTCGGTGCACAGCCCGCTGGCTGCGTTCGCGCTGGTAGTGGGCGGGCTGCTCATCGCAGCGTTCTATACCCCGGTGACCGGCGTGCTCAAGGCCGACTTCTACCCGCCGACCGTACGCGCGCTGGGGGTAGGCCTGCCTTATGCCGTGGGCGCGGCGTTGTTCGGTGGCTCGGCCGAATACGTGGCACTGACCTTCCGCTCACTGGGCGTGGAGCATTACTTCTACCTGTACGTGGCCGCTATCGGCGCCATTACCTTGGTTTCCGCACTGCTGATGCCCGACTTGCGCCAGCACGGCTACCTGGATGGCGACGGCAAGGTCGAGGAAAACATCGGCGTGCGCAAGTTCTTGGGGCGCAAGCCGTTGCCTAGCCACGTCAGCCACTGAGGGGCCGGCCAGATGAACTTGAATTCAAAGAAGGTCATGCGTTTCGACGTTTGGTACCACCCAGTAATGGCGCAGACCTTGGCCATGACGCCAGGGGTCGAATTGACCACCGTGGCCCGTGACGAGAGCCCCG
The DNA here is from genome assembly GCF_042902325.1 of Pseudomonas sp. NPDC012596. Taxonomy (NCBI): domain Bacteria; kingdom Pseudomonadati; phylum Pseudomonadota; class Gammaproteobacteria; order Pseudomonadales; family Pseudomonadaceae; genus Pseudomonas; species Pseudomonas sp. NPDC012596. The sequence continues at coordinate 267,730 of NZ_JBIBEB010000003.1, read as the reverse complement.
AGGTGATCTTGCGGGCACTGCGCAGCAGCCATGTGTATCAGGTGCCCTCGGCCCGTGATGAGCTGCCCCCGGCCTGGCACGTGACTGCGCCCCTGTTGAGCCAGTTGCCGAACCTGTTGTGCGTATCCACCAACGGCGCCGGTTATGACACGGTCGACATTGCCGCGTGCAGCCGGGCCGGTGTGCTGGTGGTCAACCAGTCTGGCGCCAATGCCCAGTCGGTGGCGGAGGCGGCCATCGGCCTCATGCTCGATTGCGCCCGGCGTATCAGCGAGTCGGACCGGCGCTTGCGCTCGACAAGGGGCTTCGCCCGTGAAGATTTGATGGGGGCAGAACTGTACGAGAAGACGCTGGGCGTCGTCGGCCTGGGGCAAATCGGAACCCGGGTAGCGCGCATTGCGCAAGCACTGGGGATGCAGGTAATCGCCCATGATCCGCTGCTGGAGCCCGAACAGATCACCGCCAAGGGAGCCCGGCCGTGTTCGCTGGATGAGCTGCTTCAGCAAAGCCACGTGGTTTCGCTGCACTGCCCGAGAACACCGGCGACCCTGAACCTGATGGACGCGGCTGCTTTTGCGCGGATGCGCCAAGGCGCCATCTTCATCAACACGGCCCGCGGTGGGCTGCACGATGAAGCCGCCCTGCATGGCGCGCTCGCCCGCGGCCATCTGGGCGGCGCCGGCCTCGACGTCTGGGACGAAGAACCACCCGCACTCGATCACCCGTTGCTTGCGCTGAAGAATGTTGTAGGCCTTTACCACACCGCCGGGGTCACCGCTGAGGCTCGGTGGCGGATGGGGCACTGGGCAGCGCAGCAGATCCTCCAGGTACTGAACGCCGAGCCCGGGCCACGCATGGTCAACCCAGAGGTGTTCCCGGTGTATCTGGAGCGGTTACGGGCCAGCGCCCCCTCAATCGCCTGACGGTGTGTGCTGATCGACCGGCGTGCGCTGGCGGACGAACAGGTTCGCCAGGCGCACGACGCCGATCAGGACAAACCCTGCAACCACACCTTCCAGGCGTATCCAGCCGGGTTCCGGGCTGGCATGCGCGTAGGTGTCGGGCACCATCACCACCAGGTACACCAAGGCGAATTGGGTGCCGGCATAGGCAAAAGCGCGGTTGCTGTTTTCGATATGCCGGCCCAGCAGCACCCCGATGCACATTATCAAGGTCATGGCGAGCCAGTTCGAACCCAGCAACGCCAGGGCCAGCCCCGCGCAGGCGGCACCTGCCGCGCAGCCGACCAGCCGGTGGATATTGCGCAGGGTTACGGTTTTGCTGCCCGGCACCAACGCCGCCGGCGGCACCATCATCACCGCCATGACGGTGATGGCGGCCTGGCTCAGCCCCTCGATCGCCAGCCAGTGGCCGAGCAAGGGTATCAGTGCCAGGGCCAAACCTGCTTGCAGCACGTGCACCAGCATGCTGCGGGTTATCTGCGCCGGCACAGCGCCCTTGGCCAGGCTGGCGTGCGCACTGACACCGGGCAAGGCGCGCCTTACGGTGCGGCCCGAAAGCATGGCCACGAACCAGCACGCCAGGGTGCCGCAGGCGACTTCCTCGACCCGCGTGCGGGCGAAGTACAGCACGCCGTCGGCGCTGCCTGCCTGCAGGCTGGCGAGGGCGACCATGGCGAATGTCAGCCCGGCGAACAGCCAGGCATAGCCATGCGCGTAGCGGATGGCACACAGAAGGGTGGCAGCGCCGACCAGGCCGATCACCGGCCCCAGCCAATGCCCGGGCAAACCTGCATGGGTTGCCAGCAGCGCAGCGGCCATGGCGCCGGCAGCGGTGCCGATGATTCTCAGCCCACCGCGGTACACGCTGTCGTGCAGGCTCGAGCGCATGACCATGTAGCCGCTGAACGCCGCCCAGCCGACATTGGCCACGCCCAGGTAATGCGCCATGGCGATGGCCAGCAGCACCGAGAGCAGGGTTTCGGCCTCGTCCAGCAGGCGCTGGGGCAAACGTTTCGGGGCAATGAATTCGGCGCGGATGCCCTGGCAGAAGGCTGCCAGGCTACGCCAGGGGGAGCTGTGATCGGACATTGTGTGACGTGAACCTGTTCGACGGCATGGCAAGGTGCGCCATAGGCCCCTGAGCACAGGATAGGCCAGCCTCGGTAACCACAGGTTTAAACGGGGCAGGGTTGCAGCAGGGCGCGACACATCGCCAGCACGCGTGCTTCGACCCAGGCTTCATCGCAGTGGCCCAGTTCATGGCGCATGCCGTCGGCGGCGTCGATGACCGTGAGCATCGCCAGACAGGTGCGCTGGGTATCAGGCAGGCGCGGTTGTGCGGCCTGGACGATGTGCGTCAGCGGCAGGCTCAACCGCCCCAGCGCCTGGTCCAGCCACCGGCGCTGCCGGCCGTCCAGGTGCCGTGCCTCGTGGCGCAGCAGCATAGATTCGTGAGGGTGGCTGCGCTGGCGCCTGAGCATGAAGCGGACGAACCCGTTCAGGTCATTGGCGTAGGCGCCGTTGTGCCAGGCGTTTATCCGCCGTTCGACCACATCGAGCAGCACGTTCAGCAACAGGTCCTGCTTGCAGGCGACGTGGTGATAGAGGCTGCCGGGCAGCAACCCGACCCGGCTGGCCAGCTGGCGCATGCTCATGGCGACGTAGCCGGACTCCGCCATCAATTGTGCTGCCGCCTGCAACAGGGATGCAGGGCACTGTTTCAACGCTTCAGCCATCGATGGGGCCTCCCCAGGGCGCCCCCGGTACAGGCCGCCGCTGCGCGTCAGAACAGTGGGGCGTGCCTGTACCGTGGGCATGTCAGTCAATCTGCGTGCAGCAGCAGCGCGCGGGCGCGCAGGATCACCGGGGCATCGACCATCTGCCCGTCCAGGGTAAACACGCCGGCGCCGCTTTCGGCCTGGGCGACCACACGCCGCGCCCAGTCCAGTTCGGCTTCGGCAGGCTTGAGCGCGGCGTGAATGATCGCGACCTGGCTCGGGTGGATGCACAAGGCGCCGCCAAAGCCCATGTCGCGGGCGAACTGCACGTGGCGCTGCAGCCCGGCGGTGTCCTGGATGGCGGGGTATACGCCGTCCAGCGGTGCGGCCAGCCCGGCAACGCGGCTGTGCAGCAGCACGGCATAACGGGCATGCCCCAGCACCTGTTCTGCCGCTTCACTGCCCGTGGCCAGGCCCAGGTCCAGCCCCAGGTCGAGGCTGCCGAACGACAGGCGATCAACACCTGGCGAGCTGGCCAGCGAGGGCAGGGCAGTAAGGCCTTTGGCACTTTCGATGATCGGCCATACCGGTTTGCCGGTGGCATGGGCCTGCGCAATCTGCTCGCAGGTTTCGGCCTTGGGCAACAGGATGCCGACAACCCCAGGCTGGCGCTGGCACAGCCCAAGGTCCGCTTCATGCGCCCAGTGCCCCGGTGCGTTTACCCGCACCAGCACGCTGGCGCCCGGTTGCGCGCTGAGAAACTGCTCCAGGTTATCGCGCGCCTGCTCCTTGAGCGCCTCTTCGACCGCATCTTCCAGGTCGACGATGACCCGGTCGGCGCCACTGGCCAACGCCTTGGGGATGCGCTCCGGGCGGCTGGCGGGAACGAACAGTGCGCTGCGAACGGTTGCCGGGTTCATGCTTGGCCCCCTTGCGTGAATTCGACTTCGCCCACCTGCGCCTGGCCCGCGGCATTGCCAGCCCAGAGCTGCGCCGCGCCATCGCCCAGCAGGCGGCCGCCGACTTCGAAGGCGTCGGGGCAGATCAACGGCCGCACCCCACGGAAGCTGAAGCGGCGCACCTGTGCGTGCGGGTGGGCCTGGACGAACGCGCGCAGGTTCAAGGTCGCGATCAAGGGGCCATGCACCACCAGGCCTGGGTAGCCCTCGGTTTCGGTGACATAGGGCCAGTCGTAGTGGATACGGTGGCCGTTGAAGGTCACGGCCGAATAGCGGAACAGCAGCGTCGGGGTCGGTTGCACAGCCTGCTGCCACTCGCCTTGCGGCAGTGGGTCGGTACCGCTCAACTTGGGCGGCGTGGGCTCGCGGTAGACGATGTCCTGCTCTTCGACCAGTGCGCATTGGCCGTCCTGCACGTACTCATGCTGCACCGTGACGAACAGCAACGAGCCGGTGCGGCCGTGCTTTTCCTGCACATCCAGAATGGTCGAACGGCGCGTCACCTGGGCGTCGACGCGCAGCGGCTGGTTGAACGTCAGGCGGCCGCCGGCCCACATCCGGTTGCGGTTGTCGGCGGGCGGCAGGAAGCCGCCACGGGCGGGGTGGCCGTCGGCCCCAAGCCCAGGCTCGCCGACCGGTTCCTGAAAGAACGCCCAGTGCCACAGCAGGGGCAGGGCGTCGCCGGGGGCTGGGGTTGGCTCGTTGAGCGTCGCGGCCAGGCGCTTCACCAGGTTGTGGCTGATGTGGTCGTGGCTGGTCTCGCTGCGGCCCACCCAGTTCTGCAATGCATCTGTAGCCATGATCGTTATCCTTTTAAAGGGCAGCGGTGAGTTCCGGAACGAGTTCGAACAAATCACCCACCAGGCCGTAATCAGCTACCTGGAAGATCGGCGCTTCTTCATCCTTGTTGATCGCAACGATCACCTTGGAGTCTTTCATGCCGGCCAGGTGCTGGATGGCGCCGGAAATACCCACGGCGATGTACAACTGCGGCGCAACGATCTTGCCGGTCTGGCCCACTTGCATGTCGTTGGGCACGAAGCCTGCGTCCACCGCCGCGCGCGAAGCACCGACCGCCGCGCCGAGCTTGTCGGCCAGGCTGTACAGGTGCTTGAAGTTGTCACCGTTGCCCAGGCCCCGGCCGCCGGACACCACAACCTTGGCAGCGGTCAGCTCCGGGCGCTCTGAAGTGGCCAGTTGCTCGTCGACGACGCGTGACAGCCGTGCATCCGTGGCGCCCGCCAGTGCTTCGATCACTGCACCGCCGCCGCTGGCCGGCACGGCATCGAAACCGGTGCTGCGCACTGTGATGACCTTGACCGGCGCGCTCGATTGCACGGTCGCGATGGCGTTACCGGCATAGATCGGGCGCTTGAAGGTGTCGCTGGACTCGACCGCAATGATCTCGGAAATCTGGTCCACATCCAGCAATGCCGCAACCCTGGGCAGGGTGTTTTTGCCGTTGCTGGTGGCGGGCGCGAGGACGTGACTGAAGTCGCGGCCAAGGTTAGCGACCAGGGGCGCGAGGTTTTCCGGTAATTGATGCGCGTAGGCGGCATGGTCGGCGACCAGCACTTTGCTGACGCCGGCAACCTCGGCAGCGGCGAACGCCACCCCTGCCACATCATGGCCGGCCACCAGCACGACGATTTCACCGCCGATCTGCTGCGCCGCTGCCAGGGTGTTGAGCGTGGCGGCGGCCAGCGAATGGTTGTCGTGTTCTGCTACTACCAAAATAGCCATCAGATTACCTTCGCCTCGTTTTTCAGTTTCTCGACCAGCTCAGCCACTGACTTGACCATGATGCCCGCGCTACGGGCCGCAGGCGCTTCGACTTTCAGGGTTTTGTTGGTGGAGGCGAGCGATACCCCCAGCGCGTCCGGAGTCACAGTTTCCAGCGGCTTTTTCTTGGCCTTCATGATGTTGGGCAGCGACGCATAGCGCGGTTCGTTCAGGCGCAGGTCGGTGGTGACGATAGCCGGCAGGTTCAGGGCAACGGTCTGCAGGCCGCCGTCGATTTCACGGGTGACGTTCAGCGTGTCGCCCGCCACGGTGACCTTGGAGGCGAAGGTGCCCTGGGCGTAGCCGGTCAGCGCGGCCAGCATCTGGCCGGTCTGGTTGTTGTCACTGTCGATGGCCTGCTTGCCGAGGATCACCAGCTGTGGCTGCTCTGTGTCGACAACCGCTTTCAGCGCCTTGGCCACGGCCAGCGAATTCAGCTCATCGGCGGCTTCGACCAGAATGGCACGATCGGCACCCAGTGCCAGCGCGGTACGCAGCTGCTCCTGGGCCGTGGTCGGGCCCACGGAGACGACCACGATCTCGCTCACCACACCTTGCTCTTTCAGGCGTACGGCTTCTTCCACGGCGATTTCGCAGAAGGGGTTGATGGACATCTTGACGTTAGCCAGGTCGACGCCGGAGTTGTCCGCCTTGACGCGAACCTTGACGTTGTAATCGACCACACGTTTGATAGCGACCAGCACTTTCATAAGCAGTAGTTCTCTTTTGAAAAAGAGGGGTCAGATGACCCCTGAAGCGCGCAGCTGTTGGATACGTTGCCCAGGCAGGCCCAGTTCGGCCAGGATGGCTTCGCTGTGTTCGCCCAGGGCGGGCACTGGGTCCATGCGCGGGCTGTAGGCATTGCTGGTGGCGGGCGGTAGCAGGCTGGGTACGCTGCCGGCGGCTGTGCCGATCTGCCGCCAGCGCTCGCGCGCCTTCAGTTGTGGGTGCTGCCACACGCCTTGCATGTCGTTGACCTTGGCGTTGGCGATGCTTGCCTGGTCCAGGCGCTGGATGACGGTGTCGAAGTCCAGCGCAGCGAATGCCTGCACAATCAGTGCACGCAAGGCATCGCGGTTGGCCACACGCTTGAAATTGGCGGCGAAGCGGTCGTCGCTGGCCAGCTCCGGCTGCAGCAATACCTGCTCGCAAAACAGTTGCCACTCGCGTTCGTTCTGCAACCCGAGCATGACCGTGCTGCCATCACCGATCGGGAACGGCCCGTAGGGGTAAATGGTGGCGTGGGCGGCGCCGGCGCGTGGTGGCGGCGGCGCGCCTTGGTAGGCGTAGTACAGCGGATAGTTCATCCATTCGACCAGGGCTTCGAGCATGGACACCTCGACCTGGCTGCCGACCCCGGTCTTCTCGCGCAGCAATACCGCCGAGAGGATGCCGGTGTAGGCGTACATGCCCGCAGCAATGTCTGCGATGGAGTTGCCCGCCTTGGCCATGTACTCATCGCCTGGGCCGCCGGTTACCGACAGAAACCCGCCCTCGCTCTGGATCAGCAGGTCATAGGCCTTTTTCTGCTCGTAAGGCCCACCGCTGCCGTAGCCGGAGATATCGCACACGATCAGCCTGGGGAACCGCGCATGCAGCGCCTCGAAACTCAAGCCCAGGCGCGCCGCGGCCCCAGGCGCCAGGTTCTGTACCAGTACATCGGCCTGCTCGAGCAATTGCTCAAGGATGTCGCCGGCGATGTCCTGCTTCAGGTCCAGCGCCAGGCTTTCTTTCGAGCGGTTGGTCCAGACGAAGTGCGAGGCGAGGCCGTTGACCCGTTGGTCGTAGCCGCGGGCGAAGTCGCCGCTGCCGGGGCGTTCGACCTTGATCACGCGTGCGCCGAGGTCGGCCAATTGGCGGGTGCAGAAGGGCGCTGCAATGGCGTGTTCGAGGCTGATGACGGTGATGCCGTCGAGTGGGCGGGTGGCCGTGGGCTGGCTCATGATTATTATCTCTCCTGGCAAAGACACCCCTCACCGTGGGCAAGGGGAATTGCGGATCAGAACGAGCGTGGCAGCTCCAGCAGGTGTTCGGCCACGTACGACAGGATCAGGTTGGTAGAGATCGGCGCCACCTGGTACAGGCGGGTCTCGCGGAATTTGCGCTCGACGTCGTATTCGTTGGCAAAGCCGAAGCCACCGTGGGTTTGCAGGCAGGCGTTGGCGGCTTCCCAGCTGGCCTTGGCCGCCAGGTACTTGGCCATGTTCGCAGCGGCACCGGCATTGCGGCCGCTGTCGTATTCCTCGCAGGCACGCCAGCGCATCAGGTCGGCTGCCTCGATCTCGATGTGGGCTTCGGCGATGGGGAACTGCACGCCTTGGTTCTGGCCGATCGGGCGGCCGAACACCACGCGGTCGCGGGCGTATTGGCTGGCTTTTTCGACGAACCAGCGACCGTCACCGATGCACTCGGCGGCGATCAGCGTGCGTTCGGCATTGAGCCCGTCGAGGATGTAGCGGAAGCCTTTGCCTTCTTCGCCGATCAGGCTGCTGGCAGGGATTTCGAGGTTGTCGAAGAACAGTTCGTTGGTTTCGTGGTTGACCAGGTTGGCAATCGGTTGCACGGTCATGCCGTTGCCGATGGCCTCGCGCAGGTCGACCAGGAAGATCGACATGCCTTCGGACTTTTTCTTCACCTCGGCCAGCGGCGTGGTGCGCGCCAGCAGGATCATCAGGTCGGAGTGCTGAACGCGGGAGATCCACACCTTCTGCCCGTTGATCACATACTTGTCGCCCTTGCGCACGGCGGTGGTCTTGATCTTGGTGGTGTCGGTACCGGTGGTTGGCTCGGTCACACCCATCGACTGCAGGCGCAGTTCGCCACTGGCGAGCTTGGGCAGGTAGTAGCTTTTCTGTTCCTCGCTGCCGTTACGCAGCAGGGTGAACATGTTGTACATCTGGCCATGGATGGTGCCGGAGTTGCCGCCACAGGCGTTCACTTCTTCCAGAATCACCGACGCTTCGGCCAGGCCCAGGCCCGAGCCGCCGAATTGCTCGGGGATCATCGCCGACAGCCAGCCTGCGTCGGTCATGGCTTTGACGAAGGCTTCAGGGAAGCCTTTCTGTTCGTCGATCTTGCGCCAGTATTCGGCCGGGAAATCGGCGCACAGGGCGCGCACGCCCTCGCGGATGGCCGTCAGTTCTTCGTGGTTGGTTGCAGTCATAACGTTCTCCAGGGTGGGCAGGGCCGGCTGCCTTGGCGTGGTTCGGCAACCGGCCCCACCCGCAAACGGGGTCAAAGCGGCTGGAAGCCCAGGGCCGCGCGCAAGCGGTTCTTGATGTAGTGGCCGTCGCGTGGCGGCAACACCCGGGGCGGGTTTTCGGCCTTGATCTTGACGGTCGCAAGCTTCACGCCTTCGCGGCTGGCAAAGCGTTCGCGCAGGTCATGCACACCTTCCATTTCGCGGATTTCACGGGTCCAGCCGAAGCCGCAGGTTTGCGCCACCTGGTCAAGCTTGATGCCGAAGCCGGCATGGCTGACCTGCATGCCGGTTTCGCCGAAGTGGCCGTTGTCCAGCACCACGATGGTGAGGTTGGCGGGTTTCTGCAAAGCGACCGTGGCCAGGGCACCAAAGCCCATCAGCAACTCGCCGTCACCGGTGATGACCACCACCGATTTGCCCGGCTGGGCGTTGGCCAGCCCAAGGCCGACGGTGATCGCGCTGCCCATGGCGGCCCACAGGTAGTAGTTGCCGTCATGGTCACCGGCGGCCATCACGTCGTAGGAGGCCGAGCCGAGGCCGGTTACCACCAGCAGGTCCTGGCGATCGGCGAGCAGGGTGCGTACCACTTCGCGGCGGCACAGGGTGTGGTTGGCGCTTACTTGACCCATTTCTTTTCTCCGATCAGGCGCTGGCCGAGCAGCAGGGCAGTGGCGCAATCACCGTTGAAGGCCATGGTGGCAGCGCCATGCAGCAGCGGTGCGACGTCTTCCGGCACGTCGGCGCGCCAGGTCATCACCTTCATCAGTTGCAGCGAGGCTTCGGTGGCCTGGCCCATCGGGTTCTGCCAGGCATTGAACTCTGCCCAGTCGCCACGCATGGTCACCACCATCAGCAGCGGGAAGCCTGCGCAGTTCTGCAACGCCAGCGTGTTGATGCAGTTGCCCACGCCGCTGGACTGCATCAGCAGCGCGCCGCGCTCACCGCCAAGCCAGGCGCCGGCCAGGTAGCCGATGCCTTCTTCTTCTGTGGTCAGGACAACCGCTTTGATATCAGGGTCTGCATAGGACATGCGGATGGCGGCCGAGTGGCCGGCATCGGGCACGAACACCACGTGTTTGACGTCGTGGGCCTTGAGCACGCGGAACACGTCCTCTTGCCAGTGCTGTTCTGCTTCTTGCGATGACATGGGTATCTCCAGGGCATGCTGCTTTTGTTTTCCCACATCATGGGGTGAGACAGCCCCAAGGACGACTACCGTTTTTTTCTTTGAGATATGCCGATTGGGCATAGCTACGGGGCGCAAGGTGCACGCACAAACCGCTACCGCTTGTCACGTCGTGCAGCCATCTAGCTGATATGCCCAATTGCTATAGCTGTTGGATGAGCCGGTGTTTAGACTGAGGCGTAACCTTAGGCTCAGGCCCTTTACTGCCGTTTGTGGTGATCATCGATGGACGTCGTGCAACTCAAGACCCTGATCCATGTGGCCGAGCTGGGCAGCCTGAGCAAGGCGTCCGACCGCCTGCACGTGGCGCAGCCCGCACTCAGCCGGCAGATACGCCAGCTGGAGAAAGAACTGGGCGTGTATTTGTTCGAGCGCCATGGCCGTGGCATGGAAATCACCGAAGCTGGCCTTGAGGTGCTCGAGCACGCCACGCGCATCATGGATGAGCTCGAGGCCATTCGTGCGTCGGTGGCAGGCGGGCGCGCGGCGTTCCGCGGCATGGTGGCCGTGGGTACTACGCCGACCATTGCCGAAATCGTCACCGTGCCATTGGTCAAACGCATCCGCGATACCCACCCCGACTTGTCCATCAGGTTCTCGTCTGCCTTCAGTGGCTATCTTCTGGATTGGCTGCAACGCGGTGAACTGGAGCTGGCGATTTCCTACGACCCGCAACCGTTGCACACCTTGCGGATCGAGCCGGTGATGATGGAGAACCTGGTACTGGTGGGGCCACCGGAGGCTGGCCTCGACTGGAACAGCGCCGTGCCCTTTGCCGTGCTGGCCGATGAGCAACTGGTGCTACCCAGCCCGCGCCACGGCTTGCGCAAGATCATGGACCAGTGCGCCCTGGAGCGGGGCTTCAAGCTCACCACCAGCGTGGAGGCCGACTCGTTTGGCGCGATGATCGACCTGGTACGCAACGGCTTCGGGTTTACCGCGCTGCCGCTGGCGTCCATCTATGCACATCTGAAGCAGGGCACGCTGTGCGCTGCCCCGTTGATCGACCCCACCCCCATGCGCAAGCTGGTGCTGGTTTCGCCGGCAGATCGCCACGTCAGCCCGGCCACGCGCTATGTTGGGCAGACCTTCGTCGACATCGCCTCCGAGCTGGTCGACCAAGGCATCTGGGCGGGGCACATGCTCTGAGTAGCTATTCAATCACGGCATAACTGCTAGAGGGATGGTGGTCTGGCAGCCCCGTGGTAGAGCGCGTAGCGTGGTTTGGGACTAAAAGCCAGCGCCCTTGACTGGCTTGAAAAATAATAAATCCCAAAAGGTGCCTCATGCACACCCACAACAATAATGCTGCTGTTTCGCCGGCTATCGGCACCCTCACCAACCGGCAACGTATCCGCGCCATCCTCGGGGCCTGCTCCGGCAACCTGGTGGAGTGGTACGACTTTTTCATCTACGCCTATACCTCTATCTACTTTGCCGCGTTGTTCTTCCCCCAGGGTGACCAGACCACGCAACTGTTGGCCACCGCTGGTATCTTCGCCGTCGGTTTTTTCATGCGCCCGCTGGGCGGGTGGATTTTCGGTTACCTGGCCGACACCCGTGGCCGCCGGTTCTCGATGATCCTCTCGGTGTTTCTGATGTGCGGCGGGTCGCTGATGATCGCGGTGCTGCCCACCTATGAAAGCGTCGGCATGGCAGCCCCTGTGTTGCTGCTGATTGCCCGCCTGATGCAGGGGCTTTCGGTCGGCGCCGAATATGGCACCGGCGCCACCTACATCAGCGAAGTGTCCAGGCCAGGCAAGCGCTGCTTCTTTGGCTCATTCCAGTACTTCACGATCATCGCAGGCCAACTGCTGGCCTTGCTGACGGTGGTGGTGCTGCAGAACGTGCTGGCGCTGGAAGACCTGAAAGCCTGGGGCTGGCGGATCCCGTTCCTGATCGGCGCGGTGAGCGCGCTGGTGGTCGTCTACCTGCGCCGCTCGATGCTCGAAACCGCCCATGTGCAAGGTGACAAGCATAAGGAAGCGGGCTCGATCAAAGCCCTGCTGCGGCACAAGAAAGCCATTGTGCTGACCCTGGCGATCACTGCCGGCTGCTCGCTGCACTTCTACACGTTTTCGACCTACATGCAGAAGTACCTGGTGGTCTCGGCAGGCTTCGATCCTTCTACCGTGAGTTTCATCATGACGGCGGCGCTGGTGGTGTTCATGTGCCTGCAGCCGGTGTTTGGCATGCTGGCCGACAAGATCGGCTCAAGGAACAGCATGATTGCTTTCGGTTTGCTCTCCAGCATTTTCATCGTGCCTTTGCTGTCGGGGTTGAAGAATGTCAGCAACCCGTATGAGGCGTTTGCACTGGTGATGGGCGGCTTGTTGATTGCGGCGTTCTACACGCCGGTCACCGGCGTGCTGAAGGCCGACCTGTACCCGGCGACGGTCCGCGCGTTGGGCGTGGGTTTGCCGTATGCCTTGGGCAATGCGCTGTGTGGTGGTACCGCCGAGTATGTGGCGTTGTTGCTGCGTGGGGCAGGGGTGGAGTCGGTGTTCTATTACTACGTTGCCGCCATGAGTGCGATCACGCTGCTGGCGGCGGTGCTCATGCCGGACCTGCGTAAACATGGGTATCTGGACGGCGCGGGCACGGTGGAGGAGAACACCGGCTTGCGTGGGGGTGTTGCGTACTCGGATGCCCGGTGAGTGTTTGCAGGGCGGCCGCAGCGGGCCGCTCTGCCTTGAGCGGTGGGTCAGAACCCTTCGAGGACAATCTTGCCGCGCGCCTTGCCACTTTCGATCAGGGCATGGGCGCGCTTGAGGTTGTCCGCGTTGATTGCGCCGTAGTGCTCGCCGACCGTGGTCTTGATGACGCCTTGGTCAACCAGGGCGCAGACGCGCTCCAGCAGCTGATGCTGCTTGATCATGTCTTCGGTCTGGTACAGCGAACGGGTGAACATCAGCTCCCAGTGCAGGGACAGCGATTTGCGCTTGAGCGGCATGACATCCAGTTGCGCCGGGTCGTCGATCAGGGCCAGCTTGCCTTGCGGCCGTAGCACTTCCACCAGTTGCGGCAGGTACGTGTCGGTGTGGGTGAGGCTGATCACGTAGTCCACCGGATCTTGCTCGAGCGCTGCCAGTTGCTCAGCGAGCGCGGCCGAGTGGTCGATGACATGGTGGGCGCCCAGTTCCCTGACCCACTGCTGGGTTTCAGGCCGCGAGGCGGTGCCGATCACCGTCAGCTGCGTGAGTTGGCGTGCCAGTTGCACCAGGATAGAGCCAACGCCACCGCCGGCGCCGACGATCAGCAAGCGTTGCCCCTTGCCGCCTGTTTCCTCGACACCCAGCCGGTCGAACAGCAATTCCCAGGCAGTGATGGACGTCAGAGGCAAAGCGGCGGCACTGGCGTAGTCCAGGCTGCGTGGCTTGTGGCCGACGATGCGCTCATCGACCAGGTGCAATTCGCTGTAGCTGCCGGGGCGGTCGATGGCGCCGGCATAGAACACCTCGTCGCCCGCTTGGAACAGCGACACCTCGCTGCCCACCTCGCGCACGACACCGACTGCATCCCAACCCAGAACCTGCGGTTGTTCAGCGTTGCGGCTGGCGCGGACTTTGGTATCGACCGGGTTCACTGCGATGGCCTTGACCTCGACCAGCAGGTCGCGCGGGCCTGGCGTGGGCAGGGGCAGGTCGGTGTCGAACAGGGCATGCGGATCCTGGATAGGCAAACCGGCTTGGGTATAAACAACGGCCTTCATTGGCGTGACCTCGGTATAGGGAAGTACAGCAAGGCTAGCTGTAATGGCGGGCTGCAAAAACCAGCGCGACGAGGTAAGACTTTCACTGTTTTGATGAAAATCCACGGAATTACCTGTATCGGCCGTTGTAAAAGCAATCTGTTGGGGCACCAGGTTGGCTTGCTTGATCGTGCCCAGAAATCGGCTGGAGTACAAATGTGCTCCAGCCGTGCCAACGTGATCTTGATAGACTGCGATGACTTGAACGGGCCGATCGGCCTCTGGAGGCAGCGATGATCAAAACCGGCGACGTGGTGCCTGATGCAACCCTTCACGAATACAGCAATGGCGAGGGTGAATGCCCGATCGGCCCGAGTGCGTTTTCAGTCCATGAGCGCTGCCAGCAGAAAAAGGTAGTGATCTTCGGATTGCCCGGGGCATTCACGCCCACCTGTTCGGAGCGTCATGTGCCGGGCTATGTGGTGGCGGCTCAGGAATTGGCAGACGCCGGTGTCGACGAGGTGCTTTGTGTTTCGGTCAACGATGCCTTCGTGATGAATGCCTGGGGCAACGCGCTGCAGGTGGGTGGCACGGTCAGCATGATCGGTGACGGCAACGGCACGTTCACCCAGGCCCTGGGTTTGGCCCAGGATCTGTCGGCGCGGGGTATGGGGCTGCGTTCGCAGCGCTATGCCTTGCTGGTCGAAGACTTGGTGGTCAAGCGTGTCGTCGTGGACGCCCCCGGGAAGCTCGAGCTTGCGGATGCCCAGGCCATGCTTGCATTCCTGCGACAGGCTTGAACATGGGCCGCTCACTGTTCGTTTCGCTCGATGGGCCAAAAGGAACCGGCAAGACCACCTTGCTGGAGGCCGTCACCCACGCCTTGAGGGCAGACAAGCACAAGGTGGTGCGGCTGTGCGAGCGCAACAACGACCCGGGCCGGGCCGAGACCATGGCGCTGGTCAACCAACTCGTGAGAAACCCCAGCCGAGCACTGGAGTTGCAGGTGTGTGAACGCCTGGCCGAGAGCCGTCGCTGGATTACCCTGAACGTGCTGCCCAAACAGCCCGCCGACAGCATCATCCTGATCGATCGCTGGTACCCATCGGATGCCGCGTTCCGTCGCCTGATCCCGTTTGCCGAGGTGCTGCGGTTGAACATGGCGCGCGAGGTGCGCGTGCCAGACCTGCATGTGGGCGTGGTCACCGACGCTGAGATTTCATGGGCGAGGGCCGCGGCGCGTACGGCGGGGCTGCGCAGTACGGTGATGTTCAACCTGGCAGAGCAGGTGGCCAGTACCGAGGCGTTTGAACGAGCGGTTGCTGATAATGGGTGGGTGTTGTGCCGGAATGAAGGGACGGTTGAAGAGGCGACGAGGCAGGTGGTTGGGCAGGTTGGTAGGGTGCTTGGTGGGCTTTAGGAATGGGGTGGTGGTCGGGGTTGCGATAGGTTTGTCGGGAGATAGGGTTGGGGCTACCGGGGGCCTGGCTTGGTTTTTGTGGTGATGCACAGATCGAGCGCCGCCCGCGCGAAGCGCTTGCCTTGGGATCTTTAGCGCCCTTGAGATCGAGCGCCGCCCGCGCGGCGCATCGCGAAGCGCTTGCCTTGGAATCTTCAGCGCTTTTGAGATCGAGCGCCGCCCGCGCGGCGCTTCGCGGGGCAAGCCCGCTCCCACATTTGTTGCAACGTGCCATGGCCTGTGAGGCCATAGTTGCCAGCCTTGTTGGCACGACGCAATTTCTCGGCTGGTGCTGCCGGCGCCCCACCTGTCTTCAGCCATGCGCCAAGGCTAACAACCATGGCCTATCAGGCCATGGCATGTTGCAACAAATGTGGGAGCGGCGGTGCGGCGATCCGACTTGCCCCGCGAAGCGCCGCGCGGGCGGCGCTCGATCTCATAGGCCCTGAACATGCCATGGCAAGCACCAAGCGACTGTCCACCTCACGCCCGCACCCCCACCGCCCGTTGCAGCCGCACCACGGCCTCGCGCGCCTGGCTGCCCAGTTCCGCCAGGTCCAGACCAGGGATAGCGTCGTTCTCCACGCTCAGGCGCCCGCCGACCAGCAATGCGCGCAATGTCGGCCGGCCACCGCCCACCACCGGCGCAATGCCTACGTCATGCAGGCCGAAGTAGCGCGGCTGGTCCAGCCGATACAGCGCCAGGTCCGCTGCCTTGCCCACCTCCAGCGTGCCCAGCGCTTCCAGCCCCAGCACCTGCGCGCCACCGGCAGTGCCCCAGCGCACCACGTCTTCCACGCAGGCAACATGCGCGCCGCCCTCCTGTTGGCCGCCGGCATAGGCTGGCAAGGCCCGCTCGCCAGCCTTGGCCCGCTGCATCAGCCAGGCGGCGTGGGTTTCGCTGATCATGTCGCAGGCCTCGTTGGAGGCGGCGCCGTCTACGCCGATCGAAATAGGCATACCTGCCGCTTCCATGGCGACGATGTCAGCGATGCCACTGCCCAGCCGGCCGTTGCTCTGCGGGCAATGAGCAATGCCAGTGCCGGTAGCGCCCAAAAGCTGGATTTCCTCGCGGCTGAGCTTGACCAGGTGGGCGAACCACACGTCGGCGCCGAGCCACTCGTGCTCCGCGCAGAATGCCACCGGCGACAGGTTGTGGCGGCGCTGCACTTCGTTCTGGTACTCCACCGTTTCGCTCAGGTGGCTGTGCAGGCGGATACCCAGCCTGCGCGCAGCCCTGGCGGTTTCGCGCAGGTGCTCGGGCGGCATCGAATACGGCGGGCTGGTGGGGGCCATCACTACCCGGCGCCAGGCATCGGCGGCGGGGTCGTGGTAGGTGCGCACCAGCCGCTCGACGTCACTCAGGTATTGACCCAGGGTTTCCGGCCCAGCGCTTGCCGCGCCTTCGGCCTGGCGCACCTGGGTTGCCCCGCCCCGGCACAGCACCAAGCGCAGGCCTAGCCGCTCGGCCTCCTCGAACAGAATCTGCGCGCTGTCAAACGCCATGCCTGGCAGGTACAGGTAATGGTGGTCGGCCACCGTGCTGCAGCCGGAGCGGGCCAGCTCCACCAGGCCGATACGCGCCGCCAGGCGGAAGCTGTGTTCATCAAACAGGCTGCGGTAGCGGTAGGGCACCGCTCCCAACCAGGCCCCCAGGCTTTGGTCGATACCTGCCGGGATACCCTTGAGCAGCGACTGGAACAGGTGATGGTGGGTGTTCACCCACCCCGGGTAGACCACGCAATCGGTGGCGTCGAGCACCTGCTCGCCTGGCAGCGGTTGCAGCGCCCCGAGGGCGGCGATGCGCCCGTGGCTGATGCGGATGTCTGGGCCAGCATGACGCGCTGGCGCGCCGCGTAGCCCGGTGAGAATGGCGCTGGCGTTACGTATCAGCCAGCTGTCGGCATAGTGCTTCATGTACGGCTCCAGGGGCTTAGCCCAGTTCACTTTCGTGCCAGTGGCGCAGGCTCAGGCGTGCCAGCAGGGCCATCAGGCTGAACAGCGCGACGCCGGTGAGGGCGATCAGCACCAGGGCGGCGAACAGCCGCGCAATGTTGAGTTGAAAGCCCGCTTGCAGGATCTGGTACGCAAGCCCCGCACCGGTCCCGCCGGTGCCAGCCACGAACTCCGCCACCACCGCGCCGATCAACGCCAGCCCGCTGGCAATCCGCAGGCCGGCGAAAAAGCACGGCAAGGCACTGGGGATGCGCAGGCGCAGCAGCACCTGCCAGCGGCTGGCGCGGTTGAGGCGGAACAGGTTGACGAGCCCGGGGTTGACGCTGCGCAGGCCCAGTACCGTGTTGGCGATGATCGGGAACACCGCGACCAGCGTCGCGCAGATCACCAGCGCCACGGTGGTGTCGCTGCACCAGATGATGATCAGCGGGGCGATCGCCACCACCGGCGTCACCTGCAGCAGAATCGCGTAGGGGAACAGGCTGGCTTCGATCACCCGGCTCTGCACGAACACGAACGCGGCCAGGGTGCCGATAACGACCGCAAGGGCGAACGACAGGAAGGTGATTTTCAGGGTCATCCACAGTGCCCCGAGCAGCATCGGGCCGTCGATGATCAGCGTGCGGCCGATGTCTGCAGGGGAGGGCACCAGGTACACCGGTACCTGCCAGGCGATGCAGGCCAGCTGCCACAGGCCCAGTAGCAAGGTGCCGACAAGCAGTGGCGAGACGATGCGCAGCACGGCGGGGTTACGTAACCAGGGAGCAGGGGTTTGGCTCATTCAGAGGCCCTCAAGCCGGTTCGCCGTTGGCCTGGGCCAGCAGCTGGGACAGGTAAGCGCATTGCGCGATGAACGCCGGGGAGGTGCGGTAGGCCTCGTCGCGTACCTGCGGGCCGTCGATGGCGACATCGGCGATCACACGCCCGGGGCGAGCACCCATTACCACGACCCGCGACGAGAGATACACCGCCTCGAAAATGCTGTGGGTGACGAACACCACCGTCAGGTCACGCTCGGCCCAAAGCTGGCGCAGGTCGCTGTCGAGCTTGTTGCGGGTGAACTCGTCGAGCGCGCCAAACGGTTCGTCCATCAGCAGCAGGTTGGGCTCGGTGGCCAATGCCCGGGCAATCGAGGCACGCATCTGCATGCCGCCAGACAATTCACGCGGGTAAACATTGCCGAACGCGCCCAGGCCTACCTGCTCCAGTGCTGCCTGTACCTTGGCCTGGCTGTCGGCTTTGGGCACACCCGCCAGGTCCAGCGGCAGGCGCACGTTGTCCTGCACCTTGGCCCACGGCATCAAGGTGGCTTCCTGGAACACCATCGCGAGGTTGCGGCCCACGCTGGCCGCGCGAGGATCACCGCCCGGGGCATCCTTGCCCCACCAGCGCACGTGGCCGGCGCTGGGCTGTTCGAGGCCGGCGAACATCTTCAGCAAGGTGCTTTTGCCGCAGCCTGAAGGGCCCAGCAACGAAACGAATTCGCCGCGCTGGATCGCCAGCTTGACGCGGCTCAGGGCATGGGTGCCGTTGCCGTAGGTTTTTTCGACCTGGTTGGCGAACAGCGGCGTATCGGCACCCACGGCGTCGGTATTGGGTGGTAGTTGCAACTGGGCGCTGGCTTTGGACAGGGTCTGCATCAACATGGCGCTCTCCCCACGGGCAATGAGCGGTTGCGTATGCCCCGGCGCACCGGGGCGCTGAACAGGCGGTCAGTGGCTGGCGAACACTTCGCTTTCGCCATGGGCTTCGAGCAGGCCCTGCAGTTGCCGGCGGATTACCAGGCCGGGCTTGTCCGAGGGCATGTGCAGCTCGACGCGCCGGCGGGTATCGATGCAGGCGTCCGGGTCGGTGGCCTCGAGGATGTCGCGGTCTTCGGCGGTGATCGCGGCGTCCCAGTCGATCAGCGCCTGGGTCGAGCACTGTGCTTCGCTGTCGTTGCGGTACAACCACTGCACCAGCATCAGCCGGCCGTCATCGATCGGCGTGGCGCAGTTGTAGATGATGTGGTGGATGCCGCTGTCCGGGTACATGCAGCCAAAACGCCGGGAGAACGGCAGGTAATAGCGGTTGACCAGGTGGCGCTCGGTGATCGGCGCACGGGTGCCGGTGATGGCGAAGCTTTCTTCGGGGTTGCGCACTGGCACGCGGGTTTCGGCCTCGAAGCCGTAATCGGTTTCGCGAAATTCGTAGCGGGCCGGTTGGGGCTGGTCGAACAGGCCGAAGTTGGCCTTGTGCACAAAAGAAAAATGCGAGTTGTCGAAGGCGTTTTCCATGACCCGCAGGGGGCTGGTTTTCCACTCTTCATAGAATTGGAAGATACGCCGGTAGCCGGATGCGCCGTCTTCGGGGAACTCGGGAATCGGCTGCAGCGGATCGTCCAGGGCCACCCAGGCATAGCCGTATTTTTCCTGGCAGTGATAGGCCTTGACCGCCGCGCGGGGCGGGATGGCACCCGTGGGGTTCTGCGGGATCTTCACGCAGGTGCCGCTGCAGTCGTATTCCCAGCCATGGTAGCCGCAGGCGATATTGCCGTCTTCGCTGACAAAGCCTTTGGACAGTTTGGCGGTGCGGTGGCAGCAACGGTCGCGCATCGCTACCGGGGTGCCATTCGGGTGCTTCCACAGCACCAGGGCTTCACCGAGCAAGGTGAACGGTTTTGGCCCGTCGTCCAGGGCGGTCATGGGCAGCAGGGCGTACCAGAAGCGGCGCAACACAGGTTGTTTGGTGACCAACATGATCCAGTTTCCTCACGGCGTTGAATGTTGTTATGGGGTTCAGCGGCTGGCGGCCTGGAAGTTGCCGGGCAGCACCTTGAGGCCTTGCACGAAGCGGGTTGTGTAGGCCTGCTGCCAAGGGGCGGCGGCGCCAAGCAGGCCGGCCTCGACCATGAAGTCGCGCGTGGCTTGCCAGCGGGCGTCGTTCATCGTGCCGATGCCCTGGGTGGCTGCCTCGCCACCGGTCACCAGCTGGTATTGCTTGAGGGTCGAGACGCCCCAGGCCAGCAGCTCATCGCTCATGTTGGGGTTGTCGCGCTTGATCAGCGCGTTGCCTGCGGCGGGGTTTTCCAGGTAGCGCTTCCAGCCTTCGAGTGAGGCGCGGACAAACCCTGCAACGCGCTCCGGGTTCTGCTCGATGACGTCCTGGCGGGTAACCAGCGTAGAGCCGTAGGGCGGGTAGCCGGCATCGGCGAACAAGAAGAAATTGGGTTTCTGGCCTGCCTTGATGGCCTGGAACAGTTCCGAACTGGCATAGGCCTGCTGGGTGGTGTCAGCGCCAGCCAGGAACGGCTGCAGGTTGAAGGTATAGGGCCGCGCCTGGTTGTCCTCGAGCTGGTACTTGCCCTTGAGCCAAGGCCACCAGGTTTGCTGGCCGGAGGTGGACACCAGCACTTGCTTGTTTTTTAGGCCGTCCAGGGCGGCGACGTCGGCGTGGGTCATCAAGCCCTGCGGGTCACCTTGGAACGGTGCGGCTACCGCTACCACCGGCAGCCCTTGCTCCACGCTCTTGAGGACCTGCAGGTCGTAGTTGACGATGAAATCGGCCTGCTTGCTCACCAGCAGTTGCATGCCATTGACCTGCGGGCCGCCCATGCGGATGGTGACATCCAGGCCTTCCTGGGCGTACAACCCCTCGGCCACGGCCTGGTAGAAGCCACCTTGTTCGGCCTGGGCGTACCAGGAGGTGAGCAACACGACCTTGTCGTTGGCCATCGCCACCGGGGCACTGCCGACCATTGCGGGGAGCACCGCCGCTGCCAACAGCGAGCGAAGCGGGTGAGCCAAAGCAAAGCGGTTTTTCATGATTGTTCTCCACCTCGATTCGAAATCCGCCGGGGTGCTCATGAGCACGCCAGCAACAGGACCGAGCGGGGAGAACGGGGCACACGAGACAGCGCATTGCACGCACGATCACGGCCGACACTTCTCTATTGCCCAGGGCTATCAGGCCGCGTGCAAACATCCGCTCGGATGTACGCCCCACCGGAGGCGCAAGAGCAATGCCCCATGCCATGCCTGGCACTGACCGCTTCTACTCAAAGGTGGACAAAGCCAGAAGCGTGCCAATTTCTCAATGCCGCCTACGCCGCGCCTGCATTCGTATGGCGAGGGCAGGTCGTGAACCGAGAAGGTGCAAGGCAGCGATGGCCAGCGCTATTAAAGTGCGCAATATGGCTGCTTATCGGTATTCATTGAGTTGGCACATTGGCCACAATCACCGACCAAGACTGTATTCGATCACTTGGCACGCGCCCTGCTAAGGCTAAGCCGAGTAGAAGCGGTCAGTGCCTGAAATGGCATGGGACATTGCTCTGGCGGCCTCGCGCCGCACGCCCGGCAAGGGTGGCGCCACAGTCTGCACTGTGGCCAGAGGAGAGGTCCGTCCGCTGCGTCCCTTGCCGGTGAACCTCACCCACCTCGACCCAAGGGATGCACATGAAACTCGACCCTCTTGCCTGGCTATGCCACAGCTTCCTGCCACTCTGCGCCTTGGCCAGCGCCAGCGCGCAGGCCGGCCCGTTGATGTGGAGCGACAACAGCCTTAGCTACCTGTATGGCCATAACTACAAAGTCGACGGCACCGGCAACGACATTCAGCAGACCATCACCTTCGAGCATGCCAGCGGCTGGACCTGGGGCGACGTGTTCCTGTTCGTCGACAACAAATGGTCGAACGGGTTGTCCGGCAATGACGGGCATACCTACTACGGTGAATTCTCCCCGCGCTTGTCGCTGGGCAAGGTCAGCGGGCAGAGCCTGCGCTATGGCATCGTCAAGGATGTATTGGTCGCTGCCACCTACGAGCGCGGTGAGGGGCGCAATCGCAAGTACCTGCTGGGCCCTGCCGTGGACCTGCTGATCCCGGGCTTCGACCGCTTTTCGCTCAACACCTACTACCGCAAGCCCGACGGCATCACCGGCAAGGCATCGGGGCAATGGCAGATAAACCCGACCTGGGCGATGACCCTGCCGTTGGGTAGGTCGGACATTCTGTTCGACGGTTACCTGGAGTGGTATGTGAATGATGTCGGGCGCAAGGGCACGTCCAACTATGTGGCGAAGAGTTTTCACTTCAACCCGCAAATCAAATACGACGTGGGCAAGGCGCTGGGCCATACCCCGAAGCGGTTTTACGCGGGGGTCGAGTGGGATTACTGGTCGGACAAGTATGGGATCGAGGACAGCCACGGGTTCCCGACCGATCAGAATGCGCTGAGCGTGTTGCTGAAGGCGCATTTTTGAGTAGTGTTCGATTATCGAGCATTAGGCGCATTCGAGCACTAAACCTTCTGCGAGCCATGCCGAACGTAATGGGCAGTACATTCCACTGCCACTTGGATGCGTCGCCATGCCCCTGCGCCACCTCAACATCGCCACCCGCTCTTACCTGAGTTTCAGCCTGATCGCCGCCCTTGTGGTGGTGCTCGGGCTGTTTTCCATCAACAAGATCTCCAGCATGCGCGAAGCCGTGGTGTACACCGAGCAGGTGACCAACGTCGGCACCCGCTACCTGGGTGAAGTCCGCAGCCATACGCTGGGCTTGCGGGTCATCACCCTGCGCATGGCCATTGCCCGCGAGCCTGCGCAGCTAGCGCCGACCCTGGCGCGCCTGGAGGTACTCAAAGGTTTGCTGGACAACGGCGTCAAAGGCTATGGCGCAGTGATGCCGGCGGCAGGCAAGCCGGTGTTTGCCGAGATGCAGCAGTTGATCGGGCAGTACCACGTGCTGCTCGACCAATACAAAAGGTTGTCCGAGCAGAACCAGGTGCCGCAGATGCAGGCCATGCTCAGCGGCGCCATGCAGGACATCTCCAACCGCATTGGCGAACTCTACGACAACCTGGTCAAGCTCAGCAGCGACGCCGCCGAACAGTACACGGCCAAGGCCCGCGACGATTACCAGCGCGCCCTGTACCTGACCTTCGGCGTCATCGGCCTGGTGCTGGTGCTGACCATTGCCCTTGCCTGGCTGTTGACCCGCAGCATCGTCAGCCCGCTGCGCGAAGCCATCGGCGTGGCCCAGAACATTGCAGGCGGCGATCTTTCCCACACCGTGCACGCCAGCGGCCGTGATGAGGCCACCCAGCTGATGCACGCCTTGGCGGCCATGCAGGCCAGCCTGAAAGATGCCCTGCGCCTGATCGGCGACTCCTCGCACCAGCTGGCGGCGGCCAGCGAACAGATGTCGGCGATTACCCAGCAAACCTCCCGCGACCTCAATCGGCAAAGCGACGAAATCCAGCAGGCCGCCACTGCGGTAACCGAGATGAGCGTCGCGGTGGAGGAGGTGGCGCGCAACACCGTCAGCACCTCCGAAGTCTCCCGTCAGTCGGAAGACGCGGCACGCCGCGGTCGTGAGCGGGTGGGCGAGGCGATCAGCTCGATCAGCAAGATGAGTGACGATGTGCATGAGGCGTCGCGGCAGATCGAAGCGCTGTCGGTGCAGTCCCAGCAGGTCGGCAAGGTGCTCGACGTGATTGGCGCGATTGCCGGGCAGACCAACCTGCTGGCGCTCAATGCCGCGATCGAGGCGGCGAGGGCGGGTGAGGCCGGGCGCGGTTTTGCCGTGGTGGCGGATGAAGTGCGGGCGCTGGCAGCTCGTACCCAGAGCTCGACGCTGGAGATCGAGGAAATGGTCAATGCCATCCGCAGCGGCACGGCGCGGGTAGTGCAGTCGATGCAGAGCAACAGCCAGCAGGTGGGCCATACCTTGCAGGTGGCCGAGCTGGCCGGGCAGGCACTGGATGAGATCAGCAACGGCGCCAGCGCGATCCATGAGCGCAACCTGGTGGTGGCCAGTGCCACTGAAGAACAGGCTCAAGTGGCCCGGGAAGTGGACCGCAACCTGCTGAACATCAGGGACCTGGCGGTGCAAACCTCGGAGGGTGCGGACCAGATCAGCGCGGCGAGCCAGGAGCTGGCCAGCTTGTCGATTGGCTTGAACGGGATGATGAAGCGGTTTCAGCTCTGAGCCGCACGCGGCTCAGGCGTGTTGCACCACCTGCGCAATTGGCTGTCATATGCGACCATACAGGCAGTGCAACGAAGAGATGAATCATGGATCGCGAGAGCCTGGGTACTTCCAGCCATACCAGCACGTCTGCGGCGCAGGATCAGGAAAAGGCTTTTCCCACCAATGCCGCCGAGCGATTGCAACTGGCCCTCGACGCCGGCGCCATCATCGGCACTTGGGTGTGGGACATTCCCGATAACCGCGTGACGGCGGACGAACGTTTCTCCCGTTCCTTCGGGCTGCCCGCGGACCGGTGCATGGCAGGGATAGCGATCGAGGAGGCTTTTGCATCCATTCACCCAGACGACCGCGAGGGCGTCTGGGCGGACATCCAGGGCGCCATGGACCGGGGCGGGGCGTTCCGCTGCGAATATCGGGTGCGCCAGGAGGACGGCTGTTATCGCTGGATCGAGGCCAACGGCCGCGCGGAGCTGAACAGCGAAGGCGTGGCGGTGCGCTTCCCAGGCGTGCTGATGGACATCGAATCGCGCCGCTCGGCCGAGGCCGAACGCGACCGGATGTCAGCGTTGCTGCGTACCTTCACCGCTGCGGTACCCGGTGTGGTCTACGCCAAGGACCTTGAGGGGCGCATGCTGGTGGCCAACGATGGCGCCACTCGGCTGATCGGCAAGCCGCCGCAGTTCTATCTGGGCAAGACCGATGTGGAGTTTCTGGAAGACAAGGCCCAGGCCCGCCAGGTGATGGAGACCGATCAGCGCATCATGCGCGGTGGTGTTGCGGAGCAAGTGGAAGAACGCGTGGACATGCCGGATGGCTCGGCAACCTACTGGCTCTCGATCAAGGCGCCACTGCTGAGCGATACGGGGGAGGTGATCGGGCTGATCGGCTCCTCCATCGACGTGACGGCGCGCAAAAGCGCCGAATCGAAACTGCTGGAGCTGAACCGCACCCTCGAGGCACGGGTCGAGCAGGCGGTTGCTGAACGCGAAGCGGCCCAGGCGGCGCTGCGTCAATCACAGAAGATGGAAGCGGTCGGCCAGCTGACCGGGGGCATCGCCCATGATTTCAATAATCTGCTGGCGGGGATCACCGGCAGCCTGGACCTGATCCAGATCCGCCTGAAACAAGGCCGTGTCGCCGACGTGGAACGTTATCTGTCGGTGGCGCATGGCGCCGCGCAGCGGGCGGCCTCACTGACCCACAGGCTGCTGGCGTTCTCGCGCCGGCAGACGTTATTGCCGGTGCAAACGGACGTGAACCGTTTGATCAGCGATATGGAAGAGCTGATCCGCCGTACCGTTGGCCCATCGATCAACCTGCGGGTGGCATTGCAGGCACAATCGAGCGTCTGCCTGGTGGACCCTGCACAAGTTGAAAATGCATTGCTGAACCTGTGCATCAACGCGCGTGACGCAGGGGGCGTCGAAATTGCCATCAGTACCTGCAACCAAGTGCTCGAGCAGGGGCCGGACCTGGACCCTGAACTTACACCGGGTACCTTCCTGACCATCTGCGTAGCCGACAATGGCATTGGCATGAATGCCGATACGCTGTCCAAGGCATTCGAGCCATTTTTCACCACAAAGCCCGTCGGCGCGGGCACCGGCCTGGGCTTGTCGATGGTGTACGGGTTCGCCAAGCAGTCGGGTGGGCAGGTGAAGATCACCTCGCAAGAGGGGGCTGGTACACGCGTCTACCTGCAGCTACCTGGCCACGCCGCGCAGGTCGAGCGCGAGGAACGTTCGAAACCACCCGTGCAGGCGCCGTCAGCCTCGCCAGGGGAAACGGTGCTGGTCGTCGATGACGAGCCGTCCGTGCGCATGTTCGTGAGCGAAACGCTTGGCAGCTGCGGGTACGTGGTCATCGAGGCCGCTGATAGCCTCGCCGGCCTGCAACTGCTGCGGTCAGACACCCGTATCGACCTGCTGGTGACGGACATCGGCTTGCCGGGCGGCATCGACGGCCGGCAGATGGCCGAGACCGCGCGTTTGTCCCGGCCAGGTTTGCCGGTCCTGTTCATGACCGGCTACGTGCAGCCGCACATTCTTGAAGGGGCTGCGCTGGAAGCCAACACTGCTGTACTGACCAAACCCTTTGCGCTCGAAACGCTGACGCTGAACGTCAGTACCCTGTTGCGGCAACCACGCTTGGGACACCCATCATGCGCAGATTGATGCCTTTACTCGCAACCCTGGCGGTTGCGGGTTGCCAGGCCCCCATGCCAACCGCCAATCCACAGATGGCCTGGGTCGATTTCTCGGTGCCATTTCCCAATGACCGCGTGCTGATGGCTGAGCGTCTGGATAAACAACGCCTGAGCGACGGGCGCTTCTTTCAGGTAAGCCCGGGTAGCCATGAGCTGATCGTCAGGTTCGACTACGAGGTGGGCGGCGGTGGAGGGATGAGCATGATGGGCGGTACCACCGTTCGCCAGTGCTACCTGACGATCCCGTACGGGCATTTCAAAGCGGGCGAACGTTATGTGCTGGAAGCGCGCTCCATGGCGCTGACCCCAGAGGCACGCCTGTACGATGCCAAGGGCCAGATCGTTGCAGAGGTCAGCGAGTTCTATTGCCTGATGTGAGGGGCAGTGAGCGCTTGCTACTGGCGCGAGCGTTGGTAGCGCGTCACCGCGATCTGCACGGCGGCGGCCACAACGCACAGCACGCCGATTTTCCAACTGCCCTGCATCTCGTAATGCTCGGCTATTTTGCCCGCGATGATCACGCTGACGAAGATGGCAACAGGCAGGATCAATTTATTCATCAAGGCTTCCAGCGGTAAAAGTAGTGGGTCGCGCAGCCAGGCTGAAACAGCGCTCAACTGCCAGCACCCTCGTCTGGTCGGGCAAGTCGCTCATGAATGAACTCGACGGCTACGCGGATTTTTGGGATCGAGTATCGAGCCTGCAGGTAAAGCATGAAAATGCCGACCTGATCGCTCCGGGTAACGGATAAGTGCTGCTCGAGCGCCACCGCCACCAACTCACCCCGCGCAAGGTAACCTTTCAAGCTCCATTCTGGTAGCAGAACCATGCCCCGATGCCGGCAGGCTAGCGCCAGGAGGCTGGCGCCGTCATTGCTGATGAACGCCGGTATGACAGCGGGGTTGATCCAGTGGGTGCCATCGAAGCCAACCCATTTGAGCACGTTGCTCGGGCCGCGATACAGCAGCGCCGAATGGCCGGCCAAATCCGCCAGGGATTTCGGTACGCCATGGGTCGCGAGATAACGGGGCGATGCTGCGAGGACGAAACGGTTCGCGTCGAGCCGACGCGCGACTACGCGGTTTTCAGGCTGCGCGCCGCCACGGATGGTGATATCGAACTGGTCGCCGCCCAGGTCGACCAATTCGTCGCTTAAGTGCACGTCGAGGAGGATGTCCGGGTACTGCTCACTGAAGGCCTGCAGTACCGGCATCAGCATGACCCTGCCGTAACCCGCCATACAGCTGATGCGCAGCGTGCCGCCTGGTTTGTTGCCGCGCTCGCGCAAATGCTCTTCTGCGGCGGTGAGCTGGGCCATGCCTACTCGCACCTGCCCCAGGTAGAGTTCACCCGCTTCAGTGAGCCGGACCGTGCGGGTGGTCCTGTGCAGCAGCTGCGCGCCGAGGGCGGCTTCAAGCTCGGACACCCTGCGGGAGATCGATGAGGCTGGCACGTCGAAAGCTTTCGCAGCTTCGGTGAAGCTAAGTGTTTCGGCCACTTTGAGGAAGTAATTCAGGGCACGCAGTTTGTCCATCACATCACACTCGGGGCACTATTGCCTTAAAGACAAAACATATTACCTATTATGACGATTTCGGGCTGGAGGATTTTTTCCTAGTCTTGCGGCACCCTGAATGCGAGGAAACCGACCCATGCCAGCCACCAAACTCCAGGCCCGATACACTGAACGTGGCCCTGTACCTGAAGCTGTTATCGAAGCCGTACCGTTTGAAGTGCCTGACCTGCAACCGGGGCAAGTACTGCTTGAAGTGATGGCAGCGCCTATCAACCCAAGTGATGTGCTGACGCTCACAGGCCAGTACGGCTCGCTGCCGCCACTGCCTGCCGTGGGCGGAAATGAAGGTGTCGGCCGGGTGATCGAACGCGGGCCCGGGGCCGACCATATTGCGGTCGGCCAGGTTGTGCTGTTGCCCGTAGGCTCCGGCACCTGGGCTACCCACCTGGTCGCGGATGCCGCGCGTCTGATTGCGTTACCGGATGTGGCCGATTACGCCCAGCTGTCCATGCTCGCCGTCAACCCGCCGACCGCAGCGCTGTTGTTGAGTGATTTTGTGCAATTGCAGCCAGGGGACTGGATTATCCAGAACGCCGCAAACTCGGCTGTAGGCAGTTATGTGGTCCAGTTGGCGGCCTTGCGCGGGGTTCGAACTGTAAACGTGGTACGGCGGGAGTCAGCAGTGGCAGGCGTCGCTGCGCTGGGTGGCGATGTTGTGCTGGTGGATGGCGACGATCTGGCCGCCCGGGTGAAAGCGGCTACCGAAGGCGCAGCTATCAAGCTGGCGATTGATGCCGTGGGCGGCGCATCTACCCGGTACCTGGCAGCCACGCTGGCTGAAAGCGGTACGGTCGTGACCTACGGCGCGCTGAGCGGGGCGCCGTCCGAGCTGTCGGCCCGAGACCTGGTATTCAATGACGTCACAGCCAAAGGCTTTTGGCTGGCTCGATGGTTCCGCACCACCAGCCCGGCCCAACAGGCCCAGCTTTTTGCCGAACTGGCTGGGTTGGTAGCCGCAGGGAAGCTCAGTGCGCCCATCGAAGCGACCTATGATCTGAGCCAAGTCAAGGCGGCGGTCGCTGCCGCAGCCAAGGGCGAGCGGGGCGGCAAGATTCTGCTCGTGCCTAACCCCTCCTGAGGCAGCACCTGGCCTTGCAACAGCGGCAGGGCCAGGCGCCCGTGGCTGGCGTCAAAGTGCCTTGAGCAGCCGCTGCAACTCGCCGTGCTCCCAGGTACTCATCAGCTCGATCGGGTCGGTGCCGAATTTCTGGTCTGAGCCCAGGACATAGGCCCTGCCGTCTGGTGCGTAACAGCTGGCGCAGTAACCCAGGGTGTCGCTGTCGTTGCAGAAGGTGAGCACCCAACCTTCTACCTCCACCGTCATCAAGCCGGGCTGGACCTGCGCCCAGCTTTGCTCGCCAAGGCGGCGCATGGTGCGAATACCCAGCGCGATATCACGTAGCAGCTGGTAGGTTTCACGGGGGGTCAAGGCATTGGAGGACAAAATCGATTTCCGGGCGATTGCATGGCGCGAGGGAGGGTACATGACTGCGCTGCCAACAGCCATGCACAGTGCGCGCTTCAGTTGAGCGTCAAGCAATCATCAGTCACCACCCGGTTACGCCCGTTCTGTTTGGCCAGGTACAGACGCTGGTCGGCGCGCTTGAGGATTGCCGGTGCGTCAGGCGTGGCTGCGTCCCGGCAGGCCCCGCCGATGGAAATGGTCACCGTGCCGACCTGCGGCAGCGAGATACCGCTGAGCGTCGTGCGGATGCGCTCGGCCACCTCGTAGGCCGTGCTCAGCGCAGTGTTCGGCAGCAGCAGGCAGAACTCTTCTCCACCGGCCCTGCACGCCAGGTCCCCGGCCCGGGTGCAGTCACGTATCACTTGGGCGACCTTTTGCAAAGTCAGGTCACCTGCATCATGGCCGAAAGTGTCGTTCACCCGCTTGAAGTGATCGATGTCCAACGCCAGCGCCGAATAGGTCTGTTGAGTCGAGTCGAGCGCCTGGAGTGCTGCGTTCATCGCGCGCCGGTTGGCAAGGCCGGTCAACGGGTCGGTGTCGGCTGCGGCGTTCAAGGTGCCGATCTTCTGCTGCAGCTGTTGCGACTGCAGTACCAACGCCTGGCGGATCGCCGCTGCCTCGGCGTACCAGGCATTGATCGCGGACAGTTCGGCCGTGGCGTTGGGTGTCGAAAGGTCGATGGCATGGCCGGCCAGTGCCCGCAAGGGGCGGGTGATCAGCATCACGCCTAGCAGGATCAGCAGCAGCCCAATCACGCCGGCCGGGATAATCCTGACCAGCATGTCGCGCATCAGCTTGCCCAGCGGTGCCAGCGCCTGTTCCCGGGGTTGCTGGACGACCACGGCCCAGTTGGAGCCCTGCACGTGGGCAAAGCCTGCGAGCATGGGCACGCCCTGATAATTGACCGTCTCCATTGTGCCGCTGTCACCGAGCAAGGCCTTGTCCACCGTCTGGCTCCAGCCGAGCACTTCACCGATGCGCTGCTGGTCGGGGTGGTAAAGCAACCGGCGGTTGCCGTCGGCGACGAAGGCGAAGGCGCCTTCCAGGTGATGTTCGCCGATCAGCGAATGCATCACCCCGCGCTGTTGCAGGAACACCGAACCACCGACCAGCCCGAGATACTGGCCTGTGGGGCTGAAGATCGGCTGAGAGACGAAAACGATCAGCTTGCCGCTGGTTGAGGTAAAAGCCTGGCTGACCAAGGGGCGCCGCAGTTCGAGCGCTTCGTGCAGTTCGGCGGAGCTGACGCTCGAACCTATCGGCACCGCAGGCGGGTAAGCCTGCACTACCTTGCCCGCAGGGTCGGTGATCAGCACGGTGTTCAACTCCGAGTCCTGCGCTTGCAGGCGACGCGCTTCTTCCTTGAGCAACGCTTGATTGGCGAAGCCATCGCCAAGGCGCTGGCTGCTGTACTTGAGGCGTTCATTCACCGAGTACAGGAACTGATCGATGCTCGAGGCGACCTTGAAGGCGTAGGCACGGTTGGCCTCCAGCGCCGAGTGCACCAACGCGTCGCGCTGCACACCGTAGGCGGTGATCAAGCTGTTGCACAAGGTGGCCAGCACGGCGAGCAGGACAAAGCCAAGAACCAGGCCACGCAGGCCGATACGCGATGACAGCACTTTGCCCATGAGTACGCCTCATCCCTCAATAGCTGGAAAGTTTGGCACAAGCGTAGACGGGGATCGGCTAACGGTTGCGAGGTGTGCTCAGCGCTGGAGACCATACGCCATGGCCGCAACGCTCACATGCAGCCGTGCCTTGCGCTTCCTGGTAGGTCGGAAAACCGCAGCTGACGCAGCAGTAGAGGCCGGCAGAGGGCGGTGAGGTGTATTCCGGGCGATGTTCGAAGGGCAGCACTGACAGCCCTGGCTTGGTGTCTTCGGGCTCATAGAAATACAAGCTGAGCTCGCCATCGGTTTCCAGCAGGCCCAAACGTACTTGCCCCAGATGCTCTACGCCGCGTTGGCGCAGCTCCATGAACAGCTCGTTGGCGGAAATATTCAGATTGCGCAGTGAATGAACCTCGTACATTCCACCTTTCACCACGGTGATGGGTAACCCATCAATCCAGGCTTCGCAGGTCTTGCTGCGCTTCATGAGGTGGACCGTCCCCCGATACAGCAAGAGCAGGGTCAGGAACACCAACGCGACGGGCAGCAGCGGAACATCCTCGTAGAACGTCACATCGCCGGCAGCGGAGCCGAGTGTGAGAATAACGACCAGCTCGAAGCGGGAGAGCTGTTTGATCCCGCGTCGGCCGCTGAACTTGAGGAAGAAGAAGACGGCAGCAAAGGCTGCGAAGACCCTGAGGGCGACCTCCAGAAGAAAGGTCAAGGGCAGGTCGCCCAGCAGCATGCGTTGAAGATCGAACGAGACCATTCGGTTTTCCTGTTCTGCTGGCCAGTGGGTCAAAGCGACTTAGGGCTCGTGGCCCAGCAGCACGCAGCCCACTGCCAAGCTGCGTCGCTGCTGCGGCTAAACTGATGCCTTACTTGGCCAAGACTTCGTCCAACGCCTGCTCGAGGGTGCTGACCGTGCGCTCGATATTGTGCAGTTTTTCGAGCCCGAACAAGCCGATGCGAAAGGTCTGGAAATCGGCGGGCTCGTCGCATTGCAACGGTACCCCGGCAGCGATCTGCAGGCCATGGTCGGCAAATTTCTTGCCGGTCTTGATGCCTGCATCATCGGTGTAGCTCACCACCACGCCAGGCGCCTGAAAACCGGCAGCCGCCACGCTTCTGATGCCTTTGCCGGCCAACATGGCGCGCACCCGGTCGCCCAGCGCCTGTTGCTCGCTGCGGACCTTGTCGAAACCGTAGGCTTGCATCTCGTTCATCACAGCATTGAAGCGCGCGAGCGAGTCGCTGGGCATGGTTGCATGGTAGGCATGGCCGCCCTGTTCGTAGGCTTGCATGATCTGAAGCCACTTTTTCAGGTCGCAGGCAAAGCTGCTGCTGTGTGTCTGCTCGATACGCTCGAGGGCCAGCGCGCTGAACATCACCAGGGCACAGCAAGGGGAGGCGCTCCAGCCTTTCTGCGGTGCGCTGATCAGCAGGTCCACGGCGCATTTGTGCATATCGACCCAGACTGTGCCGGAGGCGATGCAGTCCAGCACGAACAAGCCACCCACCGCATGCACGGCGTCGCCGACGGCCCGTAAGTAGTCGTCGGGCAGGATAATCCCTGACGAGGTTTCAACGTGGGGGGCGAACACGATCTGCGGCTTGTGCGCCTTGATGGCTGCCACTACTTCGTCAAGAGGGGGCGGTGCATACGCTGCCTGGCGACCCGAGTCGATCGGCCGGGCTTTAAGCACCGTGGTGGCCGCCGGAATGTTGCCCATCTCAAGGATCTGGCTCCAGCGGTAACTGAACCAGCCGTTGCGTATCACCAGGCATTGCTGGCCCGTGGCAAACTGCCGTGCCACTGCCTCCATGCCGAATGTGCCGCTGCCTGGGACCACCGCAACAGCCTGGGCGTTGTAGACCTGTTTCAGGGTGCTGGATATGTTCTTCATCACGCCTTGAAATGCCTGGGACATGTGATTGAGCGAGCGGTCGGTGTAGACCACCGAGTACTCGATCAGCCCCTCAGGATCGATGCTGGGGTAAATCGTTGACATGGATAACTCCTTTACATGGATGTCAGTGGTATCGACCCTGCGCCAGGGCTTTACAAACACTTGTGTATCGCCGTCATTGTAGGAGCTGGCTTGCCTGCGATCGGCTGCGCAGCAGTCGTAAAATCGGTATCTGCGTAGTGCCAGACAGGATGCGGATTCAGGATTTACGACTGCTTCGCAGCCGATCGCAGGCAAGCCAGCTCCTACAGACAACGCAGTATCATCATAGCGGGCCTATCGGAGCCACGAACGGCTGCACAACATGCCCCCTCAAGCCAGTCATCGTCACGAAAGTGTGCGTTTATCGGACGCGGCATTGGCGGTCAGTTTTGGATCCCAAGATTTTTCCTGAGTGCCGTAAACATTAAGCCTCAAGCCACAGAAGCCCCGGGGCTAGCTGATTTATCCACGAAAAACCACTCACCTTAAGTCGCAGATAAATGCACTAAACCGCTCTAGAAAGGGCGTTTCAACGCCGTTAAAAATTAACTACACATTTAGTAACATGTGCTAGGGTGGCGCCGCCTTGCAGGGGGGCACTGTGCCATCCCTCTTGGGCAGCTCTCCATTCATTGGTACTTCCCATGCTTAGTAGACGAGAATTCTTTGTCTCCAGCGGCGCTGGCATGATGCTGCTGACGCTGGGCGCACCCACACTTCTGCCCAAGGCCCTGGCGGCCGGTGGCGCACTCGAAGTCCCTGTTGCCCCGGCCCCATTCATCGCTCTCGCAGACCAGCTCTGCGGCCAGATCGGTGTCGATCGCGAGCTGATCAACCTGGTTCACCACAAACTGCAGTCGACCCTCCCAGGCCTGGACACGCTGGTCGAGCAGTTGCTGGCTACGCTACCGGAACTGTCGGCGCCCAATACCCCAGCCGAGCGCCTGCAACGATTGGCCAGCAAAGACCCGGCCCTAAGGACCCTGTTCCTGCGCATGAATACTGCGCTGTACCTGGGCACCGTCGAGGATGCCGAAGGGGTGCGCGAGTGCGTGGCGTTCGAGAGCGTGGCGGCGTACCAGGCCGTGTCCGATTTCGTCGAGCCCCCGAGCTACTGCACCGGAAGCCCGAACTTCTGGGTCAATCCTCCTGCCTACGCCCTGCAAAAAGATGCCGAACGCCATGCCTGATTCGAATTCCACCCCCATGTCGGCCGACGTGGTCATCATTGGCGCCGGTGCCGCTGGCGGCGCCGCTGCCGTAAAGCTGCTGCGCAAGGGCCTGTCGGTGCTGATGCTCGAGGCCGGCGCACCGCTGGACCAGGGCATGCTGGTGTCCAACTACCGCAATGGCGCGTACAAGAACAACCACATGGCGCCGTACCCGATGATGCCATGGGCGCCACACCCGAACTTCGTCCCCCACGACAACGGCTACCTGATCCAGAAGGGCCCGGCACCCTATACCGCGCAGTACATCCGCGGCGTCGGTGGCACCACTTGGCACTGGGCTGGCCAAGCGTGGCGGTTGATCCCCAACGACTTCCGTATGCAGTCCCTGTATGGCCAATCGGTGGACTGGCCGATCAGCTACGACGAGCTCGAACCCTACTATTGCGAAGCTGAGGTCGAGATGGGCGTGTCTGGCGGCGGTGCACTGGCCGGTGACTACGGCTCGCCGCGCTCGATGCCATACCCCATGGACGTACTGCCGCTGCCCTACGCGTTCGAGCGCCTGCGCCAGCGCTACCAATCGGTTGGCCTGGAGCTGCTGCCTGGCCCGCAGGCGCGCAACAGCACTGCCTACGACGATCGCCCCGCATGCTGCGGCAACAACAACTGCATGCCCATTTGCCCGATTGGTGCCCAGTACAACGGCAGCATGTCGGTGCGCCGCGCCCAGGGCCTGGGGCTGAACCTGCTCAGCAACGCGGTGGTGTTCAAGCTCGAGACCGGGGAGGGCAACCGCATCGTCGCCGCCCACTTCATCGACCACAACAAGGAGATTCATCGGGTCACCGGCAAGCATTTCCTGCTCACCGCCAACGCCATGGAAAGCGTGAAGATCCTGTTGATGTCCAAGGACGAGCGCAACCCCAACGGCGTGGCCAACGCCACCGACCAGGTTGGCCGTCGCCTGATGGATCACCCGGCCAGTGCCGTGGAATACCTGGCCGACGAACCCCTGTACGTGGGGCGTGGGCCGATGTGCCCGGGCAGCATCAACAACACCCGTGACGGCGCGTTTCGCAGCGAGCGTTCGGCCTTGCGCATCGACGTGCACAACGACAACCCGACCCGTTACCTGACCGAGAAGTACGTGGCCCAGGGTTATTACGGCAACGAACTGAACGAGAAGATCAAGCGCGACGCAGAACGTTTCGTGCTGCTCAAATCGATGTTCGAGATGTTGCCGGACCCAGCAAACCGCATCGTCCTCAGCGACCAGAAAGACGCCTGGGGCATCCCCAAGATGGAGGTGCACTACCGCTTCCCCGAGTACGTGCACCGTGGCTACGACGTTTGCCGCGAGCATTTTGCCGACTGCGTGAAGGCCTCTGGCGGCACCGAGGTTAAGTTCTCCGAGCGCGGCCAGTACACCAACAGCCAGCACATCACCGGCACCTTGAGCATGGGCAGCGACCCGCACACCTCGGTGTGCAACAAGCTGGCCCAGGCCCACGACCACGAGAACCTGTACTTCGGCGGAACCGGCGTGATGCCTACCGCCGCGCTGGTCAACTCGACGCTGACCGGGGTGGCGCTGTCGCTGCTGGCCGCCGACAGCATCATCAAGGCTTCGGTGTGAGGACCTACGCATGCTGATGAAAACAGGAACGATCAAAGCGCGCGCACGCCGGCGGGCGCTGGCCTGGGCCGGCCTTGCCGTGGCGGTCGCCGCAGGTATAGGCGCCGGCAGCGTGATCTGGCAGCAAGCGCAGATCGACATGCCGGTGGCCAAGCCGGGGCAGGGCGGTGCGGCACTGGTCGAGCGTGGCCGCGCCGTGGCGCTGGCCTCGGACTGCGTGGCCTGTCACACCTCCGATGCGAGCAAGCCCTATGCCGGCGGCATGACCTTCGACACACCGTTCGGCAGGCTCTACTCCACCAACATCACCCAGGACCCGGTCAACGGCATCGGCACGTTCACCGACGCCGAGATCGTCGGCTCAGTGCGCAACGGTATCTCCCAGCATGGCCGGCGCCTGTACCCGGCCATGCCGTACACCTCGTACACGGGCATGTCCGACGACGACGCTCTGGCGCTGGTGGCCTACCTGCGCACGATCAAGCCGATCGACAGCAAACCGCCGGAAAATACCATGAGCTTCCCGTTCAACCAGCGCTGGGCCATGGCGTTCTGGAACCTCATGAACTTCAAGTCCGGGCGCCAGTTGCCGGTAGCCGGCAAGAGCGAAGAATGGAACCGCGGCGCCTACCTGGTGCAGAGCCTGGAGCACTGCGGCGAATGCCACACCCCGCGTAACTTCATCCAGGGGCTTGGCAGTGCAAACCTGGCGGGCGGCGACCTGGGGATTTGGAAGGCCTATGACATCACCAGCGGGCCTGGCGGTGTCGGCACCTGGAGCGATAACGAGCTGTTCACCTACCTCAAGACCGGTGCCGTGCACGGCAAGGCCAACGCCGCTGGCCCCATGGCCGAGGCGGTGGAGAATAGCCTGAACCACTTGCCCGATGCCGACTTGCACGCCATGGTCGCCTACCTGCGTGACCTGCCCGCCAACGGCAACCCGGGTAGCACGCCCGCCCGCACCGGCCAGGGCCAGGCCTACACCGGCACCACTGCGCTGCGCGCCAGCCATCCGCAGTACGACCCGAACAGCGATGCGCTAGGTGCTGAAGTGATGTTCAACGCCAACTGCGCCACCTGCCATGCAGTCACGGGCAAGGGAGTGGGCGAGTACCCGCGGCTGTTCGGCAACAGTGTGCTCGGCGAAACCGATTCGACCAACGTGGTGTCGGTGCTGCTGCGCGGGGTGCGCCGCAAGGTCGATGGCCAGGAGGTGTTCATGCCGAGCTTCGCCAACCTCAGCGATGCCCAGGTGGCCACCTTGAGCACTTTCTTGTTCAAGCAGTTCGGCAACTCCAAGGTGCAGGTCACCGCTGCAGAAGTAGCCAAGCTGCGCTGAAGCCTTTACCCACACGCCCGGCTTGCCGGGCGCTTTCGCAACATCCTAAGGAGAACCTCATGTCTGCACGATTCCTGCTGTCCGCCGTGCTTGCCCTGGGCGTCGCCGGTGGCGCCCAGGCTGCCGAAAAGGTGGCCTTGCCTTCGATCAAACAACTGGACCTGGCCGCTGCCGAGCGTATCGCCCAGGCCGCCGACCTGTACGCCAGGCAACAGGGCTGGGCGGGTTCGATCGCCGTGGTCGACAATGCCGGCTACCCCATCGTGGTCCGCCGCATGGATGGCGCTACCGCCATCAGCGCAGACCTTGCCATGCGCAAGGCCAAGGCCTCGGCGCTGTTCGGCGCGCCCAGCGTCAATTTCGAAAACCGTGTGAATGACGGCCACCCCGCGCTGCTGGCGCTGGACGTCACCACCCTGGCGGGCGGTCAGCCGATCCTGGTCGACGGCAAGGTGATCGGTGCAGTGGGCGTGAGCACCGCGGTAGGTGCCCACGATGACCCGATTTCGGTGGCAGGTGCGCACGCGTTGGACGGCGCTCGCTAACTGTTGAGTTGCTGCACTTGCCTTAATCGATGGCGGTAGTACGCGCTCCAGTTCCCCGAGCCTTGGAAACCAGTGGAGCTGGGGCCTACCGCTTGCATCAGTTGCTGAAGTCCCTTTCATTGGAATGTCTATGGGAGAGCGGCGAAGGCTGTGATAATGGCGAGTATCAAGAGGGCCATGTCATGCTGACCATCTCCAATAACGTACATCTGCCGGATGCCGAAATCGAACTGACATACATCCGCGCGCAAGGCGCGGGTGGGCAGAATGTCAACAAGGTGTCCAGCGCCGTGCACCTGCGCTTCGACATCCCGGCCTCATCGCTGCCCGAGTTTTACAAAGAGCGGCTGCTGGCGCTGCGTGACAGCCGCATCACCGCCGACGGCGTGTTGATCATCAAGGGCCAGCAGTACCGCACCCAGGAGCAGAACCGGGCTGACGCACTGGCGCGCCTTGCCGAGTTGATCATCGCTGCTGGCAAGACCGAGAAAAAACGCCGCCCTACCAAGCCTACTCTCGGCTCGAAGACTCGGCGCCTCGAAGGTAAAGCCCGGCGCAGCACTGTCAAGGCGGGGCGGGGCAAGGTGGACTTCTAGGACTGTACTTTTATGGTGCTTGCTTGCCGGCGATCGGCTGCGGAGCAGTCGTAAATCTTGTATGCGCATTCTGTCTGGCACTGCGCAGGTACCGATTTTACGACTGCTTCGCAGCCGATCGCAGGCAAGCCAGCTCCTACAGGGACCGCGATCCATTCCTGGGGACTGGGTGAACAGCGGTTGCCGGCCGGCTTCTATGCCCGGATCCAGGGCAAGCGTGGTGTCCCGTTCAACGCTGCAGGGTTTTTGTAGGAGCTGGCTTGCCTGTGATCGGCTGCGGAGCAGTCGTAAATCCCCTATGCGCACCATGGGAGCAGCGATATGTACCCGAGAACACCAGATGGCCGCTATTTTGTAGTCAAAGGCCAGTTGTGGCGGTGCAGCGATCCAGCGCTATCGGAGGAAGAGCGCGAGCGCCTTGTGCACGCGCTGATGGAGGCGCGGCGAGCTGTAAGAGCCGCGAAGTCTTCCGGTGATGCCGAGCAGCTCAGATCCGCTAGGGCGAATGTGGACGCTGCCAAGGTCGATTTAGGGGAAAGGGGCCCGGTGTGGTGGACGGATGGCAGCCCTGACTACAACCGTCGCAAAGCCATCAAGACTCCGTACGCTGATTGGTATCGTTCTGTGGCCAATCGAGGGTGACCCCGGATGGCTGATGCTCTGAATCAAGCTGTGCTCTTGGTTCTTCGCTGCTGTAGCCCCTCTACTGTACAGTTGCTGCCAAGCCAGTGGCGTCACCCCTTCAGTCTTCATGAACGTTCGGCAAAAGTGCGCTTGGTCGTAGAACCCACATTCGAGTGCTATCTCTGCCAGCACCCTGCTTGAGGCTGCTAACAGTTCTTTGCTTTTGCTGATCCGCTGCTCTCGCATCCATTTCTGAGGGGGCACCTGGGTGCTCTCCTTGAACATCCTCGTGAAGTGGCTCCGCGACAGGCCACACGCTTCGGCAAGCTCGGTCACGGATATGCCAGTGTCCAGATGATCCAACACCATTCGCTTGGCGGTTCTCAATTGCCAAGGCTTGCCACCATCCCCCTGGAGAATGCAATGGCTGCTTCACGACCTTTCAACGACGACACCGCCTACTGGGGCGTGCCTTGGGAAGAAAGCTACGGTTATCCGCAGGCGCGGCGGGTTGGGAACGAGATCTTCGTTTCGGGCCAGTTCAACCACGACGAGGAGGGCAACCTGGTAGCTCTGGCGCCTCTGAATGAGGACGGGCGCCCAAGCGATTTTTCTTCTATGGGGGAGCAAATGCGAGCTTCCTACGACAACGTCTCCAAGTTGCTCGCGCTGTATGGGGCCACGATGCAGGACGTCGTTGAGGAAACGCTTTACGTGCTGGACATGGACGCGGCCTTTGCCGTCGTTGGCAAGGTGCGCAAGGCGGCTTATGGTACCGATCGCCCGCAGGCGGCCAGTAACATCATCGGTGTATCGCGACTGGCCCAGCGCCCTCAGTTGATCGAGATCGTGTGCCGGGCGGTGATTGGTGCACGAGCAAGCTGACCTTTACCGCGGGTCTCAACCTACGATGCCTGAATGGGTTTATGCCCTTCGACGAGGGGCTTAAGGTCAGCCACAGCAGCTGCGCAGAAGGTCATGAAGGCTTTGACCCGCCAAGACTTGCGAATGTCCTGGTGGGTCAACAGCCACAGTTCGTCCTGAAGCTCTGGCACCACCGAGCCGACGCGAACCAGCCCGGGTGTGATATCGCCCAGCATGCAGGGCAGGAACCCAAGGCCGAGTCCTGCCGCAATTGCAGCACTGGCTGCCGCCACGGAGTCGGTGCGGTAGGCAATGGCCTCCGGCGCTACCCTGCACTCGACATAGCTTGTCGCTTTCAAGCCGCACAGCGCTGCAGAATATGACACCCATTCCTGGCCTTCAGCGAAGGGGTTGGCAGGGGCTGCATGCTTGACGCTGCCATACGGTGCCCAGGCAATATTGGCCAGCTTTCTGCCCACCAGACTTTCTGCCGGCTTGCGCGTTGCACGCACGGCGATATCAGATTCATCACGAGCAAGGCTCAGCGTCTCGTTGCCAACCAGCACCTCAATGGAGATGCCCTCATTGAGGGCTTTGAAGTTCGCGAT
This sequence comes from Pseudomonas sp. NPDC012596, assembly GCF_042902325.1. Lineage (NCBI taxonomy): Bacteria > Pseudomonadati > Pseudomonadota > Gammaproteobacteria > Pseudomonadales > Pseudomonadaceae > Pseudomonas > Pseudomonas sp. NPDC012596. The sequence continues at coordinate 227,641 of NZ_JBIBEB010000003.1, read as the reverse complement.
GATTGGGGTAAGGAAGTACAGCAGCAGGGAGTCGCTTGTGGTGATTCGAAGTTTTCCCAGAGGGCCCTGGCCAGCACGTGAAACCCTGCGGGTGACACTGACGATGTCCAGTTCAACCCGTTCGGCCAGCGCACGAAGCTCTGCACCTTCGGCAGTCAGCAAATACCCCGCCTTGCGGTGATCGAACAGCGCAACCCCAAGCGTCTTCTCAACCTGTCCAACCCGCCGCGAAACAGTGGACACATTGATGCCGAGTTTCTTGGCCGTGGCGGCGCGGTTGCCGCAGGCACTCAAGGTTTTGATGATTCGCAAGTCGTCCCAAGAGAGCTGGTTGACAGCTTCGCCGACATCCCATTCCGGGCGGGGGGTAACAGTTGGAGGGGGTAGGGCGCTTCCAGGTGACGGCTTCACTCAAATCATTCCCGGTGTGGAGGGCTGATGATACGCCATACGCGTTGGAGGCTGTGTCTATCATGTTGAACGAGTCGTCATAAACAAGAGTCTTCAGGGAGTAAGTCTCAGGTCGCTACAACGAGACGGATATGAACCTAATGACGAGCTGAGTGAGTGCATGCGGGGCAAGAAAGCGCGCAAGGTCAAAATCAAGGCTAGGGCAACGATAATCTGCCTTCGAAGCGGCAGTATTCTTCTGGTGCGGAAAAAAAGCGGGAAGTGGAATTTTCCTGGCGGCGCTATCGAGCCAGGAGAGTCGCCTGTGGCAGCCGCTGCACGGGAACTGCAGGAGGAGACGTCCATCAAAGGCCACGGTTTGCTCTCTCTGTGCACCGTTCAGGTTGGGTTGACCGTTCACCACGTGTTCACCACCCATTTCGATGACCGAGAAAGGGCTGTGGCTCGTAATGAGATCGTGGCCTGTAAATGGGTACTCAGAGACAAGCTGAACCCAGCGATGCTCAGTGCAACCGCTGCCGGACTTTTATCAAGTCAGCTGCCGGCCTTGAGCGCCTAGATCCAAGCTGAAGTACACGGAGTTGCCTCATGGCCGCCTGGAAATTCAGCCAGAGCCAGGTTGGATGAGCGGAGATTGGCTTATGAGGCGTATTCAAGCATTCTAAACAGCCGCACTCACGTACTTCGACGATCACTCATGCGCAAGCCTGTTTTTCCCCAGCCTTTTACAGCGATTGGCTGCTCCCAATGTCGCGACCTAGCAAGCTTGGGGTTCGATATTACAATGGCGTTCCAGCCTATAATCCACGTCCCCTCAGGCAAACCATTTGCCTATGAGGCCCTGGTTCGTGGCCTGAACGGTGAAAGCGCAGCGGACATCCTGGCCAAGGTATCGGCCGACAACCTGTACCGCTTTGATCAGGCCTGCCGAGTGAAGGCCATCGAGCAAGCGGCTGGGCTGGGCTTGGGCCGGGTGGCAGACTGTAAGTTGAGCATCAACTTTTTGCCCAACGCCGTCTATCGTGCCAGCACCTGCATCCGCGCTACCTTGGAGGCCACGCGGACATTCGACTTCCCCGCCAACCGGTTGATGTTCGAAGTGACCGAGGGCGAGCGGATTGAAGATACCGAGCATTTGAAAGCGATCTTCAATGAGTACGACCGACAGGGCTTCACCACTGCGATAGACGACTTCGGCTCGGGTTACTCAGGGCTGAATCTGCTCGCGGAGTTTCAGCCGGACGTACTCAAGCTGGATATGGCACTCACCAGGGGAATTAGCCAGGATCCGGTTCGCCAGGCCATCGTCGCGGGTATCGTTCTGGTGGCCGAGCGGCTGGGCATCACCCTTATTGCCGAGGGAATCGAGACTGACGCAGAGTGCCAAGCGTTGGCGGCGCTGGGGATTGACTTGATGCAAGGGTATTTATTCGCGCGACCGCAAGTTAATGGGTTGCCATTGATCGAGCGGCTTGCAGCATCTTGAGCTGATAGCGCACCCGCTCATTGTCGCGATGGTGGACGGTTGGCAGCATTGCGAAAACTGGCACAAACCTAGCCGCCCCAGGCCATGGCCCTTGGAGGGAACTATAAACGGCTCTGGTTACGGCTATGAGCGACGATGGTGCCCGTCCGTGGGCACCATCACTTCGAAGGGTACTGATTTAGAACGCGTATACCAATGTGGCGGTCGCACTGCGCGGGGTGCCATACCAGCCACGTGAGCCGATGGCGGTGTAGTAGGTCTTGTCAAAGACGTTATTGAGGTTGAGCGATACGCTGGTTTGCGGGGTGAAGGCGTATTGCGCCATCAGATCGACCACGCTGTAGGGGGCTTGAGTAAAGGTCTCGTCATTGGGCCCGGCGCCTTTGTAGTATTCGGTACCCTGCCAGCGCACACCGCCACCGACTTTCAAGTGCGGCAGGGCCTGCAGACGGTAGGTGGTGAACAGTTTCAGCGTGTCTCGCGGCACCTCAGTGTTCAAACGGTCGCCATCGGAGTCTTTGCTAACGGCGTAGGTGTAGCTGGCAGACACCTGCCAGTCGGGCAGGATTTCGCCAGCCACTTCCATCTCGAAGCCGCGCGTCTTGGTGCCCGATTCGGCGCGGTAGGCCTGATTGCCGTCCGGCGCCAGGTTGCTGCCATCGGCCACTGCCAGGTTGTCTTGGTGAACCTCGAATACGCTGAAAGCAGTCGTCAGACGCTTGTCGAAGAACTCGCTCTTCAAGCCCAGTTCGTAGTTCACGCCCTCCAAAGGATCGAGGTAGGTGCCTGCGACATCCTTGTTGCTCTGCGGCTTGAAGATGGTGGTGTAGCTGGCGTAGGCCGACCAGTTTTCGTTGAGGTCGTACACCAGCCCAAGGTACGGCGTGACAACGCCTGTTTCACTTCGCGAGGTGCGGCTGGTGTCGCCTGTGGCCAGGGTGGTTGAGGTTTCATCACGTTGCCAGTCGATTACCCGCGCCCCGGTGATCAGCGACAGGTCATCGGCCAGGCTCCAGCGCACCGAGGCGACCAGGCCATCCTGGGTTTCATCCAGGGCATCTTCCGATGACTTGGTGTAGATGGCGTCCGGGATTGCCAGCGAGCCGTCCCAGGTGTTGATGTTGTCGATGGTCTGGAAAGCCCACAGCGGGTAGCCGTCGTTACGGTAATAGGCTCTGTAGTGACTGGCCCCAAGATACGCCTGGTGTTCGCGGGCAAACAGTTCAAACGGGCCTGCGGCTGACAGGTCGAACGAGGTCTGCCGGGGCTCGCCCGCCCAGCGGCCAGTCCAGGTACTGATGCCGCTGCCATCTGGGTTCACGGTGCCGCTGGCGGCCGTTGCGAAGGCGTCGTCATAGCTGCGTCGGTTGTGCTCGGCGCTCAGTTTCAACTGCCAGCCGTTGTCCAGCTGATGCTCCAGGGTGGTGAACACCGTCTTGGTGCGACGCTGGTGATAACTCCAGTCCGAGGCGGAGTTGAACGAGCGGGAAGGGCTGAAGTGGCTACCGTCTGAGTTGTACATCGGGAAGCCGTGGTTACCAGCGCCTTCGTTATCCATCTCCTGGTACTCCGCACCGACCGTCAGCATCGTGCTGTCAGTGATGTCCCATTCCACTACACCGTAGAACGCTTGCTTTTCCAAGGACTGGCGGTCGACATAGCTCTGGCTGTTGGTGTTCGACGCGACGAAGCGGCCTCGCACGTTGCCGCTATCGGACAATTTGCCAGACACGTCCAGTTCCTGGCGGTAGTCGTCCCAAGAGCCCGCCTTGAGGGTCAGCTTTCGTTGCGTTTCCAGCGTCGGGTTCTTGCGAATCAGGTTGACCGTCGCACCTGGATCGCCAGTACCAGACATCAGCCCCGTAGCGCCACGTACCACTTCCACGCGGTCGTACGACACCATGTCGGCGAGGTCGTCCCGGAACCCGTACGTATTGGGCCTGTTGATGCCATCCACCTGAATGCTGCCTACCTCGAAGCCGCGCACGTAGATATGGTTGGCATCACTACCGGCCGGGCCCATGCTGTCGACGACCACGCCAGGGGTTTGTTCAAGAACCTGGGCAACACTGTTCAGGTTCTGATCTTCGATCTGCTGGCGTGTGATCACACTGACCGATTGTGGCGTCTCACGGGCCGAGAGCCGTAGCCCTGTCGCGGTATTGGCTGAGCCCGTGGTGTAACTGCCGGTGCCTTCGGTAGTGGCACCCAGCCCGACGCTGGAAACCGTCGTGGCGGAAAGCTCCATCGAGCCATCGTGGCTTGGGCGAACCAGCATGTAGTGTTTGTCACCCGCTTGTTGTACCTGGAGGCCGCTACCTTGCAGAAGTTGAGCGAAACCTTGTTCCAGGTCGTAATTGCCTCGCAACCCCTCGGTGCGCAAACCGGCAGTTTCTTCATTGCTGAAGCTGACAACCACTGCGCTGGCATTCGCGAACTGGTTCACGGCAGTGGCCAAAGACCCAGCCGGGATGCTGTAACTGATAGCCTGCGCATGGGCACTGTTCGCAGCTAGTAGAGAGCTCGAGAGGCTGATCGCCAGTGCGGCTCGGCGAATGCTGGTAGCGGTAGACGGCAAACAAGCGGACATCCATTGACTCCTGTTCGTTGAAATCGGGCCTCCCAATAGGAAACGTATTGCTAATGGGAATCCTTCGCATGAGGGCGGCGTGATAGTCTTTCGTTGAGGTCGCAGTGTCAACGAATGTTTTCCGGTTACGCTGAATTGGCAAACCCTCAAAGACGGAGCTTGAAAAGTTGCTCCCTCACCGCGCATGCAGCGAGATAGTCGGATCGGCTGCAGCCTATCCCCAACGTTTTTGTCGCCTTGGCGGTAGCGAGAATGTCGGAGTTCTCGGAATGCAGGCAGGAATACAAGCGCAATGGCTACGGATTTGTCCCTCTTTCATTCTGGGATTTCGGCGCAGCCCCGAGTTTTTACTTGCAGCTTGAAAAACATTAGCGTTTCAAACGATCCCACTGGTGCATCACAAATAGCCCGGCACTTGCCAGCCAAGCCATCCATGCGATGGTGACCTGCCAATGGCTGAACACGGCCAGCGCTTCGCCCATGAAAAACACAGTCGAAATAAAGGAGAGCAGCAGCGCCATGCCCGCAAGTGGTACACGCAACACTGCCGACAACCAGCGCGTAACAGCCCACTTGTTCAGCATGGTGAGGCTACCCAGCAGCAATGAGATAGCAATCAGGATCAACGGAACGGCAATCAGAGCCATTGCCGGCTCTGCTTCTCCGCCATCCTCCCCAGGTACGTAGTAATTCGCATACCAGATTTCGCGGCACATTAGATGGGTGGCATAGATCACGGCAATTTGCGCGAAAGGGAAGATCAGCAGGCTGATTATGGGATTGCGGGTATTCATGGGAATCACTTCCTTGTTGTCAGGCACTGCCTCATACAAAGCACTTCTCGATCGTCAATCACGCTGGGGATGAGCCCACGTACTTGACGCCGGCCCAGCATACATCGGGACGGGGAGGAGGGGAGTACGGCTGTGGCGCCGCGGGCAGGTGGATGGAGCTATAAGCGTGGGCTGTATGATGAGTGCCGCAGTATGACAACAGCGAACATGCAAATGAACTAGGTCATGCGTGAGTGATCATATTCACTAGGTTTGATAGCACCTATGCGTTAGGCTAGCGCCACTTTTCAAACAACTGAGGGTCACCTATGTCTCGTTTGGCAGAATTCCGAAAACTGGAGCAAACCTTGGCCGCGCAGCTCGCAGAGCTTGAGGCCATGAAAGGTAGTTCTGAACTGCAAAAAGAAATTGAGTTCGAGACTAAATTGCGAGACCTGCTGACCAAGTACGGCTTCAGCCTCCGAGATATCATCAACATCCTCGACCCGCAGGCAAGCCGCCGTGCTGCCGCTCCTGGAGCCGCAGAAAAAGCTCCGCGTCGCGCTCGCCAGGTGAAGCAGTATAAGAACCCGCACAACGGCGAGATCATCGAGACCAAGGGCGGTAATCACAAGCTGCTGAAGGAATGGAAAGCCGAGTACGGCTCCGATGAAGTTGAGAGCTGGCTCTCGGCATAACCTGCCGTTTGTTCGCCACCCGGGCGGGGTGAGGCAGGTTGACGATGCCTGGGTGGGGGGGTGAAGGTGCAAGCGCGCTTCGGCATCGGTTTTGAAAGGGCTGACACCTAGCACGGCAGTGATCACGAAACCGTTCGATATTCAGGTACTCCTGAACAAGGTGACCGTGATGCTGCACCAGCCCCAGACTTGAGCCGGGTGCCGGAACTCGACTTCCTCCCCGGCAGTCATCAGCATAAGGAAGTTCGTCCCAGCGTTCAGGATGTCGCGCGTTCTTTAGGTGCGTTCCCTCATGAGCGTCATCAAGCATCGCCCGGCAACGGCCAAAGTTACAATCATCTGTTCTCGAAATGACCAGGTTCTTCTTGTTCGCAGGAAGGGCGCCAAATGGAAGTTTCCAAACGGTCTGCTTGAGAGAGGTGAGGCCCCGACCGTGGCTGCTGCTAGAGGGCTTTGGAAGGCGCTATCGTTGCACTGCTCAGGTCTGCATCACGTGGGCACCATTGAGGTAGGCAACGTGCTCCACCATATCTTCACCACAGACTTCGCTGATGGCTGTAGCGTTGCGCTGAGGAGAGGCATTGTCGCGTGTAAGTGGATTGGCTGGGAGGAACTGAGTTCCACCATGCTAAAGCCTACAGCCGCGGCCTTGCTTTCCCGGGGCCTGCGACAACTTATCCATCTCGATTAAGTGGAAGCGCTGACTTCGGCGCCCCCCGAAACTTAACGGAAGCATGGAGTATCCGGTGACTCTGGCCAAATATCCCAACTCTGTAAAAGCTTCTGCTCCGCTAGCTGGGTCAAAGCAGTAAGGCTTTCTCGCATGTAACGAGAATGATTGGGAGGCGCTGGCGACCGGTGCCTGGACGCCTCGCGCAGTTCATTAGTTGTCGGTAGGTGGGAAGTCGATGTCCGTCATGGCCACATTGTTGAGGTAGTTGGTCAGCGTCAGGAGGGAGACCTGGGCGATGACATCTACGATTTTCGCGTTATCCAGCCCTGCTTCCCGTGCCGCCGCCAGCTGCACCTCGTTGACCTTGCCTCGGCTTAGCGTCACGGCTCTGGCGAACGCAGCAACGCCATCGAGAGTGCCGGCACGAGCAGCCAGCAGCGCACCAGCATCCAAACCTGCTTTTTCGCCGAAGAAACTGTGGGCGGCGATGCAATAGTCACAGCCATTCACCGCTGATGCAGCCAACGCCACAATTTCACGCTCGGCGGGGCTGAGGCTGTTCTTGTTCAGAGCTTGCGACAGCGCAAGGTAGCCACTGAGGGCTGCCGGCGAATGGGCGAGGGTGGCGAACGCGTTCGGGATAAAGCCCAAACTGTTCTCGACACCCTGCAGGGCGCTACGCGCTGCTGCAGGCGCCTGATCGAGGGTGAGTGCATTTATGCGAGTCATGATTCCGTTTCCTGTACTGGTGATCACTTGGCGTTGTAACGCGGGGCAAGCTGGTTACTGGACAACTGGCTGAACAATGCTTGCCGGCTGGCTTCGTAGTGATGGAAAGCATGCAGGTCATGCAGCGACGGGATGGAAAGCAGCACATCGTTGTCGAAATCCTGCAGAGCACCGTCGACCAGATCATGAGCGGACATGACGATGCCGGGATCGAGGTTCTCGACAGGCAGGCCGCCGATCTGCCAGAAGTCGGTCGCAGTGGCTCCTGGCAGAACCGCCTGGATCTTGATGCCTTTGTCTGCAAGCTCCTTGTGCAGGGACTGGCTGAAGGCGGTCACATAGGCCTTGCTGCCACCGTAGACACCGTTGAGCAGCTCTGGCGCAAGCCCTGCAATGGACGAGATGTTGATGACGGCGCCTTGCTGGCGAGCGATGAAGCCTGGAACGGCAGCGTAGGTCAGGCGGGTCAAGGCGGTGATGTTGAGGCTGATCATTTCGGCCATGCGTTCGACATCACTTTCCATCAGGCTTGTGTGAGTGCCGATGCCCGCATTGTTCACCAGCAGGCCTATGCTGGCGTCCTCACGAAGTTTGCGTTCTACGTTAACCAGGTCAGCTGCGTTGGACAGGTCTGCCGGAAATACTTCCACGTTTCGCTGGGTCTCGGTGGTAATACGGCTGGCCAGGGCGTTGAGACGTTCCCGGTTGCGTGCCACCAGTACGAGGTCGTAGCCACGGCGGGCCAAACGCTCTGCGTAGATCGAGCCGATCCCGGTGGAAGCGCCGGTAATGAGCGCGGTGCCTTTGAATTGCTGCGTCATGGTCTAGCTCCGTTGCTTGGGTGTAGAGACATGATGCAGAAGGTCGCTTTTGTCTTAAACGACGCATATGATACGTTTTTAGGACATCCCCTATGGAGTCTCTCGATGCACCGGGTCGGCTATCTCATCACCGAAGGCTTTCAGGTCATGTCCTTGGCTACACAAGCCGTATTCGAATTCGCGAATATCGTGGCCGGCGAGATGGCCTACAAGATTCAGAACTTTTCCATCGAGGGTGGCGCTGTGCGCTCCTCGCTGGGGATGTATATGGACACACTACCCTTGGGCGCTCCTGGCTTGGCCGACACATGGATGATTACCGGTACGTTGACACCGTTGACGCCGCCTAGTGAGGAGGTACTTGCCAGTGTGCGAGGTTTTGTCGACGGGGCGCGGCGCACGGCAGGCCTGTGCACAGGCTGCTTCGTGTTGGCGCAGGCAGGCGTCCTGGACAATCGGCGGGCAACGACACATTGGGCCTATGCCAACAAGCTTCGTGAGCTGCACCCGAAAATCGAAGTCGAAGAAGACCGGATCTACATTGTGGATGGGCCGATATGGACATCAGCGGGCATGACTGCCGCTCTGGATATGGCATTGGGGATGGTAGAAAAGGATCACGGCACTGAGATGGCTCGGTCTGTGGCGCGAAAACTGGTCATGCACCAGCGCCGCTCCGGTGGGCAGTCCCAGCATTCCGAACTGCTGACGCTTTCCCCCAAGTCTGACCGCATCCAGAGCGCTTTGGATTACGCACGCAAGCATCTTGGCCGGCCACTCAGCGTTGAGGAGCTTGCTGAGGTCGCGCATTTGAGCCCCAGGCAGTTCACTCGGGTGTTTACTTCAGAGACGGGACAATCGCCGGCGAAGGCCGTGGAAAGCCTGCGCCTGGAGGCTGCCCGGTTGATGATCGAGCAGAGTCGACACAGCTTGGATGTAGTGGCTAGAGAAACGGGATTCAGGGATCGCCGACACATGCGGGAAGTGTTTATTCGCGGGCTTGGCGTTCCGCCTCAGGCAGTACGAAGGGATGCGAGGCGGGTGGTAACCGGATGAGGGGAAGGGCCACTTGGGTGGCCCTCACGAAGCTTATGCCGAGATGAACGCAGCAATGGATCTGGTTAGTCGCTTGTCGGACTATGAGCTTTAGTCTGCCATTAGGCATATTTGACTCGGAGTTACCTTCGACGATCACGTGGCAAACCAGAGTTTCCTCAGATCGTTAGCCAAACTGATTGGGGAAATCCTATAGGGGTTGTAAAGGATCGTCATGTGGTTCAGGCCGAGGTTGATGTCTTCAATACCCTTGATTGTTTTCAAGACCTTTCTTTTGATCCGCGTGAGCTGATCCTGAGCCGGCAAGTTGAAATTTTTGGCGGTTACGTCGAAGTGCAAATAGTTACCCCCGGGAAAACAGATCTGCGGAGTAGGCAGCGGGCTCGCATTCATGTTGAACCTCCTAGGTTATGCAGGCGATGGGGCCATGCAAGTGACCCCATTGCCACAGCCAGATTTAGCGGTGGCTAACCACAACCGCTGGGTTATCTACGGGGCCAGGGGGTTGGTGAGCCCAGATGCCCTGGTCGATATTCACATCCTGAAAAGCCCTAGCGGTCAGGACGGGTTCGGCAACACCCGCTTTACGTTGCTTGTCGTAGTCTGCGAGCAGCCTGAGGCCAACCTTGCACAGTAGCGTCAGGGCGATCAGGTTTACCAAGGCGGAAAGGGTCATGGTGATGTCGGCAAACGCGAATACGGTTGATAGGTCTTCCATCGAGCCCCAGAGGATGAGTGCTAGCACGACGGCGCGGTAGCCCAGAAGGACCTTGCGGCTTTCACCAAGGATAAACTTCAGGTTGTTCTCGCCGAGGTAGTAGTTGTAGAGGATCGAGGTAAACACGAACAATGCCAGTGCAGCGCTAATGAAAATGCGCCCCCAGTCGCCCACAACCGCAGCCAGTGAGTTCTGGGTCAGAATGAGACCGTCACCGGCAAAGCCAGCGGTGTAGAAGCCGGACAGCAGGATCAGCAGAGCAGTGCACGTACAAATGACGAACGTGTCGAAGAACACGCTAAACGCCTGTACCACACCTTGAGAAATTGGGTGTCTGACATCGGCCACTGCCGCCACGTTTGGTGCACTGCCCAGGCCGGCTTCATTGGCAAACACGCCGCGTTTGACCCCCATCACGATGGCGCTGCCAATGAGGCCGCCGAAAGCCTGGTCCAGGCCGAAGGCGCTTTTGATGATGGTCAGCAGCATCATTGGCACGTGATCGATCTGCAAAACAATCACGTAGAGTGTTACCGCCACGTAGGCTAGCGTCTTCACCGGTACCAACAGGTCTGCCACCTTCGCGATACGCTTGATGCCGCCTACAAACACCAGCCCCAGCACGACGGCCAGGACGATGCCCGAATGAGTAGGATCGATGCCGAAGGCATTTTGCAGGGAGTGGGTGACGGCATGCGATTGCAGGCCGTTGAATGAAAAGCCAAAGGTGACGATGAGAAAAATTGCCATCAGTACGCCGAGCCATCGCTTGTTCAGCCCGTATTCAATGTAAAACGACGGTCCACCATAGAATTGGCCGCTGGCATCTTTACGCTTGTACAACTGGGCCAAGCTACATTCCATAAGCGTGGTCGCCATTCCAACCAGGGCTGTGACCCACATCCAGAAGACAGCACCCGGACCACCCATTGTTACAGCAACCCCAACGCCAGCAATGTTGCCTGCACCAACCCGGCCCGCGAGGCTTAGCATGAGCGCTTGAAACGAGCTGATTTGCGCTGAACTGCTGGTGAGGCTGTCTTTGAAAACTCTAAACATGTGCAGGAAATAGCGAAGCTGCACAAAGCGTGTCTTGATGGTGAAATAAGTACCTAGTCCGACGACCAGGACGATGAGCAGCTTTCCCGAAAGAAAACCATTGATGGCTTCGAGCATGGCGCAACCTCATTGTTATTATTACTGGGGGTAGTGCGAGCTTCACGCGGCTAACTTAGCCGCGTGGTAAACACATGAACCGCTCAGGCGCGGTCTTGCAAAGCCTTGATGTACTTCCACATCAGGGCGGGATTCGAATACATCGGGAAGTGACCGCAATCAGGGATGCACGCCAGTTCCACGCCTTGTGCAGCGATATGGTCGAGATAGGAGAGGTGTGAGTTGGTTACCCCATACATATACTGGCGCGGGAATGGTAGTGCGAGAAACTTGTCCATCAACTGAGCGTTGTCGGACAAATTGACCATCGATTCGAAAATGCCACGCACAGCGCCAGTCCGTACTTTATGTGCGAGGCTGGCGGCATAGAGTGCACTTGCAGGATCCGAAGCCAACCGAGTGCGATTGATAAAATCACGGAAGAAGCCCGCGTCGTCATCACGGTCATGCTCATGGATCTGTCGACTGAGGAAGCAATCCTCAGGTGCGATGTTGCCTTCGATATCAACGAAGCTTTGAATGCGATCAGGCTCTTGGTGAGCCAATACCAAGCCGGTCAGCCCCCCCATGGAATGGCCTACCAGATGAAACTTGTCGATCCCGAAATGCTTCAGCACGGCGTGCGCGGTTTTCACCAGGAATGGGATGTTGATGCGCGAGAGGTCGGCACACTCTGTTTCACCGCAGCCTGGCGCATCATAGGCGATGAAGGGGTGTCCTTCGAAAGACGCCTGCAGAGTGATATCGGCGTAGTCCTCTTTTGTAGAACCGAATCCGTGGAGGAACAGGATGGGCGTTTTTGGCCCGGTGCGGTGTATCACCGCCAGATCGAGCTGCACACCATCGATGCTCAGTGGGATTTTCTCGTACGTGAAGCGAGCTGCATGGGACACGGATACAAACTCCTATAACAGAGTCCCCAATCTTGAACGAGCTAAATGATTTGTAAAATACGAAGCCACGATCCCTGTCATACGCCCGGCCTATGACAGTAAATCTTGTCTTGCATGGTCGATCATTGCCTCCACCAATGGATTTTTGTGCTCGCTATGCCAGGCCATGGCCGTGATCACCACTTTTACTTCGGGATGCAGAGGGCGGATGACGACGTTCTCCGGCGCGAGTTTACCCATGGACGTCGGTACCAATGCGATGCCCTGACCGCAACTGACAAAGGCGACTTGTGACGATACGGACCGCACCTGGTGGACGATGCGCGGTGCGAAGCCGCTGGCTTTGCACTGCCCAACCAGGTAGTCGAAATACACAGGACTCACATCCCGTGATGCCATGACCAGGGTTTCGTCCGCGAGGGATTGAAGAGAGATCGACTCCCTGGCAGCTAAGGGATGGTCTTTAGGTAGTGCGACAGCCAGCCTATCTTCGGACAACGGCAATGATTGAATATGTCGACCGAGATTCCCTTCCAGGCGTGCGAATGCAATGTCGATATCACCCGCCTCCAGTGCGGGTATGGCTTCCGCGCTATCTATCTCCCGAACCGATACCGTAATCAAGGGATGGTTCTGCTTGAAGCGCTCGATCAACGGGGGTAGCACGTCGATCATGGCCGATGTAATCGCGCCGATGGTCACCACGCCGGCATGGCCTGCGACGGCTTCGTGAACCGCCAACTCTAGTCGCTCCAGTTGATCAGCGAATTTCCGGACCGCGGGAAGAATCGCGGCGCCGGCGGCAGTCAGCTGTGCACCGCGGCGAGAACGGGTAAAAAGTTGAACGCGTAGCGACTGTTCGAGCGCCTGGATCTGCTCTGTCAACGGCGGTTGCGACATACCCAGCCGCTTGGCCGCGCGACTGAAATTTTGGTCTTCTGCCACAGCCAGGAACAGCCAAAGGTGGCGTATCAAGCGAAAGTTGATCACGGCGCTTTTCCATAGGTTTAGGATATAACAAGCTTAGCTTCTTCGTAATATACGTATCAAATCTCAGCGCCGATACTCAAGCCTCACCTATAAGAGGCCTGCAACAGATGAGCTTGAAAGCCCCGCTTGAACGCCTGGCTGCGCTCGATACCAACACAGTGTCGGACGCTCTGGACTTCCTCGAACTGCCTGGCGCCACTAATGGCCTGATGCCGCTCTGGAACTGCCCCAAAATCGTCGGCCGAGCCAGCACCGTGCAGCTGGGGCCAAAGCAGGACGTGGCGCCCACCGTTCACCTGATTACCCCGGTCGTGGAGCAGGTCACCACCGATGACCGAGTGCTGGTGATCGCCGGTGGTGTCAACGGTATCTCCAGCTGGGGCGACATCCTTGCCAACGCAGCCCAGCGCAAAGGCATCCGTGGGTCGATCATCGATGGCTTCAGCCGCGACATCCGCGGCAGCGCCGGTATCGGTTACCCGGTCTTCGGTCGCGGCGTGACCATGATCAGCGCGCGCAACAGGCTCATCCAGATCGATGCAGGCGTCAAAGTTCGCATGGCTGGTGTTGAAGTTGATGAGGGCGACTATGTGATCGCCGATGAATGCGGCACGGTTTTCGTTCCGGTCAATGCCATCGAGAAAGTGCTTGATCTGGCCGAGCGTATTGACCGGCGCCAAGCCGGCATGGTCGACGCTGTCCGCGCCGGTCGCTCGGTCGAGGAAGTCATGCATGACACGCAATTCGAAGCCATCAAGGTGGAGCACTGATATGAGCCTTTCTGATAAAGACCTGGTTGCCTTGTTCGAAGGCTTGGATACCCCGGGTGTGTCCGACGCGATGGATAAACTGGGCCTTCCAGGCCAGGCCTTCGGTATCGCGCCATTGGCCAACTACAGCCAGGTCGTGGTCGGCCCTGCCTTCACTGTTCAGTACGTCAGTGCCAGTACACCGCCCGGCACTGTCGGTGACTTCATTGATGAAGTAGCACCAGGCGATGTGGTGGTCATCGCCAATGACGGCCGTACCGATTGCACGGTGTGGGGCGACATCATGACCCAGTACGCACTGGCCCGTGGTATTGCCGGCACGGTCATTGACGGAGTCTGCCGCGATGTGAACAAGGCGCTGGGCGAGGGCTACCCGCTGTTCAGCAAAGGCCGTTTCATGCGTACCGGTAAGGACCGCGTGGAAGTCGCGGCTGTAAACCAGCCGGTGTCGGTTGGCCAAGCTCGAGTTTGCGCCCGCGACATCGTTGTCGCTGACGCCAATGGTGTCGTCATCGTCCCGCGTAATCGTGCTCAGGAGGTCGCTGAAACGGCACGTCGTATCGAACATGTCGAAGCGCAAATCCGCGAACAGATCGCCACTGGCAAGAGCCTCAAAGAAGCGCGTGCCGCCCTCGGTTACCACTCCCTGCAGAGCAAACAGCCATGAGCCTTCCACACGATTATCAGAACATTGTAAAGGTCCTCGGTAGTTCCACCCTGTACGAGGCCTCTGGGCTGCCGTCTGCAGTCGACCGCGAGATTCGCGCTGTCTGGAAGGGCGCCTTTATTGCCGCACCCGCTTACCCGCTGCAGTGTTCGCCTGGTGACAACCTGGGCCTGCACTTGGCCGTGGCCAAAGCGCCGCGCGGTAGCGTCCTGGTCTGTGATTGCGCCGACTTCATTGCTGGCTACTGGGGTGAAGTGCTCACGGTGGCGGCGCAGGCCGCAGGCATTGTCGGTTTGGTAATCAATGGCGGCGTACGCGACATCGCCGCGCTTGAAGCGCATGGCTTCCCAGTGTTTGCGCGTGGTATATCGGTCAAAGGTACCGTCAAGGCGACTACGCCTTCAGTAGGTAAACCGTTCGACTTCAGCGGTGCACAAGTAAGCGCCGGCGATCTGGTCGTCGCGGACGAGGACGGTGTGATCATCATCCCGGCGGATGCAGTCGAACGCACGCTACGCGAAGGCCAGAAACGTGCGGACAAAGAGGCATTGTTCATGGCCAAGCTACGCGAGGGTCACACCACCATGGACCTGATGGGCCTTACTCACCCGGAGGAACACGCGTGAGCCTGGAAACGCTGAACCGTCGCCTGGAGGCTGCCAAGCCTTCGGCAACCTACAAGATCATCGACCGCGTGGCTGCGCGACGCGCAGAAGGGGCGAAGATCATTTCGCTTTGCGCGGGTGAGCCTGACTTCGATACGCCGGAGCACATCCGTACCGCAGCCATCAGTGCAATCAACAATGGTCAAACTCGTTACACCCAAGTGGCCGGCCTTCGTGCGTTGCGGGAAGCCATCGCGCGCAAATACCAGCGTGAAAATGGTCTCGACATCAGCTGGCAGGACACGCTGGTTTGCAGCGGCGGCAAGCAGGTCATCTTCAATGCCCTGGCCGCAACCCTCAACGAAGGCGACGAAGTTGTGATCCCCGCGCCGTACTGGGTCAGCTATCCAGAAATGGTTGAGCTGTGTGGTGGCGAGTCGCGCATTGTTGCCTGTGGCGCCGAATCGAGCTTCAAGTTGACCCCGCAAGCACTGGCCGAAGCCATCGGCCCGAACACCCGCTGGCTGATCCTGAATTCGCCGTCCAATCCCACGGGCGCCGTGTACGATCGCGACGAACTGCAAGCGCTGGCTGAGGTGTTGCTGGCCCATCCGCAGGTTCTGATTCTGGCTGACGACATCTATGAGCACCTGATTTTCGACAATCGTGACTTCCTCACGCTTGCCCAGGTTGAACCACGTCTGGCTGCACGGACGTTGACCATGAACGGCGTGTCGAAGGCCTATGCCATGACGGGTTGGCGAATCGGGTTTGCTACCGGTCCCCGCTGGCTGCTTGAGGCGATGGAGAAGCTTCAGGGGCAGCAGACGTCAGGCGCCTGTTCCATCTCGCAGCACGCAGCAATCGCTGCCCTCGACGGCCCGAAGGACTTCATCGCCCATAGCCGCGAAGTCTTCGAGCGGCGTCGCGACTTCATGGTCGAGCTGCTCAACCAGGCGCCGGGCATCAGTTGCGAAGTTCCAGGAGGGGCTTTCTACGCTTTCGCCGACTGTTCTGGGCTGATCGGCAAGCGTTCTCCCGCCGGCTGTGAGTTGATCAACGATGAGGCCGTGGCCCTGGCCTTGCTGGAGGAGGCCAACGTTGCAGTCGTCCAGGGCAGTGCTTTTGGTCTTTCAGGGTACTTGCGCATTGCTTACGCGCTCGATGATGACTCGCTGCGTGCGGCGTGCCAGGCCATCCACCGCTTCTGCGAGGGCGCACGATAGCTAGATAACGACGCTGAAGTAGAGCAGCGTAAGGCTGCACCTCCTCAATTGCATACGTGCGATACAGGTGGTGCAGCCTTTTTGTTTGGACGCAGCCAATGTCCGCTCTGGATGGGTGCTGACAAGTTATCTAATGACTCAAAAAGAAGCAAAAACACGAGCTGTTTGAAAAGTTTTTTCTATCAAAGATGGGTAAAAAAACTCGTTTGCCTAAGTTTTTTCTATCGATGAACATAGCCACAAGGTCAAGCCACCCTGAGGAAAATAACAATGAACGGCTCACCATTTGGTATGTTATTTGTTGCATCTGACATTGATGCAGTGCATGAACTTGAATTCAACCGCTGGTACGACGAGGAGCATCTTCCGGACCGTGCATCGATGGCCGGAGTGATCAAGGCAACACGCTTTAGATCCTCATCCGATTCTCCCAAATACCTCGCGCTGTATTGGGCAGAGGGCATCTCTGCCTTCGACTGCCCGGAATATGCGCAGGCGTTCAAGTACCAGTCTGTCTGGTCCAGGAAAATGCTTCCGCTCATGCAGAACCCCACCCGTCGCATCGGTGAAGCTTTTGGGCAATTTGACCAGCCTGGAGGGGAGTGGGTGGCAGTCGTCGCAGCAGCCGAAGCAACTGAACCTCGCTCGCTGAACACGCTTCATTCAGCACTTGCCGAGATCCCAGGGTACATCCAGAGCTACGCTATAAGTCCCGTGCCAGCGCTGAGCTTGCCGTTGCCCCAGGAAGCCGGCAACCCGCGGCCGATGGCTCCCATACTCATCGTGGAATGCGCCAGCGAAAGTGCGGCGCGACAGGCTGCCGAAACCAGCCTGATCCATTTGCGCCCCGGTAGCACTCGTTTTGGCGTGTATCAGAGCCTGAGCAAGGACTCGGTCGGGGAGGTGCATTGATGAACACTTCGATCGCATCCGTGGATCAGTCAGGACCCATCAGCACCGAAAATCCTGGCAAGCGCGCTGACATCAGGCGACTCGCCGCTGCCAGCTCGATCGGGACTACGCTCGAATGGTATGACTTCACGGTCTATAACCTGATGGCGGCGCTGGTCTTCAACGTCATCTTCTTCCCTTCGTTCGACCCGTTGGCCGGTACCGTCATTGCGTTCTCCACCTACGCGGTGGGCTATATCTCGCGCCCTCTGGGCGGGATTGTCTTCGGCAGCCTGGGCGACAAGCTCGGCCGGCGCTGGGTGTTGGTGGCAACACTGATCCTGATGGGCACGGTGACCGGGCTGATGGGGTTGTTACCTACCTATGAAACCTGGGGTATTTGGAGCCCAATCCTGCTGGTCCTGCTGCGTTTCCTGCAAGGGGCGGCTATTGGTGGGGAGTGGGCCGGGTCGGTACTGTTGTCCATGGAGCATGGCGAAGATCGCCATCGTGGTCGGAATGCTTCATTCACACAGGTAGGGCCGGCCTGCGGAACCCTGTTGGGCGCCGGGTTCATCGCCTTGATCACTTTCGTCATGACGCCAGAAACGTTCCAGGAATGGGGCTGGCGTATTCCATTCCTGTCCAGTGTGCTGTTGGTGATGCTCGGTTTCTGGCTGCGTCGTGGTGTAGATGAAACGCCGGTATTCAAATCGATGGAGGCGAAGGAAGCCAAAGTCGACGCACCGGTGCGGGAAGTGTTCGTTGGGCACTGGCGGCGGTTGCTGGTCGCAGGCGGCGCACGTATCGGCTCGGACATCGTCTACGCGTTGCTGGTGGTATTCACGCTCGCTTATGTGACTAACGTCCTGCACTTACCTCGCTCTACTGCGCTGACTGCCACGATTATCGGTTCCGTGTTCCATGCCGTCAGTGTTCCGCTGTTCGGCATGCTCTCCGACCGAGTGGGACGCCGGCCGGTTTACGCGTTGGGAGCTGTGCTATCGATTGGTTGGGGGTTCGTGTTCTTCGTCTTGCTGGATACCGCATCCCCCGTGCTCATCTGCCTGGCAGTCATTGTCGGCATGATCTTCCAGGCAATGATGTTCGGCCCCCAGGCTGCTTTCGTTACCGAGCAATTCCCTACTCGCGTCAGGTATGCCGGATCGTCGTTGGCCTATACCTTGGCCGGCATTGTCGGAAGCGGACTGGCCCCACTGGTTATCACGGGGATATTCAAGGTCTACGAGTCTTCCTTCGCAGTCAGCCTCTATATCGCCGGCGGGCTGATCATCACCTTGATAGCGCTTGCATTCGCGCGTGAAACCGCGAAGAAACCGTTGGAAGAATAATCCGAAATAGACAGGCAACTTCCTGATGCCCAATTGGGTTACCTGTCAAGCCTTCGCTGTGGGATCAAGCCATGCGAGATATAGACATTATTGAAACGCCTGCCGCCGAATTACTGTTTAGCCCGTCAGGGTGTGGTGCAGTGCTTGTTGATAGTTCCCTGTCGGTGTTTTCGCCAAGCGTGCAAAGAAAGTTTTTTTCACTGGCCCGCGCACTGGAAACTGATCAACAGATCACTGAATTGGTGCTTGGGGTGAACAATCTGTTGGTCATGTTTGACCCGCTCGTTAGTTCACCTTCGACGATTGAGCAACTGATTCAGAGCCTTTGGCTGTATCCCGACGCGCTTCCTTCCACCCCCAGGGTTATGGAAATACCGGTGATCTACGGCGGTGAAGCCGGTGAGGACCTGGCCATGCTCGCCGAGCACGCGGGGCTCAGCATTGATCAGTGGATCAACTATCACAGTAACGCGACCTACGAGGTGGCGTGTGTCGGCTCCATGCCCGGCTTCGCCTACCTGACCGGGCTACCCGCTGAACTGGCGAAACCCAGAAGAGCGTCGCCGCGGGCACAGCTCGCCAAAGGTACTGTGATTATTGGTGGGGCGCAGGCCGGTGTAATGCCATGCACCGCACCCTCAGGCTGGCACGCGATAGGGCGCACTGACGTCGATCTGTTCGACATTCAAAGACAGCAGCCATGCCTGCTGTTGCCCGGCGATCAAGTCCGGTTCCTGGTTCGGGAGGTCGCGTCATGATCGAAGTACTGAGTGGTGGTGCGCTGAACCTGGTCCAGGATCTCGGGCGCTCGGGGTGCATGGCGATGGGGGTTAGCCGCAGTGGCGCCATGGATGCGCCCGCGCTGATGATTGCTAACTGGCTGGTTGGCAACCTGGAAAACGCTGCAGGTCTTGAAGTGAACATCTTTCCGTTCCGTTTCAAGGCAGAGCGCGAGTTACTCGTCAGTTGCACCGGTGCACACTGCGCACTGAAGGTAGATGGGTATCCCGTACCCAGTTGGACTTGCCTGGAGATCAGGGCTGGCCAACAGGTTGTGGTTGAGCGCCCACGCTTGGGTGTCAGGGCTTATCTTGCGTTTTCAGGTGGTGTTGACGCACCGGTGCAATTGGGTTCCCGTGCGACAGATCTGAAAGCGGGGTTCGGCGGTCATGAAGGGCGGGGCCTCAATCGTGGTGACCGTCTTCAACTGTTGCCCCAAAGCCTTTCGTTAGCAGGACGTGCCATCCTGCCCCTTGAGCGGGTGCAGCATGCAGAGGCTATGCGCGGCCAGCAGGTGACGGTGCGGGCGATCGCTGCAGCTCAGGCTGACGACTTTTCCTCCACTTCATTGGACGCGTTCTATTCCACTCCCTACGAAGTCACTGCGCAGTCCAACCGGGTCGGTTACCGCCTCCAGGGCCAACCCCTGCATACAGTTCGACCCATCGAATTGCTCTCTCATGGCATTGCGCCGGGCACTGTCCAGGTGCCGCCGGCAGGGCAACCCATCGTGCAACTGGCAGAAGCCAATACCTGTGGCGGCTATCCAAAGATCGCCACGGTGCTTGATTGCGACCTATGGCGCCTTGCCCAAGCAGGCGTCGGCTGCAGCATCCATTTCAAGCCCGTCACTGTAGCCGAGGGCATCGAAGCCCTTGCCCGGCACCGAGCGGCACTCGCAAACATTCAGCGACACCTGGGCGTCAGCTCATCAGCCTGATTCGAGGAACAGACAATGAACAACAAAACTTTACGCATTGATATCAACTCGGACATGGGCGAAGGCTTCGGCCCCTGGAAAATGGGTGACGATGACGCCATCCTCGATATCGTCACCTCTGCTAATGTCGCCTGCGGACTGCATGCCGGCGACCCTGAGATCATGGCTACCACCTTCGCCCAGGCCAAAGCCAAGGGCGTAGCAGTGGGAGCCCATCCCGGTTTCCCAGACCTGTGGGGTTTCGGTCGAAGAGTGATTCCGCACACGACCGGCGAAATTGAGCGTTTCGTTGCCTACCAGGTCGGTGCAGCTGTGGCGCTGTCCAGTTACGCCGGTCACCCCATCACGTTCGTCAAAGCCCATGGTGCGCTCGGGAATCTCACCCAAACGGACCCTGAGGTTGCCAAGGCGATCGCCAAGGCCGTCAAAGCCGTCGACCCCAAGCTCGTCTGCGTCACATTCGCGGGTGGACTCATGATTCCGATTGCCAATGATATGGGCCTCGAAACTCGTGCAGAGGTCTTCGCGGACCGTGCATATACCGAGGCGGGCCATCTGGTTCATCGCAAGGAGCCTGGTGCAGTGCTCCACGACGTGGAATTCGCCGCCCAGCGCATGCTGCGCATGGTTCAGGCAGGCGGCATCGAAACGGTGAGCGGACGCATGCTTCCAGTTCATATCGACACCATCTGTGTGCACAGCGATACGCCAGGTGCAATCAGCATGGCACGGGTACTACGCAAGACCTTGGAGTTGGCCGCCGTCCAGGTTTGTGCTTTCGCTGAGGGATCCCGCTGATGGACAAACCCCTTGTCGAACGGCTCGTCAGCCTGCTCGAAAACAGCGCATTGAGTGAAATCGAATACTCGGCAGACGGCACCCGTATTCGGTTGGTCAAAGAGTCGGGGCGGACGGTGCCCCTGCAGCCTCGCCCACCTCAAGCGCAGTCATCAATGGCAACGCCGACACGCCAATCGAGTTGGACCATTGATGCCGGATTGACTGGCATTTTCTACCGCGCCCCTTCGCCGGATGAGTCCGCTTTCGTGGATGTTGGCACTGTCATTGAGGAAGGCCAGCAGGTAGGAATCATTGAGGCGATGAAGATGCTAAACGTGCTCGAAAGCGAGCGCAGCGGGCGTGTGGTGCGCATCTTGGTAGAGGACGGTGCTTCGGTAGAGGCAGGGACGCCGCTGATAGAGCTGCAATCGATGGAGGACGCCCATGTTTGACTCAGTCTTGATCGCCAACCGAGGCGAGATCGCCTTGAGAATCCTGCGTGCTTGCCGGGCATTGCAAATTCGGACTATTGCCGTGCATTCCTCGGCAGACGCCGATCTGCGCCATGTGCAATTGGCCGATCAGGCACTGTGTATTGGCCCCGCCGCCTCGGCTCAAAGTTACTTGGATATCGGCCGCCTGCTGGAGGCCGCCGAGCTAACCGGTGCGGGCGCCATCCACCCCGGCTACGGCTTTTTGTCTGAGCGTGCCGATTTTGCCGAGGCTGTAGAACGCTCCGGTCGAGTGTACATCGGCCCCACCGCTGCAGCCATTCGCCTGATGGGCGATAAGGTCAGTGCCAAGAAGGCCATGCTGGAATCCGGCGTGCCTTGCGTGCCCGGCTCGGACGGCGCTCTGCCTGGCGACCCACACGCGGTGGCTGACATAGCCCGAGATGTGGGGTATCCGCTGATTGTGAAGGCAGCAGGTGGTGGAGGCGGGCGGGGAATGCGCATCGTCCGCGAGCCAAGCCAGTTGGCTCAGGCGGTGGTCACCACGCGGGAAGAAGCCAATCGTGCGTTTGGTAACCCGGCCCTTTACATCGAACGTTTTCTCGAAAACCCTCGGCATATCGAAATCCAGATCCTGGCAGACGGATTCGGCAATGCGGTATGGCTTGGTGAGCGTGACTGTTCCATGCAACGGCGGCATCAGAAGGTGATCGAAGAGTCTCCTGCCCCCGGTGTTTCACGAGAGGCGATCGCAGAGATCGGGCAACGCTGCGTCGACGCCTGCGTGCACATTGGCTATCGCGGCGCGGGCACTTTCGAGTTTCTCTACGAAGACGGGGCTTTCTACTTCATCGAGATGAATACCCGAATCCAGGTCGAGCATCCGGTGACTGAGTTGGTGACCGGTATCGATCTGGTGGTGGAGCAGTTGCGAATCGCCCGGGGGGAGCCTCTGTCGTTCGGCCAGAAGGATGTCGCCGTGACCGGGCACGCGATCGAGTGTCGCATCAACGCCGAGGATCCATGGCGGTTCACGCCGGCACCGGGCACAGTTGACCATTGGCTTGCGCCTGGCGGCCCGGGAGTTCGTGTCGAGTCCCACTTGTATTCAGGGTACCGAGTACCGGCCCACTACGACTCGCTGGTGGCCAAGATACTTACGTATGGCAGCAACCGCGAGGAGGCCGTCAGCAGGATGCGCCAGGCACTAGAAGAAACCGTGCTGGAGGGGATTTCATGCACCATTCCACTGCACAGACGGTTGATGGATGAACCTGGGTTCACAGCTGGCGGCTACAACATCCATCACCTGGAACATCTTTTCGAACAAGGCTTTGGTCAGTCTGCGGAGATCCCTCATGAGCGTTGAAGAACTCGCGGTACTGATTGAGCAGTTGCAGGGGCGAGGTATTGCGAGATGTGAGTACGAAACTGAGCAGGGGTCAGTGCTTCTGGTCTTCGCGTCACAATCCCGTACATCTGTCGTGGAACCGGTTCAACTGCCTGTCCTGGGTCGCCAGGATACTTTAGTCGAGGCTCCGAAGGCCGGCCGGTTCTTGTCTTCCCATCCTTTGCAGGGCGTCGCTCTGGCGGCCGTTGGCGAACCTGTCGAGGCGGGTGCAATCATCGGCTTCATTCAGGTTGGGGAGTCCCTTCAACCCGTCAAAGTGAAAGCCGCCGGCGTCATGGTCGGCTATTGCCCGGTCGACGGCGAGCTTGTCGGCTACGGGGCGCCAATCGCAAGGCTGATCCCTTCCTAAGGGAATGCCAGCAAGCGCACGACCTTATTGTGCGCACTCCCTCCCGCGGTATTCATCTATTCAAGAAGAAGAGGTCGCTGCATGCGTGCACATTGGCCCGTGGTACCTGCTGTCCTGTGTTTGACCTTTGCAACGGACCTGAGAGCCGCTGGCTTTCTCGAAGACAGCCGGGCAAACGTTGACTTCAGAAACCTGTATTTCGATCGAGACTTTCGCCAGCCTGGAGGTAATACTGCAGACGGTCACAGCCAAGCACGGGAATGGGGTCAAGCCGCCGTTCTGACACTCCAATCCGGATTTACCCAAGGCGCGTTTGGGCTGGGGGTCGATGGCGTCGCCATGACCGGCCTCAACCTCGATTCCAGCCCAGATCGTGCAGGCACCGGTATGTTCCCAACTGAGCGTGACGGCAGTTCGGATGATGAATTCAGCCGACTGGGCGCGAGCTTCAAATTGAAGTACTCCAGGACGCTTGTTCGCTCGGGCGTCATGGCCTTTCGTAAGCCCGTGCTTCAAAGCGCCGACTCTCGGCTGCTACCTGGGCTGTTCAAAGCCACCACGCTGGAATCCAGTGAGCTGGCGGGCCTCACCCTTCAGGCTGCACGCGTGACCAAAACGATGGGTTTGGATTCATCTAACTGGGAGCGGCTGACCAGCCGCTATGGCGGGCGCAGCGAGGATTTCACCCTGTACGGAGCGGATTACGCGCTGAATGACAAAAGCCAAGTCCGGGCTTATTACGGAAAGCTGGACGGCATTTACCAACACACGCTGGCCAATTACCAAGGGCGCGTCGATTTCACGGCGGATCGACACCTCTCTTTCGATTTGCGCTGGGCGAAGGCGGGGGAGATAGAGGACTTTCGCGACATCGACAACAGGGCAGTGGGCGCCTTGGTAGGGTTCCGCCAGAAGCACCACACACTGAGTCTGGGCTTCCAGAAGATGAGCGGGCACGATGCTTATCCGTACGTAAACGGAACCGATCCCTACCTTGTTAACTTCGTTCAGATCCTGCAGTTCTCCAATGCTGGAGAGCGTTCATGGCAGTTGCGCTACGATCTGGATCTGGCCGCATGGGGTGTTCCTGGGTTGAGCTTCATGAGCCGATACGTCCGGGGCGACCAAGTACAGCTTTCGAGTGGCGGCGAGGGACGAGAATGGGAGCGTAATAGTGAGGTCACCTATGTCATTCAGGGCGGCTCATGGAAAAACGCCTCAATTAAATGGCGCAACGCCACTGTCCGCTCAACCTTTGGTAATGATATCGACGAAAACCGCCTCGTGATCAGCTACCCACTGAGCCTGTTCTGATGGATCATCGATTCTTAGATCGAACGCCCCGCTTGGTAGCGGGGCTATCCGCCGGATCGAGTTCGTGGGGAATCAATGAATACGCGTTTCATCGAGGCGTTCTTACAGATTGCAAGGCTGAAAAGCTTCAGAGCAGCGGCCGAGCATCTGCACCTGACCCAAGCTGCCATATCCAACCGGATCGCTTCGCTTGAAGAAGAGATCGGTGCTCGGTTGTTTGAGCGGGAAACACGAGAGCTCAAGTTGACTGCGGTCGGCTCGCGGCTGGTCGACTATGGCGAGCGCATGCTGGATTTGGAACAAGAGATCCGCCATCTGGGTCGGCCCAGTCACGAAGTTTTGGGGTTAGTGCGCATCGGTGCGGTAGACAGCGTGGTGCATACTTGGCTGATTGCCTTCCTGAAGTGCCTGCAGTCGACTTACCCGGGTATCGAGGTTCAGCTAGCCTCGGAAACCAGCGCCGGTGTTCATAAGGCATTACGTGATGGGGTGATCGATATCGCCCTGCAGACGCATCCTATCGAAGGTGACGGTATCACCAGCATTCCCTGCCTCTCGATTGCCACAGGGTGGATAGTCAGCAACCAGGCGATGATCAGTGCCCAGCAACCCATTCTGGATTTGCTGGGGCAGCCGACCATCACCATGAGCCAGAACTCACAACCCCATCTGGTCCTTAAAGAGCTTTACCGCAGGTTCAGCCTCCCGGTCGGCAAGACGCACCATGTCAGTTCGATATCCGCACTGGTGCAACTGGTTCAGGCTGGTTTTGGCAACGCGTTTGTTCCTCTTGCGCCGGTGCGCTATGCCATCGAGTCGGGTCAAGTGAGGCTGGTGGACTGCGGGCTGGCAATCCCCAACCAGCCCTTGGTTGTAAGCTATACCCAAGCGCACTCGTCCGAGGCTATTCGATTGGTAGCAGAGCTTGCGTGCCGTGAATGCGATCAATACGTACGAGCCTTGGTGCCTCCGTACGCTGCTACCTGACGTTGACGAACTCATGCAGCGCTATTCAAACAGGGTGATAGACCGCAAGCTCTCGGAACGCGCGGCGTGCATCACCGAAGAAGCTCCTGAGGCAGTGGTACGCATCGGTGGACCTGGGATTGGAGAGAGCAGGATGTCGAAATCTTGCCACTCGACCCAGCTAAGGGGGGCACTGCGCGCGGCAAACCAAGGCAAAGCCGATCAACTGTGGTCCATTTCCAGGCAAAGGAAACCCCGACACATGATGCCGAGGTCTTTTTTCAATTGTTCCCAATCACCCTCGCCGGAGGCTTCGGCGGCAGAGCCAAGCCCCAGGAATCGTGCCAGTGCGGCATAGGTGATCGAAAAGCACGCCTCTACCGCATGGGGCGGATTCGGATGGCGGATATCAGCGCAGCACTCCAGCAATAGGCTCTGAAAACCATGGGCAGCTTTCAGATAGCTGGCTTTGCCGCAATTGGCGACGTGCTTGTCCGATGCGCGGCCCATCAGCGGGCGCAGCAGGTTGGCATGGGTCTTGAGGTGTTCGGCAAGCATCTCCACCACTGCAGGCACACGCTTGTCGAGTGGCAGCTCGCGCGCGCGTATGGCGCTTAAGAGGGTGGCCCACTCCGCATCGATTTCGGCAAGTACATTGGTCATTACCGCCAGAAACAGATCATCCTTGCCTTGAAAACGCGCGTAGATTGACCCCACCGAGACCCCTGAGAGCTTACTGATCGCGCCGATGGTGAGCTGCTCAAACGTGCCATCGCGTAGTAACTCACGTGAAGCGGCCATCAGGCGCTCAAGGGAGGCTCGACTGCGGTCTTGTTTGGGTTGCTTGGCGCCAGGCGCAATGGACATGGATCTGCCTCTGGTTGGAAATGAAACGCTGATTTTAACTGCTGCAAGAAAGATTGTGTCGCGAAGGTCATACATTAGCGGGCATCTGGACGTGTTGACGAGCTTTGGACGAGCTGCTATTTTCTGCAAATAGAACGTGCATTCTATTTAAGTGGATTGCTCACGCATAACAAGAAAAGGTAATTCTTCCATGGCTCGCATGACCATCCTCCATCCCTGTCTCTCGCGGCTGTCAAATGACGGCTTGTTTTCGGTGCTGCAGACGTTGGCGCACGTGTTCTGAGATCTTCCCTGGCACCGTACTTCAGGTCTAATTTCGACAATTATCTAGAATCAGAATTCCGATTCAATAATAAGAAGGGTTTTTCTATGCGTTTTTCAGTGTTCCTTGTAGGCCGCTCCACCGCCGCAGAAGACGACAAGGCGGTCATGGACGCGTTGATCGATCACGCCTGTCAGGCAGAAACCCTGGGTTTCGACGCGGTTTTCATGCCCGATCACCACTTCACGGGCTACGCACCGATGTCCAGTGACCCGTTCATGTTCGCCGCGTATCTGGCCAGTCGGCTCAAACGCGTGCACTTTGGCATGTCTGTTACCACTGTGCCGTTGCATCACCCGGTGCGTTTTGCCGAACGTGTCAACCTGCTCGATCAGTTGACCGGGGGCCGCCTGCTGGTAGGTATCGGCAGCGGTACTACACCTGAAGAGATGATCGGTTTTGGCGTGAACTACAAGGAAGCATCGGCTCTCTTGCAGGAAAACCTCGACTTGGTGCAACGGCTTTGGGACAAGCGCGTCGAAGATGAGCCGATTACCTTCGAGACCAGCCATTACAAAGGGGCAGTGGTACAGCGCATCGTACCTACGGCGTTCCAGCGGCCGTTCAATCGCATCATGCCAGTGGCACTGCGTGAAACCAGCATGCAGCGCGCCGCTGATATGGGCTGGCCGGCGTTTATCCCTGCATTCACTCCTCCGGTACCCGCCAGCGCCGAGCCCTTCGAGCA
Organism: Pseudomonas sp. NPDC012596; assembly: GCF_042902325.1. Lineage (NCBI taxonomy): Bacteria > Pseudomonadati > Pseudomonadota > Gammaproteobacteria > Pseudomonadales > Pseudomonadaceae > Pseudomonas > Pseudomonas sp. NPDC012596. Next base: position 200,247 of record NZ_JBIBEB010000003.1, on the reverse strand, counting down.
CCTTAGTCGGTACTTCACGCGCTACCGCGACGCCCTGGAGGCCGCCGGGCATACCCAGCAGGTGGTTGACCATTGCTTGTCCTGGACCACTCACACCTACCAATGCGTGCACATCGCAGAAACCGATGAACAGGCCGAGCAAGAGCTTCAGATAATCCTCAAGGCATACAAGCGCGCGATCGACCGCGAGTATGAATTCAACAAGCGAGCCGAGCAGATCAGCGGCGTTGAGTTGCATCCACACCCCGATTGCTTCAGCCGTGAATGGATCAAGACATGGTGCCTGCACGGTAGCCCGGAAACCGTTGCTGCAGAGCTGGAAAAGCACCGTCAGCTGGGTATCGGCAACGTGCTGATGGGCTTCACCAATGGCCCCCTCACGCAAGAGCGAGTGCGCTATGGCCGTCAGTCCATGGAGCTGTTTGCCAAACACGTCATGCCTCGTTTTCAGTGACCGCCGGAGCCCTTTCCCATGACAGAAGCCAATACTCTTAAACCATTGAAACAAGGGCCACTGATCGTCGGTATCGGCGGCACTACCCGTTCCGGCTCAAGCACCGAGCGCGCGCTTGCCTTTGCCTTGCAGCATGCCAGGCAATGCGGTGCCCGCACCCTCATGTTCGGCGGCGCCGAGCTTGCACAGCTGCCGGCATTCAACCCCGAGGATAATACCCGCAGCGCTGGACAGTTGGCGCTGATCGAAGCCGTGCGCCAGGCAGACGGCATTATCCTCGCCACACCTGGCTACCATGGTGGTGTCTCGGGGCTGGTAAAAAATGCGCTGGACCTTCTCGAAGATCTGCGTGACGACACCCGTGTGTACTTCGACGGGCGTGCGGTAGGCTGCATCGTCACCGCCGCCGGCTGGCAGGGTTGCAATACAACGTTGGGAGCCTTGCGTTCGATCGTCCATGCGATGCGCGGCTGGCCTACGCCATTGGGCGTGACGTTGAATACCGCCGGCGTAAAGCTGTTCGACACCAGTGGCAGCTGCACTGATGAGCGGGTCACCCAAGCGTTGCAACTGGTGGCCGAACAGGCGTTGGCAGCCCCTGTACGGGTTGTGGCTGCGGAGCTTGAAAATGCCTGGTGAGGATCTCGCCGAAAAGCTGATGTTCACCGCCGGTGCCGACATGTGGTCGACCTGCACGGATCAGCAATGGGGGCTGAGCGCGTTGCGCATGGCCGATGGCCCGATGGGCGTCACAGGTGGCCGGGTAGACGAGCGCGATGTCGCCCTATTGACCCCGTGTGGCTTGGCGTTAGCGGCTTCGTGGGACGCCGAGCTGGTACAACGTGTTGGTCAGGTGATTGCCGAAGAGGCCGTGCGCATGGGCGTTCAGGCGGTGCTGGCACCCAACCTGAATTTAATGCGCAGCCCGCTGGCCGGTAGAGCATTTGAGCTGTTCGGCGAAGACCCGCTGTTGATTGCACAACTGGGTTGGGCCTGGGCGCAGGGCGTGCAGCAAGAAGGCGTTGCCGCAGTAATCAAGCACGTGGTGTGCAATGACTCCGAAACCGACCGGCGCAGCATGAATGCGGTGGTCGATGAACAGGCGTTGCGCGATGTCTACTTCAAGCCCTTTGAATATGCTGCGCGCCACGGTGCATGGGCAATGCTCACGGGTTACAACCGGGTCAATGGTCGGGCGTGTGCCGAGCATGAACAGGTGCTGCGCAAGTGGCTGAAGGGCGACCTGGGTTGGGACGGCTTGGTTATGTCGGACTGGTTCGGTACGCAGGATGGCATCGTCAGCTTGAATAACGGTCTGGACCTGGAGATGCCTGGACCAGGCCGACACATGGGGGCTGCGCTGCTGGGTAACCCTAGCCTTCATGCCGTGGACGAAGCGCGTCTGGACGATGCAATCGAACGTCTGCGCAGACTGACCGCACGGGCACAACCGACACAGGCACCTGACCGCTCGGCAGCGGCTACTGACAGGCGCCTGCAAGTACTCGAAGAGGCGGCTGCAGCGGGCATGGTATTGCTGCGTAATGAGGGCGATCTGCTGCCCTTGGAGTCTGACTCAAAAGGGCTGCTCGCGGTGATTGGGCCTAATGCGATCCGGCCGTGCTATCAGGGCGGGACCTTTGCCAAGGTCGCCTTGGCCGACGATGTGGTTTCGCCGCTCGAGGCCCTCACTCAGGCGTTGGCGGGCACTGGCAAACGAGTCATTTATGCCCAGGGTGCTGCAGCTGAGCACCGTATACCGCCGATCACTGAACTTGATTTGTCGTGTGGGGAAGGCCAGCCAGGCTTGTTGGTTGAGTTTTTCGCCCCCGGCGCTGCTCAACCTTGCCACCGCGAAATCCGCCATGCGAGTTCGCTGGTCTGGTTTAAGGACATGCCGGGTATAGGGCCGCTGTTGACCCTGAAAGACCAGGCGCAAGTGACGGTAAACACTCGCTTCGTTGCCCCGCGCAGCGGTGAATATCGCTTTTACTGGGGCGGGACCGGGCGCGTGCAGCTGACGCTCGATGGTGCGTTGCTGGGCACCTTCGATGGTGCTAATGCCGAAGGCGACATAATGGGCAAATTGATGCAGGCGCCCCATACGACGGCGGCATTCAACCTGGAGCAGGGGCAAGCAATCAGTCTGAGTTTGACCATGGACATTGCCCGCAGTCTTGCCCACGGTCTATGGCTAGGCTGCCAGGTGCCAGAGCCTGGCGACCTTCTTTCGCAGGCGATTGCGTTGGCGGAAGAGGCCGACCACGTTCTGCTGGTGGTCGGCGAAACGGCAGACGCCGGGCTTGAGAGCGTCGACCGCTCCAGTACCCATTTGCCTGCCGCGCAGGAAGAATTGATCCGCCGGGTCTGCGCTGTGAACAACCGTACGACGGTGGTACTCAATGTCGCCCATCCGGTCGATATGGAGTGCCTCCAGGATGCCGCGGCGATCATCGTTGTCTGGTATCCAGGGCAGCAGTTTGGGCCCGCGCTGGCCAGCGTGGTATTTGGCGAGCGTGAACCGGGAGGGCGCCTGCCGGTGACCTTCGCCCGAGATGAAGCCGACTATCCGGTCTGGTCGCTGACCCCTGCTGCCAATGGCGACCTTGCTTATCACGAAGGCTGGTGGGTGGGCTATCGCAGCTTTATCGCACGTGATACTCATCCGGCATTCAGCTTTGGCTATGGGCTTGGCTATGCCCGTTTCGCCTACAGCCCTGGCGCTGTTCACGGCAATTGGGTGGATCAACTGGTGATCTCGCTGACGGTGCGCAATATCAGCGCGCGGGCGGGCAAGGAGGTGGTCCAGTTGTATCTGCTGGAGCCATCAGCCGCCGATGAACCTGCACGCCTGTCGCTTAAAGCCTTCGCTGCGGTGTTCGTGCAAGCCGGGGCCGAGCAGGAGGTTCGCCTCACGCTGCAGGCCGATGCGTTCTCCCGCTGGGACAGCCGTGCCAACCGCAGTGTATTGATCGCAGGGCGTTATCAACTGCAGATCGGACACGCCGTCGATGACGCGTTGATTCAGTACAGCCTGGCGGTGGGGCACAAGGGGGATGTTGAAGTACTTCACGATTGATCATTGATTCAAGCCTTTGTGTGATCCACAACAAAAACAAAAGGCACCTCAAGTGTGCCAGGAGTCGATCATGTCCAATGCGGTCTCTAGCAGCAAGGGTTCATCAGCCGAGCGTAAAGCTGGCGCGGCCCAAGCGCTGATACTGGTCTTTACCACGCAACTGCCGATCATGGGATTGCTGTCGCTGATCCCCATCGTTCCATTGTTGTTCGAACAGTTTGGTAGCCATCATGAAGCGCGCTTCTTGATTCCGCTGCTAATCACCGCGCCCAGCGCCTGCATCGCATTGCTCTCGCCGCTGGCGGGGTGGTTGGCCGACCGCCTGGGCAGGCGCCGTCTGTTGCTCGCTGCGGTGTTTGGCTATGGCATCTGCGGGTTCGCTCCGTACTTTTTGCATGACCTCACCTCGATTATCATCAGCCGCTTTGGCCTGGGGATCACCGAGGCAGTCATCATGACCGTGGCAAACACCCTGATGGGCGACTTCTATCCGCCCGAGCCGCGGCGTAAGTGGCTGGCTGTGCAAAGTGCGGTGGGCTCCCTATCAGGCACGACGTTGATGTTCCTCGGCGGAGTACTCGGAGGCTATGGCTGGCAAGGGCCTTTCCTGCTTTACCTGCTGGCGTTCCCGATCTTTGCAATGTTGCTGTTTTTTACCTGGGAGCCGGTTGCCCATCGCGAGCCTTCAGGTTTTGCCGGCGCAGCTTGCTTTCCGGCGCGGAAAATGGGCGTCATTGCCTTGGTCACGCTGTTTTGTGCGGTGCTGTATTACGTTGAAGTGTTGCAGGTCAGTCAGATGTTCCACCTGCTCGGCTTGACCAGCACAGCAGATATTGGCATGGCTGGCGCGATTGCCGGGTTGGGTGTGCCGCTGGGCGCGCTGCTGTTCGCGAAGCTGTCGAAACAGGACATCCACGTTCATGTATTCACGGTGTTTACCCTGTTTGCCATAGGCCTGGTTGGGCTTGGCCAAGCCAGTACCATACCTTGGGCCGTTGGCGCAGCGTTTGTTGCGCAGGTGGGTTGCGGCATGCTGATCCCCGCGCTGATCAACTGGTGCCTGGGCAGCCTGAGTGCACAACACCGCGGCCGTGGGGTGGGTATCTGGACGGGCGCATTCTTTATCGGTCAGTTCGTCAGCCCGTTTGCAGTCACTCTGCTGGCCTCTGCGTTCGGCGGTCTGGCGACAGCAATTGTCGCCATGGGTGGAGTTGCGTCGGTTGCGCTACTGGTTGTCTGGTTTATCCCACGAAACCTGCGCCACACCTCTACGCAGACCGGCTGATTCAAAACACTGTCCTCCACTGCCTGGCTACAGGCGGTGCGGGCTTCTGCGCGCCTGAAACCTTGATCTATCAAAAACAATAAAGGATGGAGCTATGCAGTTCTCGAAGATGCTGTTTGCCTTGCTGTGCGTTGCAACCTCTCCTGTGGCGCTAGCCGTGACCCCGATGGCGGCCGAAAGCAGAACCGGCCCGGGTAACCTGCCACAAAGTGCCTTGCCTGCCGCAGCGGATGGCTGTCAGGACTTCGCCAAATTCATGCCACGCACCGAAGCGGTGCTTCATCAGACACAACCCTGCGAGACGATCGCTCCCGAATTGTTCGGATTGCGTTCGACGCTGGCCGAAAACGGTATGGGGCTGGCGCTGAATGTGCAGCCGAACTTCCGTTACGACGTACTCGGCCACAATGAAAAACCACAGTTGTATAACGGACAGAACCCAACCTACCGGCAATCGACAACCTTCAAGTTGACCTACGACCTGACCCGCATGGGGTGGGGTGGCGATGCCCAGTTTGTACTGGGCGGCACCTGGGAGTCCGGGAGTTACAAGTCAGGCAACCCCAACTTCGCGACGATGTCCAGCTTCGCTGTCAATCAGCGCTTCTACGATGGCCGACTGGAGCTTCAATACGGCTACTACAACTTGATCCGTGAATACTACGGGATGGTCTTGGGTGGTAACTCTTCTGCGGCAGCACTTGGCCCGACCAGTGTGATTCCGGTGCAACTTGGCTTGTCACTGTTTACCCCAAGCCCGGCGATTACAGTCGGCATCAAGGACCCGAGCAAGCGTTGGTACAACCGCGCGTCTGTGGCACGGAGTGCTAGCCCCAACCGCTTTCAGTACGACCTGGACGAGAACCCAAGCGGTTTTGAAATCAAGGTCAAAGGTTCTCGCGCACTGCTGGTGGACGAGGTCGGTTACAAAATCGATGCGGGGGCTAATCGGCCAGCGTTCTGGGCGAGGGCAGGGGCGATTTACAACACCAGTCACTACAGCGACATGCGTAACGGCGGCATGACCGATAACAATTACGGTGGCTATGCGGCCGTTACGCATCAACTGACGCAGCCGAACAAGGCTGGCCCCCGAGGCCTGTATCTGGACGCCAAGATCAACTATGCCCCAGAGGACCGCAACCTCTACACCAAGGACTTCCAGCTCACGGCCTTCTACATCGGTCCATTCGATACTCGCCAGCGTGACATGGCGTCGATTGGTTTTACCCGGAGCTACTTCAGCACGTACGCGCACGATGCGGTAGAGGCGGGGGGAGGCGATGCCGAGCGCACGTCGACTGCCTTGTCCGTGTCCTATGCGGCACGTATGACCCGTGGGGTGTATTGGGTAAACGGTCTTACTTACCAGGAAGGCCCCACGTTCTCGCCAGCGCGCGATGACGCGCTGATCTTCCAAACGGGTCTGAACCTGAGTTTCTGAGGAGTCTGAATGAAGTTCACCCACATCCTGCTGTTGGCCGGACTGAGCATGCTTGGACCACTGGGCATCGACATGTACCTGCCTGCGATGCCGACCATCACCGAGCAAATGCGTGCTGCGTCTTGGCTCGTGCAGCTTTCGCTCAGTGCCTACCTGGTCGGGCTGGCAGCAATGATGTTGGTCTACGGAGCACTTTCCGATCGCGTCGGCCGGCGACCTGTCCTGCTGTGGTCTACGGCCGCTTTCAGCCTCTGCTCACTGGCGGTAGCATGTTCGCAGAATGCGGAGCAGCTGCTGCTGTTTCGCGTCTTGCAGGGCCTATCGGCCGGGGCCGGAGGTGTTGTCGGCCGCGCACTGATTCAGGATACGCTGCAAGGGCCGGCAGCCATGCGCGCCATGTCGCAGGTTATCATGGCGTTCGTACTGGCGCCCGCCATTGCCCCCCTATTAGGCGGTTATCTGCTCGACGCGCTGGGATGGCGCGCGGTGTTCCTGGCTCAGGCCGGGTTCGCTGCCGCGTTGTTCGCCTGGGCACTTGTGCAGCTCGGCGAAACGCTGCAGCCAGCGCATCGCGTACGGCTAGGTATGCGCGCCATGGGCCGCACTTACCTGGCGGTCGCCAGGGACGCGCAGTATCAGGCCATGGTTCTGGCCGGCAGCCTGACGTTCATGATCTTCTCACTCTACATCGGCGCCGCCGCCTGGTTTGTTCTGCAGGTACTGGCGTTGCAGGTGACCGAGTTCGGCTGGGTGTTCATTCCCCTGGTGGCAGGTGCCATGCTCGGCGCCGCTGTCAGTGCGCGGCAGGCCTCGCGCTGGTCACGCAGCAAGCAAATGCTGGTGGGCTATGGGCTGATGCTTACAGCCAGTGCTTGCAACTGCGCCTACTTCATTTGTACCGATTCGCCACAGGTGCCTTTCGCTGTACTGGCACTGGCGTTGGCGAGCTTGGCTTTTGCGCTGCTCAACCCATGCATCTGCCTGATGGCTGTGGAACGCCACGCCGGTTATAGAGGCATGGCCAATTCTCTGTTGTCGTTCGAGCAAACGCTTTTCTTTGCCGCGGTCACGGCATTTTTGTGCCCCGCCCTGGAGCCCAGTGCAACGGCCTTGGCGGCGGCGCTGTTCGTCGCGGTCCTTTTGAGTGGCGTGATCATGCTGCGTTCCGTGACATCTGAACGGACTGTCGAACACGTGGCAGGCACCCCCTCATGACCGTTCAGTCTTTCTGCAAAGTTACAGGGAGCTTCTTGAAATGAAATTGGCAACGCTTCGAGATGGCAGTCGCGATGGCTGTCTGCATTTGATTTCCCGAGACCTCACACAAATGGTATGCGCCGCAGATATCGCACCCACGCTGCAAGCAGCAATCGAGCGTTGGCGCACTGTAAGCTTTGCCCTGGAGAAGCGCTATGAAGCTTTGAATGCTGGCCAGCTGGTGCATGCACTGGCCTTCGACCCACACCAGGCGATGGCACCATTGCCGCGGGCCTGGCAGTGGCTAGACGGCTCGTGTTTTCTGAATCATGTCGACCTCATGCAGCGCGCATATCAACTCGAACCGCTGGATGGCATCGAGTCCATACCGTTGATGTACCAAGGGGCTGGGGATGACTTTCTGGGGGCGACGGATGATCTGGCACTGCCAAGCGACGCGCATGGCATCGACTTTGAAGGCGAGTTTGGCGTGCTGGTAGATGAAGTGCCGATGGGCTGTTCGGCCGATCAGGCGCTCGGTCATATCCGCCTGTTGGTCCAGCTCAACGACGTGAGTTTGCGCGCGCTAGGGCCGCGCGAAATGAAAACCGGCTTTGGCTTTGTGCAAGCCAAGTCGTCCTCCAGCTTTGCTCCGGTGGCGGTTACCCCTGACGAGCTGGGTGACGCCTGGCACGAGGGCAGGGTGCACTTGCCATTGAGCGTGGAGTGGAACGGCGAATGGTTCGGCCACCCCCACGGTGGCGCTATGAATTTCGGCTTTCATGAACTGATCGCTCATGCTGCGCTGACTCGGCGCTTGAGCGCAGGCACTGTGCTCGGCTCCGGTACGGTATCCAATGCCGATCGCAATGTCGGCTCGGCATGTATTGCCGAGCGCCGCGCCATGGAGATGCTGGAGCAGGGTGCGGCACGGACGCCGTTCATGCGCTTCGGCGACCGGGTGCGCATGGAGGCAAGAGACCTGCAAGGGCAGGCCTTGTTTGGCGCGATTGATCAGCGTGTGGTGCGCGCCGGTATTTGACTGAGCACTGCCAACCCTCAACTCATTTTTCAAGGACTCAGCGCATGACGCTTCCAGGCAAACGACGCCTCGTCGACCTCTCCGTGACGTTGGATAACAACCCGTACACCGACCCGCCGCCGTTACTACCGCACATCGACTATATGGACCATCAGCAGGGATGGCCGGAAATGGCGGCGATGTTCCCCGGCCTAACCCTGGAGCAGTTGCCCGGCAATGAGTCCTGGGCGGCAGAGCGGCTGACCCTTACCACGCACAGCGGCACTCACATGGATGCGCCATGGCATTATGCGTCGACCACCGACGGCGGCAAGCCAGCTTTCGGTATCGATGAACTGCCCTTGGACTGGTGCTTGCAAGCTGGCGTGAAACTGGACTTTCGTCACTTGCCGGATGGGCATGTGGTAACTGCAGCGCAAGTTGAGGCAGAGCTGCTGCGTATCGAGCATGACTTGCAGCCGTTGGACATCGTGTTGGTCAACACCCGCGCAGGTGAATTGTTTGGACAACCCGGTTATCTGGACGCCGGGGTCGGTATGGGGCGTGAGGCCACGCTCTATCTGCTCGATCGAGGCGTCAAGGTGGTGGGCACCGACGCCTGGAGCTGGGACGCGCCGTTCAAATACACCCGTGAACGGTTCGCTGAAAGCGGTGACGCCTCGTTGATCTGGGAAGGGCACAAGGTAGGTCGGGATATCGGTTACGGCCAGATGGAAAAACTTGCAAATCTTGCGGCGTTGCCAGCCAAAGGCTTTCTCGTTTCGTGCTTTCCCTACAAGATCAAGCATGCTTCGGCAGGTTTCGTAAGGGCGGTAGCGATTTTCGAACAGTGATGAGCGGGCCCTGCAAAAGGGCGCCAGCTTTGATTCTGGGACATAAAAAAGGGCTAAGTCTGGGATACAGACTTAGCCCTTTGTCGTTATGTGCGATCAATGCTTGGGTGGCGGCCCCCCTGGCGCCCATTTTTCCTGGTGACTGAACAGGAAGTACTGCGAGTTGTCGGCACCCGGCAGCGCCTCGCGCGCAGCCCAGTCGTCATCATGCAGGTCCATATCCGCGTCGTACTCTACGTGGCAGCCCAGGGGGCTATTGAAATACCAGAACCAGTTCGACCCCAACTGATGACGTCCCGGGCCCCAGAACGACTCATAGCCTTTCTTGACGAAACGGCTACCGGCTAGTAGCACTTCAGTCGGGCCGCCCAAGTGGAAGGTGAAATGTTCGATACCCTTCAGGAAGGGTGGGGTCTGGATCAGGAACAAGGTGTGGTGATCGAGTGTGCCAGCAGGCCGTAGGAACGGCCCCACCCCTGTGAATCGGTCAGTGCAGACGAAACCGAGTCGAGCATAGAACGCCTCCGCCTTGGCGTAGTCGGGCACGAAGTACACGACATGCGACAGGCTTCGCGGGAGAGCTTCGATCGCGTCGGTGGCTCCCAGGTCGTTGACTGGACGGCCACTCTGCGCCCCCGGCGCATTACTGATCTCGCCGGGGAGCTGCAGTGCTTGACGACGAGTGATCTGAAAGCCCAGCGCAAAGCCCATGTCGTCCACGGCTCGCAGTACCCCATCTTCACCGCGGACAACGACACGGTCCTTGCTCAACTCGGCTTCGATGGCTTGCAAGGCTTGTTCGTCGGCGACCCCATAGACGGTTTCGCGAAGCATAGTGGAGGTTTCCATGGGCGCTGGCAGACGCCCGTCACTGCGGTGACGGACAAGCACACCGGTGCCGTCCAGCGCCTCCAGGTAACCACCATGCTGATCTACATCGACGGGCTTGAGGCCGTAGTCGGTCAGGTACTTGACACACTGCTGGACGTCGTCCACGCCAAACACCAGGTAATCGGGTCCAATGATGTTCATGATTGTCTCTCTTCTGTCAGGCCGTGCGGCCGCCAAGGGTCTGGGCAACCCAGTCAGCAATGAAGTGTCCCGCGTTTATGGAGTTGTCGAAGCTCGAATGCTGTACGCCGCCTTCGCGCGCGGTGAAAATCTTCAACTCGCGCTTGGGGCTGTTCACCAACTGCTCGAAGGTGCGGTACGCCCACTTGACTGGGATCTGCGAGTCCTGCTCGCCATGGGTCACCAAAAACGGCACCTTGATCCGCTCGACTACACCGTCGAGATGAACGTTTTCAGCGATGCTCATGAATTCATCGATGTCTTTACCGCCCCAGACCCAGCGCACGTGATCCCAGTAATGTGGCACGGGGAAGTCGCCTTCTCGCTCCAGGCGACGCTGCTGCACGTCTCGCCAATCGTGGTTGGCGCCCCAGACCACGCCGCAGGCAAAACGGGGCTCGAAGGCGACGATCCTCGGGCAGTAGTAACCGCCTAGAGAAACGCCTTCGCAGCCAATGCGCTGGGTATCTACATCGTCACGCGTCTCGAGCCAGTCGAACACGCGGCTGCCCCAATGTTCAGCGTCGTAGCGCGCTTTGAGGCCATGCAAACGGAGCGCCTCGCCGGTCCCGGGTTGGTCGAGTATGAGCGAGGCCACACCACGCTTGGCCAGCCAGGCTGGTAGCCCAACTCGATATTTCATCTCTTTTACGGAGTCCAGGCCATTGAGCTGTACCAGCAAGGGGGCACGCCCGGTTACACCTTCGGCGCGTACAAGTAACCCAGATAGCACCCCATCTGCATAAGGAATCTCGACACGTTCGCAGTTCTCTCTCGACAGATCGACGCCGCGGGCGAAGGTGTCCAGAAACCGTTGGTAGAGGGCAAGCCTACCGGGGGTGTTGTGCGCTTGCAGGCGCTCGCATGTCAGGTAATAGATGGCCGCTCTATTGTACTTTTCACCGGCAGACAACCTTCGGCCCAAGGCAAGGTCCTCGCTTGCGAGGTCGCACAGCTTGTCTGCCATTTTCGACCACGTTTCGCGAAACGCCTGGGTACCTGCTGCGTCCGGCTGCTTCGCGGCGTCCTGCAGGGGTTCGCACATTTCGACGATTTCGCCGATACGGGCACCCATTTCCAAGGCAAGATCCACTGACAAGTTCCACGCGTAGTTCGTGGGGAAGTATCGGAACATGATTATTGTTTTCCTCTCGGAGCTAAACGACTAACAACGCGCGTTCAACAGGTGCTGGTAGCTGATGCCCAGGAAGCGCGGGCTTCCCACGCTCACCCCCAAGGTGCAGGTTTGAGTGATGCGCTGCCACTGAGCTAATCCTGGAATGCCAATACTAGAATCACAATTCTGATTTAGCCAGCTTTTTAGGTTTTAATCGCTGTTTACACCGTGCTTTGCTGGACAGCGGGCAACCGTACCGAGGGCAGCTGCCGATGCGCTCTGCTTCCAATTTGGGCTTGCTAAACGTCCCATGCCTGGCTGTGTAAGATCACATCGAGGTGCGGAGGGGGGGCAACCTGCAGCGCAAGCAGGAGGTAGATCGACAACAGGTGATCGTTGACGCCAGCGCCGCAGGCATTTGTTAGCCGCGTGTGTGGTCGCATGGTGGTACCGCAAGGGAGTGCTGACCTGTTCTTCGACGCTGCCAACCGTGAATAGGGCAGCTGTGAGGTTCGATGCTAGGGCCGCCCAAAGCCCTAGCACACCAAGGCTTAGTAACGTATCAGCTTGATCTTAGCGATACCGAAGCGATCCGGAGGGACCAGTCGCAAGCGTTGATCACCGTTCAATACGCGGCCTGCGACCCACTTGCCCGCTTGGAAGCTACCTTCCTCGACGCGAGAAATCTCTACAGACTCCTGACTGCCTTGCTTGGGTTTGAACTCCAAATAAAGATCACGGCCCACGATCAGAAATTCGTCGCTACCTGTTTCAATGATCAAGCCGCTGGGACGCAGGTCGCTACTGTCGGGAGCAACGCTCGAGTCAGCTTGCTGTTTCTTGGCTCTGCGATCCACTGGCGGAGGGACCCCCATGTCACGCAATTTAGTCAATAGGCTTTCATGTTGGCCTTTAACCGTAATGGTGTAATTATCGAACGTGAATTGTTCCTGGCTGGTGGGTTCGAGCGCGAAACCGCGAATTTTATTGTCCGCCTGTGCACGCGCAATCACTTCTGTCATTGGGCCTAACAGTCCGTAAACCTCTGCGATTTCGTTGCCGAGAAACCCGTCCTCAATGCCGAAAGGTGAAAAACCGACGCCCCGATAGAGGCCGATCGTTTTGAATAAATTGCCCACGATAAATCGTGCCTCGGGGACGAACAGCATATTGTCGGAAGTTGTGTATTGGCTGGCCCATGCATCGAAGTCATCTACGTAGATGTCGGGTGACAGCCAGTCAAGCTGGGGTGTCGCAGCGGTCCAAATATTCATTACCTGCGGCACCGGCCCCCCGGAAGGGTACGTGCCTGCGCTGTCCTGTGGAGCTTGTGGGCCCAGCCAGGCGTTGGCATACATCGGCAGTGGAAGTTGTTTCTTGCCCGCAGCGGCGACTGTATCGACAGACCGAGCCTGGTGCCACGCCATGAAAATTTCATCTCCCCTCATGTCGTCACCAAATACTTCAGGCCACGTGCCGGTAGTCCGGTAACCCTGCTTGGCCCATGCCTCCTTGATAAACGGCGATAGGGCTTGCTTGTTGTGTTCAAGGTGAGCCATCAATTCGCTTGGCACCTCACGCTTCCAGGCCTCTTCAGCTTCCGGTGAACGCTCACGGCTATCGCCGAGCAGCCCCGTTTCGTTTTGCACCTGAACGGCGATGACTGTGTGTTGTTTGTCATGTGTCGCAAGAAACTTCAGCACTTGAGCGAACGCGTTGGCGTCGGCGTCGAGCGTCGATTGGCTGAAAATGCTGAGTACCGGCAATTCACCTTGTTTTTGCTGCAGGCCGGGCGAGCCGATACCGGTGCGAGGGAACCTCTTGGGATCAGCCCGCACCCAGTCAGGGGCATAGGTCGAGCGCGCATTTTTCTTGCTACCGAACCACAATAGTACTATCCGCATGCCTCTGGCCTGAGCCTGAGCTAAGTGATCCTTGATTAAAGCGAAGTCAAAACGCCCCTCCTCAGGCTCAGTCAACTCCCAGTAGATGGGGATGATTGCAGTGTTGACGTTGAGGGCCTCCATTTTGTCCCAGGTGGCTTTCATATACTGAGTGTTTGAAGCCGAGGAGTTATGCACCTCACCGGCAAGTGCGATGTAGGGGCGATCATCGACCATGAGCTGAAATAGTCCATTGTTACGACGTACTTCAGGGATCGGCGAGTCTTTCGCATAGGCGCTTCCCAAGCTCATTATGGCGGCCAGTATCAGCCAACTCATGCCCTGCCAAAGCGGAAATCTCGTGCCTTTGTACATCAAAACGTCCTCATTATTTTTGTTAGGTGCAGCGCGTTGCTATCCAGCGCGCCCGTGCTAATAGAACTATTGTTCGCGTAATAAACCCTTTGCAGAAGGTTAATTCGATGAGCATGGTAATTAACTAGAACGACGATTCTATAAATCGCACGCTAGCATTGGACGCGGAGGGCGTCAATCGTAAAGCACTGGCGAACGCATGGGATACGAATGGGGGGCAGCAGCACCAGGATTGTCGACGATGAAGTGAATCGTCATAACCCCGGCGCGCGTGGGACTGGTAACGCGAACACCGTGCTCCTCCATGGCAGAGCGGACGGCCAAGGCGAGTTCGATTGCTGCGGGTTGCGGCTGGTCCTCCGCTTGTTCCCGATCGTAGATGACGGAAACATCGATAACGCGTACTGACAAGGTGCCGGCCTCATACTCGCCCCATGCCTCGCACACAGCTTCCATTGCGCAGATGTCGACACACTCGACATCCAGAACCAACGAGCGTTTGCCCCGGTACCGGCTGCGCAGCAGCCGGGGGCTTTCAGCATGAGAGAAAGTATCACGACACCCGGCAGAGACGTTGCCTACATCAGCGCTGTCTGGCGTGTCACTCGTTGACTGGCACGGTGTAGTTGAGGATAAGGCGGCCACCGTCAGGGTAAACAGTCTGGCCTACCATGTACGATGCGTCGTCACTGGCCAGGAATGACACGACGCTGGCGACTTCACAGGCTTCGCCAAGACGACCGATTGGCGTGCGGGAGAGAACGGCGTGACGCTGGGTAGGGTTCGACATGATCGCGTTGCGAACCATGTCCGTGCTGATGGTTCCTGGCCCTACCGCGTTGACTCGAATACCGTGGCTGATAAGGCCCACAGCCATGACTGCAGTCAGCTGCTTGATTCCGCCTTTGGAGACGGCATACGCCACGGCGGTAGGGTTGGCCAACTCGGCATTGATAGACGACATGTTGACAATGGCGCCTTTGATGCCGCGCTCGATCATCACACGGGCAGCGGCTTGACCGATAAGGAATTGTGCCTTGAGGTTGACCCGCAGTGTTCGGTCGAACTGGTCCTCCGGAAAATCGACGAACTCTGCGGTGTGGATGACACCGGCATTGTTCACCAAAATATCCAGCGAGCCGAAGTGCTGCAGTGCATGCTCGACCAGTTGCTTGGCTTTGCCTGCGTTCAGATCATCGAGGTCGGCAGTGAACGCAGCGGCATTTTCGCCCAGCCGCTCTACTTGCTCGTGCAGTTTGCCCTCTTGCACATCCACCAGTAGCACCTTCGCGCCCTCTGCAATAAAGCGTTGTGCGCACGCCAGCCCCAACCCTTGAGCTGCACCGGTGACGATGACCACTTTGCCTGCATGCTTCATCTGTTTACTCCTATAGGACTACTTGGCACAGCCCCCCTGCACTCGAACGAGGAGCACGACTGTGCGGTAGCCATATGGTGCCGCTGGAGAAGGAATCTGACTTGTATGAACGCACCACCTCTTCTGCGGCTTTCTGCACAAGCCAGGTTGGCTGTGCGATGACGCGCGATAGAGAGTGCATCGCCCTCGTTGTGCTAAATACCGCCAGCCTGCCAAGCCGTGAATACAAGTCAGCGGGTAGAGGACGCCGCACAATGAGGGAGCGTTCACTGCGAAAACAGTGAGTCATTCATTGAAACCATAAAGGCGCAAGGAGGGCGGAATGCCCGAAACTTCAGAAACCGTAGTGATCGTCGGCGGCGCAGTGATTGGCAGCTTTGCCGCATTCTTCCTGCGGGAACAGGGATTCACAGGCCAGATCAAGGTAGTCGAACGTGATAGTACGTATCAGTTTTGCTCAACGGCATTATCCGCCGCATCTATTCGAAGTCAATTTCATCAGCCTTATAACATCGCCATGAGCCTGTTCGGCGCGAACCTGTTCCGCAACATCAAGCAGTGGTTCGGACAGGATGCTGACATAGGCTTTGTGGAGCAGGGTTATCTGATCTTGGGTGACAAAGGCCATGAGCAACGTCATCGCAATGCCGCGCGGGTGCAAATCGAGTTGGGCGCCGAGATCGATATTCTCGACCCGGAGCAAGTGAACCGGCGATTCCCATGGATGAATGTAGAGGATATCGGCATTGGAACATACGGCACCCGCAACGAAGGCTGGTTCGATGCTTGGGCTTTGATGCAACTGGTCAGGCGTGCTGCTCGTCAAAGGGGCGTTGAATACATCCATGACGAAGTGGTGGGCCTGGACGTTCTGGGGGGGCGTATAACGGGTCTGCGTCTAGCCAATAGCGGCGAGCGATTGAGTTGTGACTGGTGCGTTAACGCCGCTGGCGCCTGGGGTGGGATGCTTGCGCGAATGGCGGGGCTGCAATTGCCGGTGGAGCCACGAAAGCGGACCGCATTTCACATCAAGGCTCCTCTTGAAAAGGCCGGCTTTCCCATGCTCTTCGATTCAACGGGTGCGTGGATCAGGCCTGAAGGCGAGGGCTTTATCTGCGGCATTGCTCCCGAGGAGCATCTGGACCAGTGCGAAGACGGAGATTTCGAGCCGGATCACTACCTGTTGGAAGACAGGGTCTGGCCACTGCTGGCTCATCGCATTCCCGCCCTCGAGCAGTTGCGGGTAAAACGGGCATGGGCCGGTTACTACGAGATGAATCTCTTCGACCACAACGCATTCATTGGCGCTCATCCCGAGATCAGCAATTTCGTGTTGGCGACTGGATTTTCTGGCCATGGCGTCATGCACTCACCTGCAACCGGGCGTGCGGTTGCGGAGCACATTGTCCACGGCGAATACCGCAGCATCGACGTGAGTGAGCTGTCGTTTGACCGAGTCGTGCGCAACCAACCGATTCGAGAAGGCGTGGTCTACTAAGCACTCCGGCTGCGGCGGCTATGCAAAAAACCGCAAACACGGTGCCGGCTGCGTACAAGCTATTGCACCGGCGGAGTCGCAAAATAACTTACGACGCGAGAGCCTGCCGTCGTTTACCAAACAAATAATGGCTCAAGCTGCATGGCCATCCCAGGCCCTGCATTCACTGCTGTTTCGATAGCATGCCGGGCCTTCAGCCACCGTGGTTGTAACGGCACGTCTTGATCGGTTCCTTGCACTGGAGCGAACGAAATGCACGTGTTTAAACCTTCTTTGCTGTGCGCTTTCTCTTTTTCCACACTGGCACTTGGCAACGTTGCCCATGCCGACCTGGTCATCGGCGTCGCCGGCCCCATGAGCGGACCCTATGCGAATTACGGCGAGCAACTCTGGCGAGGCGCAACCGCAGCTGCAGAACAGATTAACGCTGCAGGTGGCGTTAACGGTGAAAAAATTCGCCTGGTCAAAGGCGATGATGCCTGCGAACCCAAACAGGCGGTATCAGTAGCAAACAAACTGGTGGATGCGGACAAGGTGACAGCAGTCGTAGGGCACTTTTGCTCTTCCTCTTCCATTCCTGCTTCCGACATCTACGCCGATGCCGGTGTGCTTGCGATGAGCCCTGGATCGACAAGTCCACAATTGACGGAGCGAGGGCTGGATACCGTGTTCCGCAACTGCGGACGAGATGACCAACAAGGGGCTGTGGCTGCCAATTACATCGCCGACGTTCTCAAGGCCAGGCGTATCGTCATCCTGCATGACAAAGACACTTACGGACAGGGTATCGCTGACGCAACTCGTCTTCAGCTGCGCAAAAAAGGTATTGAGGCGGTGCTATACGAAGGGTTGACCCGCGGCGAGAAAGATTTCAGTTCGGTGGTTACCAAGATGCGCGCGCTGGAGGCCGACGCGGTGTACTTTGGCGGCCTGCATCCAGAGGCGGGTCCGTTGGTGCGTCAAATGCGGGAGCAGGGGCTCAATGCCGCATTCATCTCGGACGATGGCATCATGACTGACGACATGGTGACCGCTGCGGGTGGTAAACAGTTCGTGGAGGGTGTCCTGTTTACCTTTGGCGCAGACCCCAGGCTAAACCCGGCCGGTAAGGCAGTGGTAGATAGTTTCCGGGCCCGGGGTTACGAGCCGGAAGGTTTTACGCTATACGCCTACACCGCGCTTCAGGCCATTGCCGCCGCCTACCAAGCCAATGGCAATCTCGATGTTGCCCAGGCTGCGAAATGGTTGAAGAGCAATCCTGTTCCTACCTCGCTCGGCGCTCGCTCGTGGGACGCTAAGGGTGACCTCACTCACTCGGATTACGTGATGTATCAGTGGTCCGCAGACGGCACGTACAAACAACTCTAATCCTTGCGCAGCATGCCCTTCGCGCTCTGCGTCAGGGGTAGCTACGCCCGCCGGAATCTGGTGAGGACAAGTAATCGTGGATCCCTTATTCGTGCAACAACTTATCAATGGCCTGACCCTAGGTGCAGTGTACGGTTTGATCGCCGTGGGTTATTCGATGGTCTACGGTGTGATCGGCATGATCAATTTCGCCCACGGCGAGGTCTACATGATCTCTGCCTATCTAGCGGCGATCGGTCTCGCTGTTCTGAGCTTTTTTGGAATCCAGTCATTTCCATTTCTGGTCTTCGGCACCTTGATCTTTGCCGTGGTCGTGACTTGTGTGTATGGGTTGGTCATAGAGCGGATCGCTTACAGACCTCTGCGAAAATCAACGCGCCTGGCGCCCCTCATCAGCGCGATCGGTATGTCGCTCATTCTGCAAAATTACGTGCAGGTCTCCCAAGGCAGTCGCCAGCAGGGTATACCCACATTGTTGGAAGGCACCCTGCGAATAGAACTGGGCAGCGGGTTCATCCAGGTCACTCATATCAAGTTGTTCATCTTGTTCGCGGCGCTCGCGGGCATGTCGCTGTTGGCCTACATCATCGGCAACACCAAACTGGGTCGCATGTGCCGTGCCGTGCAGCAGGATGCCAAGATGGCTTCGATCCTCGGTATCAATAATGATCGGATCATCAGCTACGTGTTCATGATCGGTGCCGCCATGGCGGCACTTGCCGGCGTTCTGATTACCTTGAACTACGGGTCGTTCGACTTCTATGCGGGCTTCATCATCGGCATCAAAGCCTTCACCGCTGCAGTTCTAGGCGGCATTGGCTCATTGCCAGGTGCCATGTTGGGCGGCTTAGTACTGGGCCTCGCCGAGACGCAATTCGCCGGGTTGATCAACAGTGATTACAAGGATGCTTTCAGTTTTGGTCTCCTTGTTCTGATCTTGATCTTCCGCCCCCAGGGCTTCCTTGGCCGCCCCATCGTAGTGAAGGTGTGACTATGAAAACGCTGATATTGAATGACCTGGCGGTGAAAGGTCAGCCGCGGCCAAAACTGCAACCTGCTCGTGCACTTCTGGATGCCATCGTGGCTGGGTTGCTTGCCCTTGTGGTGTTCGGCCCTATCGTGGGCGTGGTGCTGGACGGCTACAGCTTCAATCTGGAGCCAGGTCGCGTCGCAATCCTCACCATCATTGTGATGTTGGGCAGGCTGACTTTCAGTTTGCTGGATCAGGCGGGTGTTCTACAGCCGCTTGCAGCGCGATTCGGCAGCAACAATCAGGCCGTGCAGGTGGCGGCGCCGGGCGCCAAATCAAGCGTTCGCTGGCTATTGCCGATGGTTTTGATGTGCGCGCTGGCACTGCCATTCGTAGCAGATAAGTACGTACTCACTGTGGTGATCCTGGGGCTGATCTACGTATTGCTTGGTTTGGGACTGAATATCGTTGTCGGCCTGGCTGGGCTCCTTGACCTAGGGTACGTCGGGTTTTATGCCATTGGCGCATACGGCTTGGCTCTCGGATACCAGTACCTAGGGCTTGGTTTCTGGAGCGTGCTGCCGTTATCGGCAATTCTGGCCGCTGCTGCGGGGGCTGTTCTAGGGTTTCCGGTGCTTCGCATGCATGGTGACTACTTAGCCATCGTCACTCTGGGTTTTGGAGAAATCATTCGCCTGATACTCAACAACTGGCTACCCGTGACAGGCGGCCCGAACGGTATGCCCGTGCCCGCGCCGACCGTGTTTGGCTATGAGTTCGGTCGTATCGCGAAGGAGGGTGGTACCCCGATCCATGAGGCATTGGGGATTGCGTATTCACCCAATCTCAAATTCATTGTCATCTACGGCGCCTTGCTGCTTACCGTGTTGCTGGTACTGCACTTGAAACACCGGTTGACACGTATGCCGATCGGCCGAGCTTGGGAGGCATTGCGCGAAGATGAGATCGCCTGCCGAGCAATGGGCCTTAATCACGTCCTGGTGAAGCTTTCTGCATTCGCGATTGGCGCGAGCACCGCCGGGATTGCCGGGGTGTTTTTTGCAACGTACCAAGGCTTCGTCAATCCAGCGTCGTTCACTTTCTTCGAATCGGCACTTATTCTGGCAATCGTCGTCCTGGGAGGAATGGGTTCAACGCTAGGCGTGGTTATAGCGGCGTTTGTGCTGACCGTCGCACCGGAGCTGCTGCGCAGTTTCGCTGAGTACCGCGTGTTGCTGTTTGGCGTGCTGATGGTGTTGATGATGATCTGGCGGCCGCGTGGCCTTGTCCGTATCAGTCGCATTGGTTACCAGGCACGCAAGGGGAAAGTCGCATGAATTCGGAAATCATCCTGCGCGTCGAACACCTGATCATGCAGTTTGGTGGCATCAAAGCGTTGACGGACGTAAACCTCAATGTCAGACGTGGCAGCATCACTTCGCTGATCGGCCCCAACGGCGCCGGCAAGACAACGGTCTTCAACTGCATAACCGGCTTCTACCAAGCGACAGGCGGGGCTATTCAGCTCTTTGCACATGGTCGATGCACGAACGTAATCGGTGTGTTGGGAGAACCGTTCAAGGCATCAGACTTCATCCATCCGCTGCGATTCATCAACCGGTTGCACTACAAGATGTTTGGCGGCACGCACCTGGTGAACCGGGCCGGGCTAGCCAGGACATTCCAGAATATCCGGCTGTTCAAAGAGATGTCTGTTGTAGAAAACTTGTTGGTTGCGCAACACATGGGCATCAATCGCAGTTTATTGGCGGGAGTGCTGAATACCGCTGCGTACCGCAGAGCAGAAAGCGATGCCCTGGATCGGGTGTTCTACTGGCTGGACGTGGTCGACCTTGTGGACTGTGCAAATCGGCTGGCCGGCGAGCTGTCTTATGGGCAGCAGCGTCGCTTGGAAATCGCCCGCGCCATGTGCACCCAACCGAAGTTGATTTGCCTGGATGAACCGGCCGCAGGGTTGAACCCGGCGGAGACCGAAGCCTTGACACAGATGATCCGTCGCCTACGAGAAGCGCATGATATGACCATCCTTTTGATCGAACATGACATGGGCATGGTGATGGATATTTCCGACCATATCGTAGTGCTGGATCATGGCGAAGTGATTGCGGCAGGTCCTCCACAAGCAATACGTGACAACCCAGTGGTGATAGCGGCGTATTTGGGCGCCGAAGAGGAGGCGCTGGCATGAGCACACCGTTGCTGGCGTTCAAGGACGTCGATGTTTTCTACGGGCCAATCCAGGCACTGCGTAAAGTCAGCCTGCAAATCCATGCAGGGGAGACCGTCAGCCTGATTGGTGCCAATGGTGCCGGCAAATCTACCTTGCTGATGTCGATCTTTGGTCAGCCACGGGCGCGTGGTGGGTCAATCGTCTACCAAGGGCGCGAGATAAGCCAGAGCAGTGCGCACTATGTGGCCTCCAATGGTATCGCTCAGTCCCCAGAGGGGCGTCGAGTTTTTCCTGATATGACGGTGGAGGAAAACCTTTTGATGGGGACGATTCCTATCGGTACCGCGCATGCACAGGAAGACCTGCAGCGGATGTTCGACCTGTTTCCTCGGCTGAAGGACCGACGCAATCAGCGTGCAATGACCATGTCCGGTGGAGAACAGCAAATGTTGGCCATTGCGCGTGCGCTGATGAGCCGCCCAACCCTGTTGTTGCTTGACGAACCGTCACTGGGGCTTGCACCGATAGTGGTGAAGCAAATCTTCCAGATACTCCGTGAATTAGCGCGAAACGGCATGACGCTGTTTCTGGTGGAGCAGAATGCCAACCATGCCTTACGGCTGTCAGACCGTGGTTACGTCATGGTTAATGGTGAAATTCGCCTCAGCGGTACTGGCGAAGAGTTGTTGGGCAACCAGCAAGTTCGTGAAGCCTACCTGGGCGGGCACTAAGCGCTGGCGCATGACGCGGCGCGCTACGCGCGCCGCACGCTGGCCCGGTATTCTTGTGGCGTGCAATGCAACGCGGCACGAAATTGCCTACTGAATGCACTGTGATCGGAGTAACCACATTCGCTAGCGATATCGGTGATGTTTGTCATTGAGTTTTCAAGGAGCTCACACGCTCGATCTATCCTGGCTTTCATCAGCATCTGCTTTGGCGTGAGCTGGAAGACCTCGCGGGTCAAACGCTGCAGGGTGTCCATGGACAGATTGACCTGCTGGGCGATATCGCTAATCAGGATAGGTTGGCCGAGGTTTTCCTGGATCTGGCGAGAGAACTCCAGCAGCCGCTTGTAGCCGTAGTGTTTTTCGTCTGGCCGCGCGAGGATGCGTGATATGCCAACCAGCCCTATCGGGTTGCGGCGCTCATCGAAAATTCCAAACTTGGAGCTCAGACACCATTGTTTACTGCCATCGGCAGAGCGGAATAAACGCATGGCGTCGATGATGTCCCGACGCGAATGAATGACCTGCATATCCTGCGAGCCGATGCTGGTGTTGCTCACCGGAAACACCTCATCGGCGGTCAAACCGATGATTTTGTCCTTGCCCCTTAGGCCACTGTGGTACACCAGCGTTTCGTTGACCGCCACGTAGCGACCATCGACATCCTTCAAAAAGAACATCACATCAGGCAGCCGGTCGAACAGCCTACCCAGCAACGTCAGATCATGATCAAGCCAATGCAACAGTTCTTTCGGGGTTACCACGGCTACTACGCTCCTTGAGGTGAACGGTGTTGCTCAGCCAAACCACTAGGCTGGTTGCAGGCCAGCTGCCTGGAGCAACCACCGCTGTACCGCGACGGTGCTAGGCGGCAGCATGGAATCGTTGCGATGCAAGAGATAGAAACCCCGATTCACTGACAGGGTGTGAGAGAAAAGTTGCACGAGTAGCCCAGCCTCCAGCTCGTCCTCCACCAACCAAGGGCTGGTAAGCACTAACCCCTGGCCACGTCGGGCTGCATCAATGGAAAGCAGCGACTGATCGAACTGCATACTCGAATGTGGTACCGGTCCCGTATAACCTGCACCCCCAAGCCAACGTGACCAGTGATTGTGTGATGCCGTGTGCAACAGCCTCGCCCGGCCTATATCCTGAATCGCCACCAACTGAAGCTGTTCGCAATACCGTGGGCTGCAATAGACTCGCAAATCATCGGCTAACAGCAGCTGGGCGTTCAACCCTGGCACTTTTCCGTCGCAATGACGGATCGCAAGGTCTACTTCATCGGTATCGAAATTTAACAGGCCCTCGGTTGCTCCTACATTCAGCCTCACCTGAGGTAAGGCCTTCAGTAGGGCAGGCATTCGTCGAGCAAACCATTTACTGGCAAGTGCCGGCGGCAGACTGAGGCGTACTTCCTGTCCAATCCCATCACGCAGTTGCACGCAGGATTCGTTCAACTGGTCAAGCGCTGGTCTGACGTTGTTCCAGAGAGCATGTGCCTCCCGGGTGGGGCGCAATTGTCTGACCGAACGGATGAACAGGGGGCTTTCCAACCATTCTTCAAGTCGACGTATCTGCTGACCAACGGCACCCGGCGTTACGCACAGTGTCTGGGCAGCGGTGACCAAACTGCCGTACCGCATTACGGCGTCAAAATACGCTACGGCCTTCAGCGGTAGATCAGTTCTCATGGCGCAGAAACTCTATCTTATTAACTGAGAAACGATCGGTTGTCATTGCTCGGCGTCCCACCAAGAATGGATTGGGAGGCTTTGGAGCGAATGGTCATCCAACCATACTAGCGCCTAATTTTGCCAGTCATCCATGTCCGCCGCTCTCGGGACGTGATACTTGGGAAGCATCGCTGACATTCTCGCAGGCGCAGGCAGGCCGAGCTTGGTATCAAACAGTGCCATTTCTGCGGTGTTCTGCACAACCACCATGCGGCGCTTATCCTCATCTGGAGAGATGTGAATGAATGTATTGATCGTTTTTGCCCATCCAGAATCGCAGTCGTTCAGCTCCGCGCTGAAGAACACTGCGATTCAAACCCTGTCTGCTGCTGGCCATCATGTGCAGGTCAGCGACCTCTACGCTATGAATTGGCAAGCGGCGCTTGGTCCTGATGACTTCGCCGGAACTCGGGCGGATCCCGACTACCTGGATCTTTCGGTAGAGCAGGAGTACGCCTTTGCACACCGCAGCTACGCCCAGGCTGTGCTGCAAGAACAGGACAAGGTCGCTCGTGCCGATCTCATCCTGTTCCAGTTCCCCGTATGGTGGTTCTCGATGCCTGCGATTCTCAAGGGCTGGGTCGATCGCGTGTTCGCGCGTGGTTTTGCCTACGCCACGGGCAAAAAGTACGAAAGCGGCCACTTCAAGGGCAAACGGGCAATGCTGTGCCTCACGACTGGCACAGCGTCCACTCTGTATGAGCCAAATGGCATTGACGGCGATCTGCATCACATTCTTTGGCCGATTCATAATGGAATCCTGGCCTATACCGGCTTTACAGTATTGCCACCCTTCGCTGCGTGGATGCCGGCTCGCGTTTCGGCAGCGCAACGCGGGGCCTATCTGAAAGGTTATGCCGAGCACCTCGGCAAATTGGATAGCCTGGAACCACTGTACTTCCACCCGTGGCAGGACTATGACGAGACCCAACGCCTCAAACCGGGGGTAGTGGCACGATCTGGCGTACAGTGGAACCCTAGCGCCGAGCAATGCCGTGAGGACGCAGCTCAGCAGCACACCCCTTCGCATGTGAAGGAGGCTTGATCATGCCGACCGTACGAATTGAGTTGAGCCCAGGTCGTAGCCGAGAACAAAAGATCCGCTATGTCGAAGAGGTCACGCGCGTAACGGCGCAGATCCTCGGATGCAAACCGGAGTCTGTTGACATCCTATTCCTGGAAATTCCCCCCCACGAGTGGGCTCGCGGGGGCACCTTTCTCGCACTGGCACCAGAGTAACGCGCAAGTTCACCACTGCGGGTAGGCGCCAAGCGATGGCGCCTTTTAATCAATTGCCAATAAAGCAACGGCGTCAGAGAGGCGAAAAAGGTGCATTTTCTGCCAGACCTAGACAGCGGGCGGGGAGGTGGGAGCAATGGGCAGGTTAGGGCAAGGCGAACCGCACCCGTATAATTCTCGATTCTCTGCAGATTGCAGAGGCTTACCGGGGCACGAGGCCTAACCACATGGTGTCATTCAAACAGCTTGAGGCGTTGTTCTGGATCGTCGAGCTGGGGGGCTTCGAACCGGCGGCGACCAAGCTCAATATGTCGCAATCGGCTATCTCCAAGCGCATCGCTGAGCTGGAAAGCACGTTCGATATCCAAGTGTTCGACCGCAGCAAGCGCAATGCACGCCTGACCACAAAAGGCTTGCAGCTGTTTGAACACGCCAGCCTGGTGCTCAAGCAACGCGACATCCTGATAAGCCAGGTTAGCTCGAAGTCGGTGTTGGTCACCCACATCCGCTTGGGCGTGACCGAGCTGGTCGGCATGACCTGGTTGCCCAGCTGGATTCGTCAAATCCATGCGGTTTATCCGCGGCTGAAAATCGAACCGACACTCGACACCAGCCAGGCGCTGTTCCACAAGCTGGAGCAGGAGGAGCTGGATGTAGCGATCGTCCCGGATGTATTCGGCACTCACCGGTTTGGCCAGGTCGGCCTGGCCAGTATCCGCAATGAATGGATGTGTGCCCCGCACCTGCTGGCCGACCGCCACAACATCGACTTGGCCAGCCTGACCGAGCACACCTTGCTGGGGCAGAGCACGTCCTCGGCTGCCGGTACCTTCCTCGAAGGCTGGTTGAGTGGCCAAGGCATTCATTTCAAGCAGGTATTGCGTGCCAACAATCTGTTGGGGCAAGTCAGCCTAGCCATGTCCGGGCTTGGTATAGCCTATTTGCCGAGCGAGAATCTGACTCATGTGGTAAAGCGCGGGGAACTGCAGGTGATCCCCTCGACGACGCGGCTGCCGAATATCGACTACACGGCGCTCTACCGGGCCGATCGCGACAATGCGGTCCATTCGGATATCTGCAACATCGCTGCAGACTGCTGCAACTTTACCCGGCTGCTTGTGGTGTAACACCCCCCTCCGGCTAGAACAACGCCCAGCTGTAGCTCATAACCAGTCGGGTCTGGTCGACATCACCGAAGGTCGCACTGCGTCCCGCCCCTTGCAGCCAGCGCAGGCCAAGCCCGCTCAAGGGGCCTGACTGGACCACGTAATCGACGTACAGGTTCTGTTCCCACTCCTTGGCGTCGGGGCCTACGGCAGTCTTGATGTTGTCGCCCCGCAGGTAGATGTAGGACACCTTGAGACCGGGCACACCCATGCCGGTAAAGTCATACGCATAGCCACCATAGACGGTCTGCTCACCGGCACGGTAGAACGCGTAGACCAGCCGATCGGTGAAGGTCCCGGAGCTCGGGCTACCCGCGCCTTTGTCCGGCAGGCTGTTCTGGTTGGGTTGGACGAACCCGCCCTGATCGGACACCGATTGGTAGCCCAGGGTGAAGGTATGTGCCCCTAGGTTGTAGAAAAACGTCGCCGCCCAGGTCTGGTTGTTGATCACACCATCGCCATGGCGGCTGTAACCGCTCGCTTGATAGCCCGCCACCCGATTGCGGTTGGCACCCGACGCCTTGGTGTCGAAAAAGCGCAGATCGGCTTTCAACGACGCGCCGTTGGCGAACGAATGGGTGTTGACGATGCCCACGAACTGCTGCGTGTAGAAGTCCTGCAGGTAGCCCACGTAATACTGCGCGAGCAACTGCTTGTTAAGGGTCCATTCGATACCGGCGTAGTCAAAGTGGTCACTTTCCCGAGGCGCGCCTGACACTGAGAGTCCTGTGCGGTCAGTGGACCCGCGGCCGGTGGTCGATTCGATGCGTCCGACTGTCAGCAGGGCGTTTTCCAGGTCCCGACTGGTGATCTGGGTCCCTTGGAAGGTTTGCGGCAATACGCGGCCATCGTTGGCATTGAGGATCGGCAATTTGGGTATCAGCGTCCCGCTCCTGATCTCCGTTGCCGACACCCGCGCCTTCGCCGTGACGCCGAGACGGCCCCACTGGTCGACGGCGCGACCGTCGTGTTCGGAGGGGATCATCGAGCTGTTCAAATGACGGCCTTTGCCAGAGTCGAGGGTCACTGCCGTCATCGCCAATACGTCGACGCCTACTTCAAGCGTACCGTCGGTGTAACCCGACTTGTAGTCCAGGACGAAACCCTGGGCCCATTCCTCCGTCTTCGACAGGGTGGCCGAACGGTTGCGGTTGTCATTGTTGTAATAGAAGTTGCGCAGGTTCACGCTGGCCTTGCCGTCGCTCATGAAATCCGCAACGGCCGCGCTTGAATTCAACATGAGCACACTGATACCGAGCACGGTTGCCATACGTACAGAGTTGTACATGCTTTGCATTCCAATAGGGGATGTCGGGGCAGATCGCCGCCCGGGAAGTTCGACTTGTTCGGCCTGTTGCAGACATCGCTGGGTGCCGCACGCACGCGTGCACCCAGCCGTCTCAGTGACGACCGCAGAGTGCCTACTGAGTCGTTGCGACCCCGCTGGCCGCAGGCATTTGTGCACCCCGTGCCTTGCCCAGTTCCCAGCGCGCAATCACCAGCGGCGCCAGCGCGTTGCCCAGCACATTGAGGGTGGTGGTGGCCATGTCCATGATCCGGTACACACCGGCAAAGAAGGCTAGGCCCTCCAGCGGCAGCCCGGCGGTTGTCAGGGTGGCCGACATGACCACGAAGACAAGCCCCGGCACACCTGCAGCGCCTTTGCTGGTCAGCACCATGGTCACGACCAGCAGTAGCTGTTGCGAGAGCGGAATGTCGATGTTGTACAACTGGGCGACGAACAGCGTACCCAAGCCCAGGAAGATCGAACCGCCGTCAAGATTGAAGGAATAACCCAGGGGCACGACGAAGCGCACCAGAGTAGGGGGGACGCCATAGCTTTCCATCTTCTGGATCAGTTGCGGCATGACCGACAGCGACGAGGCGCTGGAAAACGCCAGGATCAGCTCATCCTTGATGTGTCGCGCCAGGTGGAGAAGGTTGACCCCGACATAGCGCGCAACCGACGCCAATACCACGCCACCGAACAGAATAATGGCGAAATAGGTCGCGCCAATCAGCTTGGCCAAGGGCAGCAAGGATGCGAATCCATAGGTGGATACCACCACTGAGATCATGCCGAAGATGCCGATCGGCGAATACGCCATGACCATCGCGGTGATCCTGAACATTACCTGCGATACGCCCCTGAGCACCGCGACCACAGGGTCTTTGTACGCCGCCTCGACCTGGTTGAGGGCAATGCCGAAGACGATCGCGAAAAACAGCACCGGGAGCATTTTGCCCTGGGCCATTGCGCCGACGATGTTGTCCGGAATGATGCTCAGCAGCAGGCCGGACAAGCCCTGCTGGCTCGCCGTGGCGGGCAGATTGAGCGCGGCTGCCTGAAGCTTGCCGACGTCGGTTCCGTGGCCTGGTTGCAACAGGTTGCCGACCAGCAATCCCCAGATGATCGCCAGCGTGGTGATCGCCATGAAATAGGTCATGGCTTTCACACCTACCCGCCCGAGGGACTGATTACTACCTTGGCCAGCGATGCCCACCACCATGCAGGCAAACACCAGGGGCACCACGATCATCTGCATCAGCTTGATGAAGATATCACCCGCCGGTTGCAGCACGTTGCCCGCCAGCCACACCTGCTGCGTAGGGAAGTGATTGAGGATGGCCCCGACAATTACGCCGAGCACCAAGCCGAGCATGATCTGCCATACCAGTGGAATTGCGCATTTGCTCATAAAGCCTACCTGTCTTGTAATTAGTGTCGGCAGTGCCAATCGATTGGAGTGTCGCTATAGTTGTTGGCCGTCGTTTTCTTGCAATGCGCTCAGCGTACGGCGGATGCGCCGGCAGCCTTCGCGAATCGACTGTTCATCGCCGGCGAACGAGATTCGCAGGTAGGGCGACAGGCCGAACGCAGCGCCTGTGACTGTCGCCACGCCGCCTACTTCGGCAAGGTGCTCGACCAGGTCAGAGTCACGCGCCACGCGCTGCCCCTGAGGGGTGATCTTGCCAATGGCGCCGCTGACATCGGCATACACATAAAAGGCGCCCTGTGGCACATCAAAACCTAGGCCGGGTATGTCCGTCAGTTCTTCGACGATCACCTTGCAGCGCTGAGCATAAGCAGCAGACATGGCTGCCACGGGAGCCTGGTCACCAGTAAACGCGGCTACAGCGGCGGCTTGGCTGACGCTGCTTGGGCAAGAGGTGGTCTGCGTGAGCAGCTTGACGATGGCCTGGATCAACTCGGCCGGTCCGGCGCCAAAACCGATTCGCCAACCTGTCATCGCATACCCTTTGGAGGCACCGTTGACGATGAGGGTGCGCGCTTTGAGTTGAGGCGCAACCTTGACGATGGAGGTGTGCCGCGCCTCGCCGAAGACGAAATGCTCGTAGATTTCGTCGGCCATCACCAGCACCTGCGGATAGTCCTCGAGCACCCGTGCCAGGGCCAGTAGCTCGCTTTCGCTGTAGACGCTGCCGGTCGGGTTGTTGGGGCTGTTGAGAATGACCCACTTGGTCCGCGGGGTGATGCTTGACGCCAACTGTTCGGCGGATATTTTCAGGCCGTTGTGCGGTTCGCCGGTGACGATGACCGGCTGCGCCCCATGCAGGACCACCAGGTCGGGATAGGACACCCAGTAGGGAGCGGGGATGATGACCTCGTCACCTGGATTGAGGGTGGCCGCCAATGCATGGAAAACGACATGTTTGCCGCCACAGCCCACGACTATTTCGTCCACGCCATACGTCAGCCCGTTGTCCCTTTGAAGCTTTTCGACGATCGCTTCACGTAGTTGCACGGTACCGGGGGTCGGCGTGTAGTGTGTATCGCCGGCGTTCATCGCTGCCACTGCGGCCTGTTTGATATGCTCCGGCGTGTCGAAGTCCGGCTCACCGATGGTCAGGTTGACAATGTCATGGCCTTGGGCGCGCAGTTGCCCGACCCGGGCGTTGGCGCTGGAACTCGGCGACGGTTTGATGCTGGACAAACGCTCCGACAA
Source organism: Pseudomonas sp. NPDC012596 (assembly GCF_042902325.1). Lineage (NCBI taxonomy): Bacteria > Pseudomonadati > Pseudomonadota > Gammaproteobacteria > Pseudomonadales > Pseudomonadaceae > Pseudomonas > Pseudomonas sp. NPDC012596. The sequence goes on along the minus strand of NZ_JBIBEB010000003.1, from coordinate 170,225 downwards.
TAGATGCTTCATGGTCAGTCTCCCAGGCCTTTGGATGCCAGCAGGCCCTGTAGCCAGCTTTGCTGCTCGGCGCCCGTGGCGATTTCCTCGATGATGTTCTGTTCGAATACTTGATGGCGGTGCGCCTTGTGCAGGATGTCTTCGGCGTGTGCCTGGGCAAATGCGACCAAGCCGTCTTCATCGCCGACCAGGATGTCGCCGGGTTCGATGATCATCCCGCCGATCACCACAGGCACGTTGACTTCTCCTGGGCCGTCCTTGTAGGGGCCTCTATGGGTGATTCCGCGCGCGTAACAAGGAGTGTCGGCGAAGGCCGCGACGTCGCGTATCGCACCGTCGACAACAAAGCCGACGCAGCCGCGCAGCATTGCAAAGCGCTTTATCAGCTCGCCAATTACGGCATTGCCGAGATCGCCTTGCGCATCAATCACCAGAACATGGCCGGGTTTGAGCTGCGTCATAGCTTTATAGATATAGAGGTTATCGCCCGGTCGGGTCTTCACGGTGAGAGCAGTACCTACCAGCTTTCCAGTGCTGTTGTAGCGGTTGAGCCCGCGAGCACCGATGTGACGGCCCATGTTATCGCTGATGTGCGGCGTCACGACCGAGTGAAATGCTTGAACAAGGGAAGGGGAGGCTGGTGCCACAGCGGGCTTGATGCGAAATCCGAGTGAGGACATAGCTGATTATCCGGTAGCGTGGTGAACGACGCGACCGAGATTACGATGTGATCGGGTTTACTTTTAGCGATATTAAATCATGTAGTTTGTTTGCTTTATTTCACGTTAGCCCTTGTCGCTGGACTCCCGCGTCAATTGTTGCAAAGCATTCGCCATAGCTCCGACGAGTTCGAGCGGTGGCTGAATCGCTGAATAAAGCATGTGGTTTTACCGTCCCCTGATCGTTGGATAACACACACAACGTAGGGGGGATGTTATCCATGGGTATCAGATTGGGGTTGGCGAGCCTTGTGGCGGTTTCTCTGTCATGCACTGCCAACGTCAGCGCGGAGCAGGTTCTGCAGGTCGAGGAACTGCCGCTGACGGATGCCGCCCGTATCCTGGGCAGCCAGGCAGGCATCAGCATCGTGCTGGAGCGCTCAGTGGATGGCTCTGTTCGCACTCACCGGGTTACCGGGGCGAGCAACGTCGATCAAGCGGTGAGTGACATGCTCGAAGGAAGCGGCCTGAGCTGGGCGCAAGTCGCCCCAGGACTGATCGAAATCCGAGGTAGCAAATTCGATGAGGCCGATGGTAGGGCGTTTAGTGCAATTCGAGTTGAAGGGGCTGAATCATCAGGTTCGGCGTTCGCCGATGTCAATGGCTTTGGCTTAGGCGCAGGGGTCAACGGCAGTAGCGATGTTACCGCAACCGAAGGTAGCGGCAGCCTGACCAGCAACAATGCGAGCATCGCCAGTAAGACAGGTGCGTCACTGAAAAACACCCCTCAGACGGTATCAGTGGTCACCAGTGAGGAGTTCAAGCAACAGAACATGGCTGACGTCAGCGATGCCTTGGCGGCGGCGCCAGGCGTCACCCTGGCCATGACCAGCAAGGGCCGACCGGCATTCCTGTCACGAGGTTTCGAGATCTCCAGCTATCAGGTCGATGGTGGTGCGCCTATGCGCTTCCCGTCCAGCTTCGCACTGCTGAGCACACCGGATCTATCCGCATACGATCACATCGAAGTGCTGCGCGGCTCGAGTGCCCTGTTTGCCGGCGTTGGCGACCCGGGCGGGGTGGTGAACCTGCAGCGCAAGCGGCCGGTCGACGGCCAGCAGGTTATCATCGACGGCAGCGCCGGCAGTTGGGATAGCCGCCGGCTTCAGGTCGATGCGTCTTCGCCGCTGGCGTTCGATGGCCGACTGCGCGGGCGCATGGTGGTGTCGCAGGAGAACAATGACCTGTTCTACGATGAAGCCAACCGAGAGCAGGGCAGCCTGTACGGCATCCTCGAAGCCGACCTCAGCGACGATACCCTGCTGCGGTTCGGCGTTCGCTACCAGCGGGTGCGGGACGACTCACCCAACGTGCTCGGGGTGCCGCGTTACGGCAACGGCGATGACCTGAAACTCTCGCGTTCAACCAATTTCAGTGCACCATGGGCCTACACCGACGAAAACCAGAGAGAGAAATTCATCCAGCTCGAAAGCCGGCTGTCGGACACCTGGACGGCCAAGCTCGATTATTCCTCGACTCACAGCCGCTCGACATCGCTCTATCCAAGCTTTTATGGCCTGATCAACCCGGATCGCAGCGGCTACTTCCGCCAGGACGACATCGGCCAACTCTACGAGCAGCGCCAGCATTCGCTTGGTGCCAGCTTGACCGGAAAATTCAACGGCTGGGGCCGCGAGCACTCACTGGTGCTCGGTGCCGATTACTCCAAAGACCGCACGACCAACGTCGAGGACAACTACTTCGTCGATTCCATTGCAGTCGATCCGAGCACGTACGACCCTGACTCGACTGGCCCATTCTCCGGCGGCGATCCTTACTACTCGCAGACCCAAGGTACCCTTACGCGGCAGGTCGGCCTGTACGGTAACCTGTCGCTGGAGCTGCTCGAGGGCCTACATCTAAGTGCCGGCGTGCGTGAGGCGAGGGTGCGAAACAGCAGTGATGCAGGGTTCTCGATCAATGGCCTTTACCTGGGCGGTTTCAACTTTGAACAGCAGTCCGACAACAACTACACGAAGTCGGTCGGCCTTCTGTACGAAATCAACGAAACTTATTCGACCTACATCAACTACTCCGACATCATCAGTGCCAACACCTTGTTCGTCGGGGCAACCGGTACGCCACTGGACCCCGAACGCGGCAAAACCGTCGAAATCGGTCTCAAGGCCGCCTTCGCAGAAGACGCACTGAACCTGTCGCTGGCTTATTTCAAGACCCACAAGACGGACGTACCGGTCTACTCCGGCACGGCGCAGTTCAGGGCCTGCTGCTACTTGCCGGACGGCGAAGTGGAAAGTGAAGGCGTCGATGTCCAGCTGTCCGGTGCGCTGACGCCGCGCTGGCAGGTGACCGCTGGCTACACTTACACAGACTTGCGCCGCAACCAGGCCCTGGAGCGGTCTTTCTTCGGCATCCAGGCGCCATACGCGCAAAGCCAGACACCGCGTCATCAGTTCAAGCTGTGGACCGCCTATGCGTTGTCAGGCGGCCTTGAAGGATTCACCGTCGGCGGCGGTGTGCGTGTGGAGAGCGAGCGCAGTACCGAAGGTTCCGACTGCGCCGACAGCGATCCGCTGACTGGCCAGTGCGTCAGCCCTGGCGTGACTTATGCCTACACCCAGCCGCTGTATGCGGTCACCGACCTGCGCCTGGGTTACACGCTGAACAAGCACTGGGACCTGGCCGCTAACGTCACCAACCTGTTCGACCGTCGCTACTACGCCACGGCCGGGCAGTTGGGCAGCGGCAACTTCTACGGCGAGCCGCGCAAGCTGATGTTCAGCGTCCGCGCCCAGTTCTGAGTGCACCGCCAGCGGTCGCGGCACACCGGAAAACGGCAAGCAGCGGCGGCTGGCCAGAGCGCTCGGGAAAACATTCTTTGGCGCGCTGTGCGGAAAACCCTCCCGCGGCTCGTTATGCCTACACGTTCATCAGATGAAGGTCCTCAAGACCGTGTCGACCCCTCCAGCAATCAACCCCGCCGACTACAAGATCGGCCGGGTCCTCTTCCGTCGCATGTGGCTGCTGATCAAGCCTTACTGGGCGCGCAAGGATGCCTGGCGATCGTGGATCGTCCTGGCCATCCTGGTGGTCTCGGTGACGGCACTGTCGTACCTGAGCGTACAGACCTCGACAGCGATGAAAAACCTCACGGATGCGCTGATCGCCAAGGACCAGGCCGAGTTTGGCGCCTGGTTGCTAATCTACCTGCTGGCCTTTGCCGGCACTCAGTTGGCGCCGATGTTCATGGGCCTTTTCGACAGCTGGCTTAACCTCGATTGGCGGCGCTGGCTGACCACCCGCCTGATCGATCAGTACCTGTCCAATCGCACTTACTATGACATTGCCCAGGCAGGCGACCTGGACAACCCGGACCAGCGCATCCAGGAGAACGTCAATCCGTTCGTCTACATGATTGCCTCGTTCCCGCGGATGGTGCTGGCTCAGGTCACCACCATGGTTACCGGCGTGGCGATCCTCAGCACCATCGATATCAGCCTGATCTATGCCGCGGTGGTGTTCGGCGTAGTGCAGGTGCTAGTGCTGTACTTCAGCTATGTGCCCACCATCAAGCAAAATTTCGAGTATCAAGTGGCGGAGGCCGACTTGCGCCATGGCCTCTTGCACGTGCGTGAAAACGCCGAGGCGGTGGCCTTCTATCAGGGCGAGGCGGCGGAACGCAGTCACCTCATCACGCGTCTGGCGACCAGCATGCGCCGGCAGCGCAAGGTGATGTACTACACCTATGGGGTGATCTGGGGCCTGAACGGCATCATGGCGATCATCTGGATGCTGTTGCCCTACCTGTTGCTGTCGCCGCGGGTGTTTTCCGGTGAGCTGACCTTTGGGTCGATCACCCAAGGCATCCAGGTGGCGACCCAGCTGCTGCAGGCGATAACGGCACTGGCCGCGTTCCTGCCGATGCTCAGCGCTGCGGCGCCCCAAGCGGTGCGCTTGGCGCATATCCAGGAGCGGCTCGACCAGGTCAAGTCGGGCAGTGCGCGGCGCGGTGACGAGCATGTGAAGGTGAGCACCCGTACCGCAGGTGTGCGTCTGAGCCAGGTGTCGCTACAAACGCCCGGCGGTGAGCAGGCCTTGGTGCGCAACCTGTCGCTGCAGATCGGACGCGGCCAGAGCCTCGCGATCATTGGCCAGACTGGGGTCGGCAAGAGCTCTCTGTTGCGCGCGATGGCCGGGCTGTGGACCCGCGGCAGCGGTACCTTGGAGATGCCTCCCGCCCACGAGAACCTGTTCCTGCCGCAACAGCCTTACATGATCCTGGCCGACCTGCGCACCCAGCTGCTCTATCCGCACGCCAAAGATGTGCCGGATGAAACCCTGCTGGCGGTGCTGGAAAAAGTCCGCCTGGGCACGCTGCTGAGCAAGTACGGCACCCTCGACACGGTGCGCGACTGGGGCAAGGTGCTGTCGCTGGGGGAGCAACAGCGTATCGCCTTCGCGCGAATCTTGGTTTCGCGCCCTTCGTTCGTGTATCTCGACGAGGCCACCAGCGCCGTAGACCAAGACACCGAAAACCACTTGTACGGCCTGCTGGCCCAGTGCGGTGCGAGCTACATCAGCATCGGCCACCGGCTGAATATCCTCCAGCACCACGACTGCATATTGACCCTTACCGAAGGCGGGGGCTGGTCGGTCGAGCCATCCAGTCGCAAACGCGCCTGTGGCCGGCTTGCGCAACAAGCCACCCACTAGACCATTTCATTCGGGCCCAAAGTGCGCATTGCTTCAAGGCACTGCGGATAAACGCACAACGACAGGAGTACCTATGGCTGCGCTAGACAATGTGACCGATGCCACGTTCGAGGAAAAAGTGTTTCAAGCAGGCCGTCCCGTGCTGGTGGACTTTTACGCCGCCTGGTGTGGGCCGTGCAAAGGCATGGTGCCGGCCTTGGAGGATCTGGCCCGGGAATACACCGGCGAGGTCGACATCTTAGTCCTCGACATTGACGCCAACCGGGAGACGGCCGCGCGCTATAACGTTCGCGGTCTGCCGACGTTCATCTTGTTCAAGGGTGAACAGGTGTTGGAGCAAGTGCTGGGCAGTACTAGCCGTTCGCGTCTGGCGGCGTCCATTGAAGCTGCGTTGGAGCAAGTCTGATGGGCGCGTTTGAAAAGCAGGGCGCACGTTTGCATCTGATTGCCCAGGTTGACCAGGAAACAGTGACACTGCTGACTTCACCGCAGGGCCCTGGCAGCGACGGGGTCCAGGCAATGGCCGCTGATACCGGCTTGACGCCCTCCTTCATCGCTTTGTTGCAGGCGCTTGGCTGGAACGACAAGGTGTTCCTCCGTGCGGCGCTCCAAGGCTTGCCGACTGGCGCCGAAGTGGCGGCCCTGCCTGGCCGATGGCTGGCTGCACTGTGGGACGAGATCGGTGAGGCACTGGAGGCGCGCAGCGAACGCGAGGCGGTGGCCAACGTGCTCGACCTGCACCGTAGCGCCGCGACCGGTGTAGCGGTGAACCGAACGGTCTGGCGCAAGGCCAGGGCAGCGTTTGTCGGGAGCGAGGCGGGTGTGCCGGGGGCCGTGGCGGCGATCGTCGTGGCAACGGCTTGGGACCCGCTGACCACCCACGGTGCATTCGCCGATGCCGCGCTGCTACTGCCGTCATTGGCCGAGGCCCGCTGGGAGGCGGCTTCAGGCTGGGGCGCGGCTGACGATGAGGAGGCCCAACGGCTGGATGAACAGGCGATCACACACGGTCGTGAGCAGGCCGGGCCGACCCCCAGTGAAGATCCAGGGTGGTACAACACAGAAGAAGGGGAGGCTTGGGTTCAGCGTTTTCTGGCGGCCTACAACGCCTATGGCGATACCCATGGGCAGCGCGTGCGTGATCGCCATGAAGGGATTTTCCAAGGGCGCGAGGCCTTGCAGAGCAGGGCCAAGGCAATCTTGCTGGACCTGATCCAGGGCCAGCATCTGGGGTAACTTGACTGCGCTGCGCTCAGCCGGCCGCCGCGCCGATTGCTCGACGGCGCGGTACACTCTCACGGGATAATGGTATGTCTCTCCAAGGAAAAGCAGTGAAAGAACCACGTGATGCGCAAGTGACCCGGGACAACCTGATACGCGCAGGGCTGGCACTTATTGCCAGCCAAGGCTATCACGCCACCAAGGTTTCGGAGATCGTGCGGCGGTGCGGCGTCACCCAGGCGGCATTCTACTGGCATTTCCCGAGCAAGCTCGAACTGGTCCTCGAGCTCATGGCCAGCGGCCGTGCGACATTGCTTGATACCCTGCGCCGCGGCTATCGGGACCGCATCGAATCGGTCGACGATATGGTCGAAAACTCATGCCGCTGGTTCACCGACCTGCTGCGTTACTGTCACGACAACCGGGAATACATGGCCATCCTCCTGGCACGCGGCTACGGGGCAGATCCGCAGATCGACCGTGCCATCGCCGATACCCGTACGGCCATGTACGAGGTGTTGCGCGGCAATATCGCCAGGGCTGTGGACTTGGGCCGCTTGCAACCCCAGGCGACGGACCTGCGCGCAGCGTTCGTCCACCGTCTGCTGGAGGGCAGCATCGAGTGGTGGCTGTTCGGCCATGACTACGACCTACAACACCAACCGACGGTCAGTACCGAAGTACTGGCGCGGCAATTGGCCGAGTTCGAATTCTACGGACTGAATGGTTCAGGCAACGCTGGATAGGCCGAACGCGCGAGTCTGGAAGACGCGCTGAACCGCGAGGAATGAGGCTGCGCGGAAGTTTCAGCTACTTAGAAGTATATCGCTGAACGCTATAAAGAAACGTGATTACAGTTCGGTTGGGTTGTGATGTAGTATCAACTAACTGACGAGTCAGTTAATTAACTTAGTCAACACCGCCATTTCAAATGAGCCTTTACCATGCCCCTTCGAGCCGCTCGTCAAACGCTTGGTTTTTCTCCGGACAGGGCAATCTTAGCCACCTCCCGGCCAAGCAATGCCGAGTTGCTCAGGCTGCCTGGCGCTACCCGCGAACATGCGGGGGACACAAACCATCGACACAGGGCGATCGGGTTGGACGCATACACGTTGCGCAGTCTGCAGGCGATGCCGGTCATCCCGAGTTCCCCCCGGCGGCTTTGGCTGCTAGTAGGGGGCGTCGTCATCGGTGTGCACCTGTGCGTGCTGATGGCTTACCTGTACAAGCCAACCCCCACTTTGCCCCAGCGTCAGGCCAGCGCACGGACCATGGAAGTCGCCATCATGCGTGCGCCCACACCGCCTGCTGCGGTTGCCCCAGTGACGCCGCCGCCTGCGCAAAAGCCCCCTGAAACGAAAGCGCCGGCAGAGCAGAAAACGCTCGATAAAGCGCACACGGTCAAGGCCAGCGCGGTGGATCCTGACGGCTTGAAAAAGGCCGAGCAGACTCAACCCAAGCCTGAAAAACCGCTACAAGCAGCGTCCCGTACCAGGCCTGTGGAGGCCGCCAAGCCGGCTCCCAAACCCAGCGAAGCGGCGCCACGCGTGCAGCCGCCGAGCCAGCCAGCAGCGGTGCGCGAACAAGCCGCAGCGCCGGTCAACAATGCCGTGAGCCAAGGTGCCAGCAGTGATTGGCAGAACTGGGAAAGCCAGGCATTGGCCCAGCTCGAAGCGCAAAAACGTTACCCGCCAGCTGCCATCAACCGCGGCCAGGAGGACGTGATCTACGTGCGCCTGAGCATTCGTCGCGACGGTGAGATCGTCGACTACAAGATCGTTCGCAGTCGAGGCATCACGCTGCTCGATAATGCCGTAAACGTCATGGTCCGTCGTGCATCGCCGTTGCCGCCGTTGCCCGACACGATAAAGAGCGATCCGTATACGGTCACGGTACCAGTGAACTTCTTCTTGAGCCGTCGCTGACTGCAAAACGCAGCGCCGCCTAGCCAGTAGTACCAGAGACTCAAGCCTGAATTAACGGTCTGGCAGAACAAATGCCGCCGATCAACTAGTACGCTCGACAAACCACCGTTGCTGAGAGCAGTTATAAATCGCGTGCATGTACGCCACTCAACCAAAAGAGCGTGCATGATTTATTGTCGAACTCTAAGCCATCATGGACCTTTGCACCCAAGGCATCAGCACGACGCCTCCACCTGTAGCGCTGGCATTGCTGGCGATCCCTGTCGCTCACGACGTTGACATCGACGTGCAGGCGCTGAGCCTGGAAGCTTTGCGCATGGTGTTCACCGCGATGCGCGAGGACCTGCTCAGGTTCTTGATCCGTCGAACCGGCAACGCGGCCCTCGCCGCGGACCTGACCCAAGATATCTTCGAGAAGCTGCCGTCGATTCGGGCCTGCATTCCCAATGAACATAAGGCGAGGGCCTACCTGTACCGGATCGCCGGCAACCTGGCGATTGATCATATTCGGGTAGAAGGAAGGCGGGCCGAACTGTTGAACACTTCCTATGCATTTGAAGAACGTTGTGAGCCGTCCACTGAACAGTTGGTCATATTGCAAGACGAAATCCGGCAAGTTGACAGTGCCCTTCGCGAACTTCCGGACAACGTGCGTCAGGTGTTGCTGTTATTGCGCATCGACGGCCTGCCGCACAAAGAAGTCGCCACGCGGCTGGGCATCTCCGTGAGTCAGGTTGAGAAGCATCAATCGCGCGCACTCAGCCACTGCCGCGCAAGGCTTGGGGTTCACGCCTCGTTGGGTTGAGTCGTGGGCAATGACATTCAGAATTTCAAACGGGTCGATAGTGGTCTTTATCTGCCCGACTCGAGGAGTCGATAATGGTTGGCGATGTATTTGTATACGAACAGCAACAGTTGCAGGTGTTGGCGGCTGCCGCGCTCGAGCACGCACGCAATGCAGGGGCCGACGAGGCGACGGTCAGGCTTGGGGAGTCCGAGACGTTCTCATTGAATGTACGCAACGGTGATCTGGACAGCTTCCAACATCGGCGTAACAAACAGATCGCCATCACCGTATATATCGGCGAGCGCAGTGGCAGCAGTTATTCGAGCGATCTATCCGATGGCGCCGTGCGCGAAGCCACCGCAGCGGCAGTGGCCATCGCACTCCAAACCGGCACCGACGCCTATGCCGGGGTAGTAAGGCGTGAAGACCTGGCGAGTGAATTTTCTGACCTAGACCTGTATCACCCGTGGCGGCTGGACACGCCATCGGCGCTGGAGATTGCTCGCGAGCTTGAGACCTTGTCGTTGCAGTGGCCAGGGCAGAGCCCGGCGGCGGCGCTGTTTCCCGAACCGCCACGGGCCGTGCTGGCCAGCTCCGGTGCGGGAGTAAGCACCAGCCATGGGCAGTCGTTGTTCGCCACCTCGCAGGGGTTCAGCCAGGGCGAAGTGTACTCCTATCACGGGCTGTCGAGCGATGTCTTCGCGAGCACCGATCAAGGCATGCAAGCAGGGCAGTGGTGGAGCGATGCACGCTCGCGCAACGGCCTGATGACGCCGGCACAGGTCGGCGGCATGGCGGCCTTTCGCGCCTCGCGCGGTCTTGGCGGCCAGCGGCTGAAGTCGTGCGATGCGCCGGTGCTGTTCGAGGCGCCAGTGGCGCAATCGTTGTTCGGCCATCTGTTCGCCGCCATCAGCGGTGCCGCGCAGTACCGTAATCAGAGCTACCTGCCAGACAGCCTGAATACCTCGGTGATGGCTGCTCATATCGACATCGGCGAATACCCCCATGAAAAATCCGGGCCTGCCAGTTCCAGCTTCGATGCCGAGGGAGTTGCCACGCGTGAGCGCCTGTTGGTCAGCGAAGGCGTCCTGCAGAGCTACCTGCTCGATGCCTATTCTGCCCGACGACTTGGGCTGGCACTGACCGGAAATGCCGGCGGGGCCCGCAACGTACGCATCAGCAGCCGCAGGGCACAGGCATCCGATGGCCTCGCCGAGCTGGTGAGGGCAATGGATCGCGGCTTGTTGGTGACCGACATTCTTGGCGGGGGCGTAAACCCGGTGACGGGTGACTACTCGCAAGGGGTCGCGGGCTTCTGGGTCGACAAAGGCGTGATCCGCTACCCGGTCGAAGACATCACCATCGCCGGCAACCTGCACGACATCTTCCATGGCATCCAGGCTATCGGCCGCGACGAATTGTCCGGCGCCGGTGTGCGTTGCGGCTCGGTCCTTGTCGAGCACATGCGAATTGCCGGCCTGTAACCGATCATTAGGAGTATTACATGACCCAACATGCAATCGAGCACGCTCAAACGCGCCTGCTCGCGCCCAACGGCCTTGAACAGTCGCAGCTGTTCGGCGACCTGCAGCGGGCGCTCGACGTCCAGGCCGACTATGCCGATCTGTACTTCCAGCATGCCTATGCCGAGTCCTGGAACCTCGAAGACAGCGTGGTCAAGCGCGGCAGCTTCGGCGTTACGCAAGGCGTCGGGGCGCGCGCCGTTGCAGGTGAGCGATCGGCGCTGGCGTTCTCGGATGATCTGTCGATCGCGTCGGTCCTGCGCGCCTCGCAGATTACTCGCGAGGTCATCAAAAGCAGCGGGCCACAGCGTATGGCGGTGCCTTTGCCGCGCCGCTCGGCAGAGCACGCTACGGCCCTGTATGTCGCCGACAACCCGATCCAGTTGGCCAGCGCAGCCGAAAAAGTGGCACTGCTGAGCAAGGTCGATGAACTGGCGCGTGCACGCGATGCCCGGGTCAAACAGGTCAGCGCGTTTCTCCAAGGTAGCTACGAGACGGTGTTGATTCTAGGTAGTGATGGTCGCCTGGCTGCAGACGTGCGGCCGCTGGTGAATCTGACGTTGACGGTAGTGGTCGAAAGTGCCGGGCGCAGAGGCACAGCACGGGCGGGCGGGGGGGGCCGTACAGTCTATGATTTTTATACCGAGGGCCGCGTGCAGCACTATGTCAACGGCGCTGTGGACGCCGCACTGCTTCAATTGGAAGCAGTCGATGCGCCCGCCGGTACCATGACCGTGGTCTGCGGGTCCGGGTGGCCCGGCGTGCTGCTGCACGAGGCGGTCGGCCATGGGCTGGAGGGCGATTTCAACCGCAAAGGCAGCTCGGTGTTCGGCGGCCGGGTAGGACAGCGAGTCGCGGCCCAAGGGGTGACTATCCTCGACAACGGCGCGCTGCCCGGTTTGCGCGGCTCATTGAGCATCGATGACGAGGGCAACCCCGGGCAGTCGACCACCCTGATCGAGGACGGCATCCTCACCGGCTTCATGCATGACGACCTGAGTGCCCGCTTGCTGGGCGTGGCGCCGACTGGCAACGGTCGGCGCCAGAGTTATGCGCACGAGCCGCTACCACGCATGACCAATACTTACATGGTCAACGGCGAGCACGAACCGGAGGAGATCATTCGTTCGGTCAAGCGTGGCATCTATGCGGCAAACTTCAGCGGCGGGCAGGTGGACATCACCAGTGGGCGTTTCACATTTGCCGCGACCCAGGCGTACCTGATCGAGGACGGTAGGATCACCGCCCCGGTGAAGGGCGCAACATTGATCGGTAACGGGCCTGAATCGCTCAAGCATGTGAGCATGATCGGTAACGACCTGGCGTTGGATGAAGGCACGGCGACCTGTGGCAAGGATGGCCAGAGTGTGCCGGTCGGGGTAGGGCAGCCCACCTTGCGGATTGACAATATGACGGTGGGTGGCAGTGCTTGATCGAGCACGAGGGCAGAGATATCTGCCCTCGTTCAATACCTCTTGGTCAGGATGAGTGCAGCCGCCTGAGCGAGTTAGCTTCAGTTCGAGAGGCCTGCTTTTTCTAGGACCTTGTCGAGCCACGATTGGTCCAGCACACCGGTGGCGATCTCCGCCTTGACCGCTTCTTCGTGAGCCTCGTGCTCGCGTGCCTTGCCCAGCACCTCTTCGGCAAGTTCCTGAGGGAAGGCAACGATGCCGTCTTCGTCTGCCACGATGATATCGCCGGGTGAGACGATCATGCCGCCAACCGAAACCGGGACGTTGATTTCGCCCGGGCCACTCTTGTAAGGGCCACAGTGAACCACCGCACGGGCATAGCAAGGGGTGGACTTGAAGCTTTCAACATCACGAATCGCCCCGTCGACAATGAAACCCACGCAGCCCCGCTGCTCCGCGTAGAGCTTGATCAATTCGCCGATGACCGCGTTGTTGGTGTCACCTTGGGCATCAATGACCAGCACGTGGCCTGGCTCGATCAGGGTCAGCGCCTTGTAGATGAACAGGTTGTCACCTGGGCGGGTCTTCACGGTCAGCGCGGTACCGACAATTTTGCCCGAGGTATTGTAACGGGTAAGCCCACGCGAACCGATGTGTCGACCGAGGTTGTCGCTGATGTGCGGCGTGACGACCGATTGGAACGATTCGATCACGGCCTCAGGGGCGAGGGTTGGCGACGGCAGGATACGAGACCCGGATAACAGCATGACAATCTCCTGAATGACAAAACCAGCGGGGTAGACGCCGATGGTAGGAGAGAAACGCGGTTACATTTAGCGATATTTATTGATCAAAAATCATCGCCTTAGGTGATGATAAGGCGAGTAAAGTCGCAAGCCCGTTGCGCTAGTCGGGCGACTTCGTTGCTGAGGCCTTGGTAGCGGTCAGCCCGATGTACACACACATAGCTGATTTGCGGCAACGGAAAATCGGTTTGAATGATTTTCAGTCGGCCCTGCTCGATCAAGGTCCGCATGCACTGCCTGGGCAGGTAGCTGAGCCCTACGCCTGAAATCGCCAACCCGACCTGAGCGACCAGGTAGTTGCTGGTGAGGGTCCGGGTCAACCGAACATCGTGTTCCGCCAGCCAACGCTCGTAGGTTTGTCCGGTTCCTGAACTGCCCCCCTGGGTAAGGACGGTAAACGACGACAGCGACTGCAGGCTCATCGGCGCGTTACCTGGGTAAAGGGAGGGTGAGCACATCCACGCGTTTTCGACAGCGGCCAGTGGGGTGCTGATGAAGCGGGGGTCGCGGACAATGTCGGGCACGATGATCAGGTCGAGTTCGTCTGCCTCCAGCCGGCCCAACAGGTCGGTGCTCAATTCGATCGAGGGTTCCAGGTCGACCTTGGGATAGGTCTGATGGATCTGCTCGACCAGAGTAGGTAGCCAGGTGAGCGCCGTGAGCTCGGTGACGCCCAGCCTGAAGCGTCGGACCAGTGTCTCCTTCGAGCTGACGCGCTCGAGCAGGTTATCCCGCTGGCGCAACATCTCCACCGCGCAGCCATGCAGCTCCAGGCCTTTCTGGGTGAGACGGGCGCTGCGCTTGGAACGATCGAAAATCGAGACACCAAAGGCGTCTTCCAGCTCTTGCACGCGTTTTGAGATCGCCGATTGGGACATGTTCAGTTTGGCCGCCGCCGCTTCAAAACTGCCCAACTCGACAATCCAGTAGATGGCTTCGATTTGCTTCAACGTGATCATCGCTTTCCCTAAGGTCGAGAAGGCCGCATTAGAGCGGGTTGGACAGATCTAAACGGCAGTAAGAGTGATCTGATTGTCCACTAAAAGCGATGATAAGTGGTGAGTATTTGTCGCTTTTTTTCTAGCCTTGCCGCGCCTAGATTACCGCCGAATTATAAAAACAAGGGTATGAAGTATGTCGACCGCTGAAATTGCCCAGGCCAAAGGGCGCAGCAGTTACCGGTGGATAGTGGCTGGCATGATCTTTTCGATCTACACCATCGCTGCTGCCGACCGGGCCAATCTCGGCGTTGCACTGCCGTTTATTCGCAAAGAGTTCGAGATGAGCAACGCCGAAGCGGGCGGGCTGATGAGCCTGTTTCTGCTCGCCTATGCGTTGGCGCAAATCCCTGCGGGCCTGGCGTTCAGCCGCATGGGCGTGAGCCGGATCCTGCCGACCGCCATGGTCATGACGTCTGTACTGACCGGTTTGGTGGGTACTGCAGGCTCACTGCTTGCGTTGAAAGTCTATCGGTTTGGTCTGGGACTTGCCGAAGGGCCGCTGCCGATCAGCATGACCACCACCATCAACAACTGGTTCCCTCCGAGGGAAAAGGGCATTGCTTCAGGCATATTCCTGTCTGCGGTCAAGTTCGGCCCTGTCATTGTGCCGCCGCTGTGCGCCCTGATCATCGCGGCCTGGGGCTGGCGCGAGATGTTCTACTTTTTTGCAATACCCGGGATCCTGTTGTCGATCGCCTGGTACTTCATGGTTGCCGATCACCCGTCGAAAAGCCGCTTCGTCAATCAGGCCGAGCTGGACTATATCACCGACGAAACACCGCTCGACAAGGTCGCCAGCACTGAACCCGCCCAGCACAAGGCGGCAGGGCTGGGCCTCAAGCGCCTGGACTTCTTCATCCGTCGCCGCGAAGTGTCTGCGTTGGAGACCAAGCGCCAGGTATTTTACTCTTGGCTGATCTGGGGAAGCGCGCTGGCGTACTGCTTCCAGTTGGGCGTCTCCAGCGTGTTGTTGTCCTGGATCCCTACCTACCTGATCACCGTCAAAGGCTTCTCGCTGATGAACATGGGCCTGGTTTCGGCAGCGCCGTGGGTAGGGGCAGTGTTGGGCAACCTGCTGGGCGGGTACTGTTCGGACCGGTGGTTGGCTGGCCGGCGCAAGCCGGGGATGCTGCTTTCGGCGCTAGGTACGTCGGTGATGATGTATCTGTTGATCCATTCGCCTGCCGACCCGCTCTCGTACGGTCTGTTGCTGATGGCGACCGGCGTCGTGCTGAGCTTCGGGTTCTCATCGTACATGGTCTATCCGATGGCTCTAGCGACCAAGAAAACCTTTCCGGTCGCCAACGCGATCGTCAACATGGTCGGACAGCTAGGGGCCGCAGCGACGCCGTTCCTGACCGGTCTATTGCTTGACAGCTACGGCTGGAACTACGTGTTCACCTACCTTGCAATTGGTTCGTTCGCCAGCTTCGTGCTGTTACTGACGATTCTGGAGCCGGTGCCGAAGAGTAACAAGGCGTGACCTCACGGTGTATGGCGTCACCCGTTGTGATCAATCAGTCTGTTTGAAAGGAGTTAACGATGCACGCAGAAGATAAAGCGCTGGTCGCACTGTTCGAAGGTCTGGACACTCCCGGGGTTTCGGATGCCCTGGACAAGCTGGGCCTGCCTGGCCACTGCTTTGGCGTCATGCCGCTGGACAACTACAAACAGGTAGTCGTGGGGCCTGCTTTCACGGTGAAGTACGTATCGGCGAGCGTGCCACCCGGCACCGTCGGTGACTTCATAGAAGACGTTGCTGAAGGCGATATCGTGGTCATCGATAACGATGGCCGCACCGATTGCACCGTGTGGGGCGACATCATGACCCAGTATGCCGGCACTCGGAACATCGCCGGTACGGTTATTGACGGTGTCTGCCGCGATGTCAACAAGGCCTTGGGCGATGCATATCCGCTGTTTACCCAGGGGCGTTTCATGCGCACAGGCAAAGACCGCGTTCAGGTCGAGTCGGTCAACCAGCCGGTGTCCATCGGCCAGGCCCGCGTGTGCTCGCGTGACATCATCGTGGCCGACGCCAATGGCGTCGTCGTGGTGCCGCGTGCTCGGGCGCAGGAAGTGGCCCAGGTGGCGCGTCAGATCGAAGCCATCGAAGCGGATATCCGCGCATTGATCAGCCAGGGCCGCACCCTCAAGCAAGCGCGTGAAGAGTTGGGTTATCACACCTTGCAACGCAAGTCCTAAACGTTGCTCTGCTGAGCCGCGCTAAGCCAAAGGCGGTAAGCAGGCGTTTAGAGAGATAAACGCGGCACCTGCCGCCTTTTGCGTCCAGCCCCAGTGGCAACCCTGCAGTGCCAGCGCGCTTACAGGTATATCTGTTATGCCCACATTGTTTAGCAGGCGTTGCTACACCGCTCTAACATAGGGGCGCGCTTCGCGCCTTGCCTTAATACAGCCTGTCAGCGGTCACCCTGGAGCTTGCAGGCTTCCCTCGCTAGCCACGCTTGCGAATTGAACGTTTTCTCATAGGTTTACCGTGCACGCTGAAGCTCGTCTTCCCGGAGCCTCGGGCATTTTTTGCCTGGGCATGCTGCAGATTCTGGTCTGGGGCGGTTCGTTCTTTCTACTGGCGGTCATGGGTGACCCGATCATGCGCGACACCGGCTGGGCCAGCCAGTGGGTCTATGGCGCATTGTCGTTGAGCCTGATGATCTCGGCGCTGTTGGCGCCGATCTCGAGCCGTCTGGTGGCCCGTTATGGCGGCCGGGTGCAATTGGCCTGCAGTGGCCTGATCGTCGCGCTGGGGTTGTTGATCGTCGCCGCCAGCCAAACCCTGCCGATGTTTCTGCTGGCCTGGGCAGTGATAGGTATCGGCATGGCGGCGGGGCTCTATGAAGCCCTGTTCTCCACCCTCGGCGCTTTGTACGCGGAGCGCGCTGGCAGGGCAATCACCGGTATTACCTTAATCTCAGGCTTCGCCACGACCCTGGCTTGGCCGCTGATTGCATTGGCCATCGAACACGTGGGCTGGCGTGCCACCTGCGTGGGTTATGCGCTGCTGCTGGTGCTCGCGACCCCGCTTTATCTGAAAGTGCTACCCAGCGGTGGCAGGCTTCGCCAGGTCAAAGGCAGCACCGAGCCAAGCAGTCCGCCGGTTGACCGGCGCCTTTACCTGCTGTTGATCTGGATCTTCGCGCTGGGCGCGATCATCATGACGGCGATCTCGGTGCAGCTGGTAGCGGTGCTGCAGGGGCTAGGCTATTCGCTGGCGGCGGCGATTGCGCTATCGTCGCTGCTCGGCCCGAGCCAGGTGGCCTCACGGGTTCTGCAAATGATCGCAGGCAAGCGTCATCCGATCTGGACGGCGCTGGTGTCGGCGGTGCTGGTTGCCGTCGGGATGCTGCTGGTAGCCTTCGCGCCGGGCGCCACGGCAGTTGGCTTGCTGCTGTACGGCCTTGGCAACGGCTTGCGGGCGATCGTCCGTGGGTTGCTGCCGCTGGTGTTGATGCCGGCGTCGCAGTATGTGGCGCTGATGGGCAAGATGTCGCGCCCGTCGTTGATCGGGCAGGCGCTGACCCCCCTGGCCGGTGGCTATTTGATGCAGCACTTCGGGGCAATCTGCGTACTCGTCACGTTGTGCAGCCTGGCCGTGATCAACGTGGTGCTGGTTGGCCTGGTATTAAGGTCCTTGCAACGGTCTTCCGCTCAGCCGGCCTGAGCAGCGGTAGAGGAACTTCAGCATGAGCGATGAAAAACGAAGCGAGCGTCTGATCGAAGGGCCCGCGGGCCAGATTGAAATGATCATCGATGAACCGAGTGGCCCGCCTAGAGGCATGGTGGTCGTCAGCCACCCTCAGCCACTGCTGGGCGGTAGCCCGCATCACCTGGTGCCACTGACGCTGGCACGCAAGCTCAGTGCAGAAGGCTGGCGAGTGGTACGTCCGAGCTTTCGTGGCGTCGGTAAATCGACCGGTGTTCACGACGAAGGCATTGGCGAAAGCGAAGACAGCATCATCGTCATCAAGCACCTTCAGCGCTTGTACCCGGACCTGCCAATTGCGCTGGTAGGGTTCTCGTTTGGCGCACACGTGTTTGCTCGGGTCGCGTGCGTGCTCAATGACACCCTGCACGCGGTGGCACTCTTGGGGCTGCCAGTTGGACTGGTGCCCGGGGGACGCTTGTACGAGCCGCTAGCATTGCCTGACGAGTGCCTGCTGCTGCATGGCGAGCAGGACGAAATGGCGCCCTTGGCAAACCTGCTCGACTGGGCGCGGCCACAGCGCCGTGCGGTGGTGGTCTACCCTGGTTGCAATCACTTCTTCAAGGGCTGCCTGGCGCAGGTCGCGCAGCACGTGGCAAGGCACTTGAGCCACGCTAGCTGATCAACCCATGCGCCGGTTCGATGGCGTACCAGCCATACCCAGCGAATATATCGTTCAGGCCGTAAGGGTGCCTGCCGTGGTCTGCCATGTTGTGTGGGCTAGTAGCGATTGAGCCCATTCAGCGGGGCTCTCAAACGCTTGAATCTGTAACGCAGGGCGCCGACAGCAGGGCCAGGCTCATCTGCGTAATCCATGCTTCGATCCATACTTCATCGACCGGTATCGTGCGATGCCTCATGCTATCTGCAGTCTCGACCAGGGCCAGGATTGCCTCTACCGTCCCTGCAGTATCCTCAGCGCGGAAATGCCCATCCAGCTTGCCTTGGTCGATGATGGTGAGCAAGGGCGCCTGAGAGCAGGCCAGAGCCTGCTCCAGCCATTTGCGCTTGCCAGGCTCTATGTGCCTCGACTCGTGGCGGAGCATTGTCACTTCGAAGGGGTGTGAGCGTTGACGCGCCAGCAAGAAACGAAGGTAACCGCGCAGGTCGCGGCTGTATGCGCCACGCTGCCAAGCTGCAAGGCGTTCGGTAAGGGTGCCTAGTAAAACATCCAGCAGTAGGTCCTGCTTGCTGGCCACGTGGTGATACAAACTCCCCGCTTGAATGCCCACACGCTCGGCCAGCTTGCGCATGCTCATGGCCCCATAGCCGACTTCAGCGATCAAGTCACGGGCGGCGCAAAGCAAGCGCTCATGGCTTTGCAAAACTTGAGTGGTCTCACGCATAAGCTGGGAGCCTGGATAATGCACGCAACATCCGACACAACACTCGCCGGCAGCGTCTTGGTTTAAGTGTCATAGCTATCGAACTCAGCTGCAGCATACAAAAAAGCCTGGGCAGGCCGCTTTGTCCGTCAGAACAGTAGCAGCCTGCTCAGGGGCAAACTCGGCTATTCGGCTTGGCCAGCAACTTGCAGAATGACGCGAGCCCGAAGGATTACCGGTGCATCGACCATTTGGCCATCTAGGGTGAATACCCCGGCGCCACCCTCGGCTTGCGCGACAACACGCTTTGCCCAATCAAGCTCCGAAGCTGAGGGCTTCAGCGCGCTGTGAATGACATTGACTTGGCCAGGGTGAATACACAGCGCCCCGCCAAAGCCCATATCACGAGCGAACTGGACATGGCGATGGAGGCCGTCAACATCCTGAATGGCAGGGTAAACACCATCCAAAGGCGGGGCGAGGCCGCCAGCGCGACTGTGAAGCACGACTGCATATCGCGCGTGCGTCAAAACCTGCTCCGCTGCCTCGCTTGCGGTGCGCAGATTAAGATCCAGGCCCAGATCAAGACTGCCGAATGACAGGCGCTCAACACCTTTGCAATTGACCAGCGAGGGGAGGGCAACGAGCCCGCGGGCGCTCTCGATGATTGGCCAAACAGGCTTCGCAGTGGCGTGAGCAAGTTGGATCTGTTCCGCTGTTTCGGCCTTGGGCAGCAGAATGCCGCTGACTCCCGCATAACGCTGGCACAGGGCCAAATCGGCTTCATGTGCCCAATGCCCTGGCGCATTGACGCGCACCAACACATTGGCCAACGGGTTATTCGTGAGGAAGTCACGCAGATTGTCCCGGGCCTGCTCTTTTGCGGTTTCTTCGACAGCATCCTCCAGGTCGACGATAACGCGATCAGCGCAGCTGGCCAGTGCCTTTGGGATGCGTTCAGGGCGACTGGCAGGCACAAATAGAGCGGTGCGAACGATAGCCGAATTCATCGGGTAATCTCCGCACTGAATTCGACTTCACCCGCTTGTGCCATTCCGGCCTCAGCGGTTGCCCAAAGCTGCGCCTTGCCAGCCTCCAAAAGGCGCCCACCCACCTCGAAATTATCAGGTGAAATCAGGGGGCGCAGGCCGCGGAAATTGAAGCGAAGCACGCGTGCGGTTGGGTTGGCGCGCTGGAACGCCCGCAAGTTAAGGGTGGCAATCAATGGCCCATGTACAACCAGCCCTGGATATCCCTCGGTTTCGGTCACATACGGCCAGTCGTAATGGATGCGGTGGCCGTTGAAGGTGGCGGCTGAATACCGGAATAACAGCGTGGCTGTCGGTTCTATAATTTCTTGCCAACTGCCCGTCGGGGCTGGTTCTGTACCGCTCAACTTGGGTGGAGTCGGTTCGCGGTAAACAATGTCTTGCTCTTCGACCAGTACATTACGCCCGTCCTGGACGTACTCATGTTTGACCGTGACGAAAAGCAGCGAGCCTGTGCGCCCATGCTTTTCTTCGACCTTGAGAATGGTGGAGCGACGGGATACTTGTGCCTCTACCCGTAGCGAGCCCAAAAACTCGATTCGACTGCCTGCCCACATACGGTTGCGATTGTCTGCCGGTGGGAGAAAACCACCGCGTGCAGGGTGCCCGTCAATACCCAGTCCGGCAGCATCAACCGGCTCCTGGAAAAATGCCCAATGCCAGAGCAACGGTAGCGGATCGCCAGTGCAAGGTGAGGGCTCACTCAACGTGGCGGCCAGACGCTTGACCAGGTTATGAGAGATGCGGTCATGGCTGATTTCGCTGCGGCCAATCCAGCTACTGAGGTCCTGTGTTGTCATTGTGGTTGTCCTCAAGGTTTCAAATATGCTTCGCGAGTTCGGGAACAGCTTCGAACAGGTCGGCGACCAGGCCATAGTCGGCTACCTGGAAGATCGGCGCTTCTTCGTCCTTGTTGATCGCAACGATCACTTTGGAGTCTTTCATGCCGGCCAGGTGCTGGATCGCACCGGAAATACCGACGGCGATGTACAGCTGCGGCGCAACGATTTTGCCGGTCTGGCCGACCTGCATGTCGTTGGGCACGAAGCCTGCATCAACTGCTGCACGCGAGGCGCCGACGGCAGCGCCGAGTTTGTCGGCCAAGCTGTACAAGTACTTGAAGTTGTCACCATTGCCCAGGCCGCGGCCGCCGGATACGACGATCTTGGCAGCCGTCAGCTCCGGCCTGTCCGACGTGGCCAGTTCTTCGCCCACAAAGGACGACAGTTGCACGTCCGTGCCGCCTTTCAGCGCTTCGATAACTGCGCCACCGCCTGCTTCCTGTACAGGATCGAACCCGGTGCTGCGTACCGTGATGACTTTGATCGTTGCACTGGATTGTACTGTGGCGATGGCATTGCCTGCGTAGATTGGCCGCTTGAAGGTGTCCGCGGCTTCAACCGAAATAATTTCCGAAATCTGGTCCACATCCAGCAGAGCCGCGACGCGTGGCAGAACATTCTTGCCATTACTCGTTGCGGGTGCCAGAACATGCGTGAAGTCACGTCCCAGGTTGGCCAGCAGCGGAGCGATATTTTCTGGTAATTGGTGCGCATAAGCGGCATCGTCGGCAACCAATACCTTGCTGATACCCGGAATCTCTGCGGCGGCAAATGCCACGCCGGAAACATCATGGCCTGCCACCACTATCACGACATCGCCGCCAATCTGCCGGGCGGCCGCCACCGTGTTGAGCGTGGCACTGGCCAGTGTGTGATTGTCGTGTTCTGCTACTACCAGAATGGCCATTAGATTACCTTCGCTTCGTTTTTCAGTTTCTCGACCAGTTCGGCCACCGACTTGACCTTGATACCCGCGCTGCGGGCAGCAGGCGCTTCGACTTTCAGGGTCTTGTTGGTGGAGGCAAGGGAAACGCCCAGATCGTCAGGCTTGACGGTCTCCAGCGGCTTTTTCTTGGCCTTCATGATGTTCGGCAGCGACGCGTAGCGCGGCTCGTTCAGGCGCAGGTCGGTGGTGACGATGACCGGCAGGTTCAGCGATACGGTTTGCAGGCCACCATCGATTTCACGGGTGACATTCAGCTTGTCGCCAGCAACCTCGACCTTGGAAGCGAAGGTACCCTGGGCGTAGCCGGTCAGCGCGGCCAGCATCTGGCCGGTCTGGTTGTTGTCACTGTCGATGGCCTGCTTGCCGAGAATGACCAGCTGCGGTTGCTCTTTATCGACAACGGCCTTAAGCGCCTTGGCCACGGCCAGGGAGTTCAGCTCATCGGCGGCTTCAACCAGGATGGCACGGTCGGCACCCAGCGCCAGCGCGGTACGCAGCTGCTCCTGGGCAGTAGTCGGGCCGACGGAGACAACCACGATCTCGCTCGCCACGCCTTTCTCTTTCAGGCGTACGGCTTCTTCGACGGCGATTTCGCAGAAGGGGTTCATGGACATCTTGACGTTTGCAAGGTCGACGCCGGAGTTGTCCGCTTTGACGCGAACCTTGACGTTGTAGTCGACGACTCGCTTGATTGCGACCAGCACTTTCATGGGCTGTGTTACTCCCTTTTACTCTTTTGGCTGCAGCTTAAAAAAGGGGTCAGATGACCCCACAAACGCGCAGTTCCTGAATTCGTTCGGCAGACATACCCAGTTGGGCAAGGATGCGCTCACTGTGTTCGCCCAGCGCCGGTACTGGGTCCATGCGAGAGCTGAAAGCATTGCTGGTCGCCGGGGGGAGCAAGCTTGGAATACTGCCGCCCGCGGTCTCCACATTGCGCCAGCGCTCACGTGCCTGAAGCTGCGGATGCTCCCAGACACCCTGCATGTCATTGACACGGGCATTGGCAATGCTCGCGCCGTCAAGGCGCGCAATCACAGTATTGAAATCGAGCTTGGCGAAGGCCTCGATGATGAGTGCCCGCAACTGTTCGCGGTTTTCCACGCGCTTGAAGTTGGCAGAGAACCGATCGTCGTCGGCAAGCGTGGGCGTTAGCAGGACCTGTTCACAGAACAAACGCCATTCGCGCTCGTTCTGCAGCCCGAGCATCACGGTGTTGCCGTCACCGGTGGGGAAGGGGCCATACGGGTAAATCGTGGCATGGGCAGCACCTGCGCGCGGAGGCGGCGCAGCTCCGCCATAGGCATAATAGAGGGGGTAGTTCATCCACTCGACCAGGCTTTCGAGCATGGACACATCGACGTGACTGCCTTCACCGGTCTTGCCCCGCAGAAGCAGGGCTGACAATACACCGGTGTAGGCGTACATGCCCGCGGCGATGTCAGCGATTGAGTTACCTGCCTTTGCCATCTGGTCTTCGCCGGGGCCTCCTGTTACAGACAGGAAACCACCTTCACTCTGGATTAGCAGGTCATAGGCTTTCTTCTGCTCATAAGGCCCTCCCGCCCCATAACCTGAAATGTCACAGACGATCAGTTTAGGGAAGCGCTGATGCAATGCTTCGAACGACAAACCCAAGCGCGCAGCGGCGCCTGGTGCCAGATTTTGTACCAATACGTCGGCCTGCTCCAGCAACTGGTCGAGTATGTCGCCAGCGATGTCCTGCTTGAGGTCCAGTGACAGGCTTTCTTTGGAGCGGTTGGTCCAGACGAAGTGCGAGGCCAAGCCATTTACGCGTTGGTCATAACCACGGGCGAAGTCGCCGACACCCGGGCGTTCGACTTTGATCACCCGCGCACCCAGGTCGGCCAGTTGACGGGTGCAGAAAGGGGCCGCGATAGCGTGTTCAAGGCTAATGACGGTAATGCCGTCGAGTGGCCGGATACCTGTGAGCTGGCTCATGGCTTTTTTATCTCTTTTGTCATGTCATGACCTTGCCGTCTTGGCGACAAGGGCCGACTTCGGTCAGAACGAGCGTGGCAGTTCCAGCAGGTGTTCGGCCACATACGACAGGATCAGGTTTGTGGAAATTGGGGCCACTTGGTACAGGCGGGTCTCACGGAACTTGCGCTCGACGTCATATTCGTTGGCGAAACCGAAGCCGCCATGTGTTTGCAGGCAGGCGTTCGCCGCTTCCCAGCTTGCTTTGGCTGCAAGGTACTTGGCCATGTTCGCAGCGGCACCGGCATTACGGCCGCTGTCATATTCCTCACATGCACGCCAGCGCATGAGGTCGGCCGCTTCGATTTCGATATGCGCTTCGGCAATCGGGAACTGCACGCCCTGGTTCTGCCCGATCGGACGGCCGAATACCACGCGATCGCGGGCATATTGACTGGCTTTCTCGATGAACCAGCGACCGTCACCGATGCATTCTGCAGCGATCAGCGTGCGCTCGGCGTTGAGGCCGTCGAGGATGTAACGGAAGCCTTTGCCTTCTTCGCCAATCAGGCTGCTAGCAGGGATTTCGAGGTTGTCGAAGAACAGTTCGTTGGTTTCGTGGTTGACCATGTTGGCAATCGGTTGCACGGTCAAACCATTGCCAATGGCCTCGCGCAGGTCGACCAGGAAGATCGACATGCCTTCGGACTTTTTCTTCACCTCGGCCAGCGGCGTAGTGCGGGCCAGCAGGATCATCAGATCAGAATGCTGAATGCGCGAGATCCAAACCTTTTGCCCGTTGATGACATACTTGTCACCCTTGCGTACCGCGGTGGTCTTGATTTTGGTGGTGTCGGTGCCTGTAGTGGGCTCGGTAACACCCATCGATTGCAAGCGCAGTTCGCCACTCGCCAGCTTAGGCAGGTAGTGGCTCTTCTGCTCCTCGCTGCCATTACGCAGCAGGGTGAACATATTGTACATCTGGCCGTGGATGGTCCCGGAGTTGCCCCCACAACGGTTGACTTCCTCAAGAATCACCGAGGCCTCGGCCAGCCCCAGACCGGAGCCACCATACTCTTCAGGAATCATCGCCGACAGCCAGCCGGCGTCGGTCATGGCTTTTACGAAGGCTTCAGGAAATCCCTTCTCCTCATCGATCTTGCGCCAGTAATCGGCAGGGAAATCACCACACAATGCGCGAACGCCTTCGCGGATGGCATTGAGTTCTTCGTCGTCGTAGTCGCTCATTATTGTTCTCCAGGCGGCGGGGGCTGGCAGCCTTGTCGTGGCTCGGCTGCCAGCCCACACCAAACACAGTCAAAGAGGCTGGAAGCCCAGGGCAGCGCGGAAACGGTTCTTGATGTAATGACCGTCCCGCGGCGGCAACACTCTTGGGGGGTTCTCTGCCTTGATTTTCACGGTGGCAAGCTTTACCCCTTCACGCGTAGCGAAACGCTCGCGCAGGTCATGTACGCCTGCCATGTCGCGAATCTCGCTCGTCCAGCTGAAGCCGCAGGTTTGCGCAACCTGGTCGAGCTTGATGCCAAAGCCTGCATGGCTGACCTGCATGCCGGTTTCGCCGAAGTGACCGTTGTCCAACACCACAATGGTCAAATTGGCAGGTTTCTGCAGGGAGACAGTAGCTAGGGCGCCAAAGCCCATCAGCAACTCGCCGTCACCGGTGATGACAACTACCGACTTGTCGGGCTGAGCATTCGCCAGCCCAAGGCCTACGGTGATAGCACTACCCATAGCCGCCCAGAGGTAGTAGTTACCGTCGTGATCACCGGCAGCCATCACGTCATAGGACGCCGAGCCGAGGCCTGTCACCACCAGCACGTCCTTACGATCGGCGAGCAGGGTGCGTACCACCTCACGGCGGCACAGCGTGTAGTTAGCGCTTACTTCACCCATTTCTTTTCTCCGATCAGGCGCTGGCCAAGCAGCAGGGCAGTGGCAGAATCACCGTTGAACGCCATGGTGGCGGCGCCATGGAGCAGCGGCGCCACGTCTTCTGGCTTATCTGCACGCCAGGTCATGACCTTCATCAATTGCAAGGAGGCTTCGGTCGCCTGACCCATCGGGTTCTGCCAGGCATTGAATTCAGCCCAGTCGCCACGCATGGTCACGACCATCAGCAGGGGGAAGCCGGCGCAGTTCTGCAGAGCCAAGGTGTTGATGCAGTTACCCACGCCGCTGGACTGCATCAGCAGCGCGCCCCGCTCGCCGCCGAGCCAGGCACCTGCCAGGTAGCCGATGCCTTCTTCTTCGGTAGTCAGTACGACGGCCTTGATATCAGGATCCTGATAGGACATGCGGATGGCTGCCGAGTGGCCAGCGTCCGGGACGAATACGACATGCTTGACGTCGTGGGCCTTAAGGACGCGGAACACGTCTTCTTGCCAGCTTTGTTCAGCTTCTTGCGATGACATAGTTGTCTCCAATGCTGCTCTTGTTTTGCCTCATCATGGAGCGAGCTTGCGGGAGCGACGACTACCATTTTTCACTTTTAGATATGCCGGATTGATATACCTCGAGGGATGTTCTCGGAAACCGGTCAGGTATCACCAAATCAGATAGCTGCTAGGCCGGAACTGCGCTTAATCAAGTCGGCCAACTACGCTAGCGTGATCGTTCGGCGTCTCTGCAGATGCCGCGCTGGACCAACAACAATAAAATATGAGGGCACCACTATGTTCGATCGCGTACTTCGCTGGCTTTCGCCTCCCGCTGTAATGCCGTTCCCCTCTAAATGCCCTTGCGGCCAACTCGCTCTTGCCTACCTCGTTCCGTAATGCGCCGCTCACGCGGTGATCATGTTCATTACTCGATTACAGGTGGTTCATGAAATACCGTTTACCGCTGGCAGGCTGGATCCTGCTGGCCATGCTGCTGGGTGTACTCATCGGTTACAGCATTTTCCTCAATGCACCTGACAAGACGACTGCCACTGAAATAGCCGGCTATGTCTCGATCGTCTCAGATGTGTTCTTGCGCCTGATCAAAATGCTGATTGGGCCATTGGTCTTCTCCACGCTGGTAGTCGGGATCGCGCACATGGGCGATGCAGGCTCGGTCGGCCGGGTTTTCGGCAAAGCCATGTTGTGGTTCATGACCGCATCGTTACTGTCGCTTGCGGTTGGCCTGATGATGGCCAATATCCTCCAGCCGGGGCAGCACTTGGCTCTACCATTGCCCGATGTGAATGCCACCACATCCCTGCAGACCTCAGCTTTCACCCTGAAAGGGTTTGTCACCCACTTGGTACCAAGATCGTTCGCTGAGGCGCTGGCGACCAACGAGATCCTGCAGATCGTTGTATTCTCCATGTTCTTTGGTGTTGCATTGGCGGCATTGGGGGAAAAAGCCAAAGGACTGGTGCGGCTTACCGATGAACTGGCGCACGCCATGTTGGTGATCACCGGTTATGTGATGAAGCTTGCACCCTTGGCGGTGATGGCCGCCATGGCATCGACTGTTGCGATCAACGGCTTGTCGATCTTGGTGACGTTTGCCGTTTTCATGCGCGACTTCTATATAGGCCTGTCACTGCTCTGGTGCCTGCTGATACTGGCGGGTGCGATGTTCCTGGGGCGCAGGATATTTTCATTGCTGCGGTTGATCAAAGAAGCTTTCCTGCTGGCGTTTGCTACAGCCAGTTCGGAGTCGGCGTATCCAAAGTTGCTGGCTGCGCTGGATCGCTTTGGTGTTTCGCGGAAGATATCAAGCTTCGTCATGCCCATGGGCTACTCATTCAACCTCGATGGTTCGATGATGTACTGCACCTTCGCTGTGCTGTTCATTGCCCAGGCCTATGGCATTGAGATGTCGCTTGGAACACAGATACTCATGTTGCTGACACTGATGCTCACGTCCAAAGGGCTTGCAGGCGTACCGCGCGCTTCGCTGGTCGTCATCGCCGCGACCCTGGTGCAGTTCGACATCCCCGAAGCGGGTCTCTTGCTCATTCTAGGGATCGACACGTTTCTGGACATGGGCAGATCTGCCACGAACGCGGTTGGTAACTCGATCGCAACAGCAGTGGTTGCCAAGTGGGAAGGCGAGCTGTCACAAGAGCCTGTCGTTGTTTCGACGAGCGAACCTGTACAGATCAATGAACGGGTAGTTGGATAAAGGGGTTGAGGTAGACCGCTCCCCAGGCGGGGAACGGTCTACCTCAAGCAAAACGCTCGACAGCAGCATCAATGAACCGGCGTACCTTCAGCGTCCTTAGCCTGTCGGCAGGGTAAAGCAGACTCATGGGCTTGGATGGCCCATCGAAGCTCGGCAGTACTGGCACCAGCGCACCACTGGCCAGCGATGGCGCAATGAGGTCTTCAGCGGCGAGAAGAATGCCAAAGCCACATAAGGCAGCGTTCAACTGAGCTCCCGCATCATTGACACGTAAACGGCTGCCCACGCTCACTGGATAGGCCACGCCATCGCGGGTAAATATCCACTGTTTGTCCATTACCCGCTCCCAGAATACGTACCCCATACAAACATGTTCGGCGAGGTCGGCGGGTGTCTGAGGCGTGCCGTTTGCCCGCAGGTAAGCAGGGGCGGCGCAAGCGATGAGGCGATAGGGGTTTAGTGAGCGCATGACCAGGCTGCTGCTGGTGTCGACCTTAGGCTCGCCAATACGGAAAGCGACTTCGATGCCTTCCGCAATCAGGTCGACAAATCTATCGGTCAGATCCAGGTCGATCGATACCAACGGATGATCAGTCAAAAAGTCAGTCACAAAAGGCATCAGGCTTTGTCCGCCGAAGTTTTGTGGTGCGCTGACTTTCAATGCACCCGCCGGCTGGCCCCGGGTTTCCAGCACGATGGCATCGGCCGCTTTGGCTTCGGCAAGCACTGCGATACAGCGGTCAAAATACGCTCGCCCGATTTCGGTCAGGTTCTGCCGGCGAGTGGTTCTATTGAGCAATCGTACCTGAAGGTGTGCTTCCAAATCCGCAATGTAGCGCGCGACCATCTGTGGCGACATCTCCAGTCGGTTAGCCGCAGCCGCGAAAGAACCGGCTTCACAAGTGGCGACAAATACTTCCATGGCACGCAAACGGTTCAAGATTCACAACCCTGCGTTTTGAATGCCGCAACCATATGCAGGTTTATCCTATTCAAATGAGTGAATAGGCTAGCATTCTTTTCTTCAGGAGGCTCATGCGTGATGACCGCAGACGATTTTCAGAGGCTTGTTCGCACGCGCCGCGTAGCACGACAATTTTTGCCCACGCCAGTGAACCGCGCGCTGCTTGATGCGCTTTTGATGGATGCGCAGCACAGCCCTTCAAACTGCAATACGCAACCTTGGGTTGTCCATGTTGTTAGCGGTGCTACGCGCGATGTACTGAGCAAAGCACTTCGCGCCGCTGATGCACGCGGAGATCTTACGCCTGATTTTGAGTTTGATATGCAGTCCTACACGGGTGTCCACGCGCAGCGCGCCCAATCCAGCGGCCGTGCACGCTATGAAGCGATCAACGTGGCTCGCGATGATCGGCCAGGTAGGCTCGCGGCCATGCAGCACAACCTGAGCTTCTTCGATGCACCCCACGTCGCATTGCTTTTCATGCCACGCATTCACGACTACGTGCGCAGCGCCAGTGATGTGGGTATGTACGCACAGACGTTTCTGCTGTCACTGCATGCACGAGGGTTGGCTGGCATTCCGCAAACCCTGCTGGGTCTATACGCCCAGACAATACGCGAGGTGCTGGGCATTGAGGAGGAGATGAAGCTTATGTTCGGTATATCTTTCGGCTACGCGGACCCGCAATCGCCTGCCAATTTTGTAGCGGTGGGTAGAGCGCCACTGTGCGAGAGTGTGACCCAGCACGTTTGATGAGGGGTGTTGGCAAGGCTGACAGCCCGGGAACTGCCAGCCTTGTTAATTAGTGGGTGCAGGCGCTACTTGTCAATGCTGAGCGGTCTGCATTTTACTGAGCGGCATACCGGTGTTCTCCTCGATCTTGCCATCACCGCTGATATAGCCATGGCGCGTCAAATTGGGCATTAGCATCGAGGCGATGAAGGTCACGCAGAGCACCGCCGCGACGTAGAAGAAGAAATAGTCTTCAACCCCTTGGGCCCTGAATGAAAGCGCAACATATTCTGCGGTGCCTCCAAATGCTGCGTTGCCCACTGCGTAAGGGAATCCCACCCCCAGCGCGCGCACGGCAGGCGGGAAGAGTTCGGCTTTGACGATACCGGCGATTGGCGTATATAGCGAAGCGATCACCAATCCGCCAAATACCAGGGCAAAGGCTACAAAAGGATTATGTGAGCCCTTGATCGCAAACAACAGAGGGATGACCAGCAGAACGCCAAGGCTTGAAAAGAGCAGCATGTGTGTCTTGATGCCGAGTCGATCAGCCAGCAAGCCAAACAAAGGCTGGCAGATCATGAACCCGATCAATGCTGAGGTCATGATGAAACTCACCGTCTCAGCATCGAACCCTGCGGAAATGACCAGGAATTTTTGCATATAGGTGGTGAAGGTATAGAAGTAGAGCGACCCACCAATGGTGAAGGCAATCACCAAGCCCACTGCACGCTTGTGTTTGAACATCCCTCGCAACGATCCGGCACCTTCACGGTGCATTTCCTTCTTCGATGCGGTTTCGTGCATCGACCGGCGCAGATACACAACGACGACGGCACTCACGGCACCGATAAAGAACGGAATGCGCCAGCCCCATTCGCGTAGCTGCTCATCACTCAGCGTCTGTTGCAGGATAACCACAGTGAACAGCGCCAGCAATTGGCCTGCGATAATCGTGAAATACTGGAAGGAACCATAGAAGCAGCGCCGTCCGGGCGTCGCGATTTCGCTGATGTAAGTGGCACCGGTCCCGTATTCGGCGCCGACGGACAACCCCTGAATCAAGCGCGCCACGACCAGCATGATCGGCGCAGCAATGCCGACTGTTTCATAAGTGGGCATCACAGCAATCAACAGCGACCCGCCGCACATCATGAACACAGAGATAATCATTGACACCTTGCGACCGCGAGTATCAGCCAGCCAGCCAAAGATCCATCCTCCCAGCGGGCGCATGAAGAAGCCTACGGCAAATACTCCGGCGGTTGCCAGCAACTGGGTCGTCGTGTCGCCCTTGGGGAAAAACGAAGCAGCGAAATAAATTGCGGTGTACGCATAAATGAAGAAGTCGTACCACTCGACGAGGTTACCCGAGCATGCGCCCATGATCGCCCTGACGCGATTGGGTTGTTTGGCGGGGGTATCATTCAGAGCGGTGTCGACTTGGGCTGGAATTGGCATGGCAGTCAACCTCTGGCGAAGCGAGAGACACCACGAAGCGAAACTGCGCTCCGTGCACGGCGATAGGGGGGCAAAAAGCTCAGCGCTGGCGCTGATATCTGGAGCTACAAGCGTTGAGGTCGCGTGTTGCCAAGAGGGGGTGGGAAGGCAAGTAGCATGATGAAATCCTCTGGTTTTATTTTTGTGAGGAGTCGCAGACGAGATGCGACCTAGATTTGAAGCTACTCCAGGCTGAGCACTTCAATAAGGGGGCTTGATGTCTATCTGATATGCTGAAATTCTATAGCTGGCTGCGAACAGTCTCTTTAGACTTTCTACCCGCCTCTTGCCTCTCATTACGGTCAGCCTATGGACGTCGTACAGCTCAAAACACTGATTCATGTCGCTGAGCTCGGCAGCCTCAGCAAAGCCTCTGATCGGCTGCATATAGCGCAGCCGGCGTTGAGTCGCCAGATACGCCAGTTGGAAAAGGAATTGGGCGTGTATCTGTTTGAGCGTCATGGTCGAGGCATGATCATCACGGAAGCAGGCAGTGGCGTTTTGCAGCATGCCACCCGCATCATGGATGAATTGGAGGCAATTCGTAGTTCTGTCTCCGGTGCTCAAGGCTCCTTCCGTGGGGCAGTCGCGATCGGTACGACGCCCACTATCGCCGAGATCATGACAGTTCGTTTGGTCAAACGCATTCGCGAAGAACATCCGGATTTATCAATCCGCATTTCATCTGCGTTCAGCGGCTATCTCCTCGACTGGATTCAGCGTGGTGAATTGGAGTTGGCTGTCTCTTACGATTTAGAGCCTTTGCATACCCTTCGGATCGTGCCGGTCATGATGGAGAATCTTGTCCTGGTTGGGCCGCCCAATGCCGCCCTTAAAATGGACCAAGCAATCAATTTCTCAGCCCTGGCACATGAGGGCATGGTGTTGCCAAGCCCACGGCATGGTTTACGCAAGATCATGGACCGTTGCGCTGCCGATCTGGGTTTCAAGCTTGCTACCAGCGTTGAGGCAGACTCCTTTGGTGCAATGATAGATCTGGTCCGCAATGACTTCGGCCTAACCGCCCTGCCACTGGCGTCGATTTACGGTCATCTGCAGAGCGGTACGCTTTGCGCTGCTCCGCTGGTGGAGCCAACCCCGATGCGTAAAGTGGTCATGGTGTCACCGGCTGACAGGAAGGTAAGCCAGGCAACACGCTATGTGGGTGAGACCTTTGTAGATCTGGCGTCCCGGTTGGTCGAGCAGGGTATTTGGGCCGGCCATATGCTGTGAGCAACAGCCCGTGGGATTGCGCTTATGATCTCAAGCGGTCGGATGCGTGGGCGCTGCTTTTGCGGTGCTCGTGCTTCAGTATGTTGTGCGCCTGTCATTCAGCATCAGCAAGAAGGGATTCGCATTACCGCTCAAAACCAAGATATCAAGTAAGCGTATGCCCAAGTCACCTTGCGTAATGGGATCCCTCAGAGCACCGCCCTAGGAGATGTACCCCGCTGCAAATCGAGACCCTATGGTCTGGCTGCCTTTTAGAGAGACTCCGCATTGAATCCATGCCAGCATACGAACGATCACAGGGAAGGATAAAAGAATGCAACTCAACGATCCGTGTGGGGCGTCCAGGTGGAAAACGTATTACGAGCACCACAGAGACCGTCCAGTATCATCGCTTCTTCACACAGCACTTAGACTTGCTAGCACTCAGACGAACTCTAGAAAAGCTGTGGATCTGGGTTGTGGCTCTGGCAACGAGACTCGCGCTTTACTTCAAGCTGGCTGGGATGTTCTAGCTATTGACCGAGAGCCGGCCGCAATCGAAATGGTACACGCTATCGGTCTGGCTCACCCTGGTGCAAAGCTGGAAACAGCTACCCAACTGTTTGAAAGCCTCGAGTCTTTGCCACCCTCGTCATTGATCCATGCAGGAATGGCCTTACCATTCTGTCATCCAGATCACTTTGAAAAATTCTGGTCAGTTGTGATATCTGCGCTTCTGCCGGGAGGCATTTTCGTGGGCCAACTCTTCGGCGACAAAGATGATTGGGCATCCGACACGGCGAGAACCTTTCACTCTGAGCTAGAGGCCCGTGCGCTATTCCGGGGGCTTAGCTTGAAGGTTTTCGAAATCCTTGAATATGATGGGCCCAGTATGCGGGGCACGAAGCATTGGCATCGCTTTGACGTCGTTGCCCAAAAGCCAGCATCGAGCGAGTGAGCTTGGCTACCTTGTATTTTTACCCCAAAGGGTAACGCCAGTTGTGTGGCAGTAAATTGGCAATTTCGCTTGCCTGCTGCTTCGGCAACTGCGTCAGCACATCTTTGAGATAGGCATACGGATCGTGCCCATTGTTCCGGGCCGACTGGATCAAACTCATGATCGCAGCGGCGCGTTTGCCGCTGCGTAGTGACCCAGCAAAGAGCCAGTTCTTGCGCCCCAGCGCCCAAGGCCGTATCTGGTTTTCACACCAATTATTATAAATGGCTACAGCGCCATCATCGAGGTAGCGCGACAATGCCGTCCAGCGTTTCAAGCTATAATCCAAGGCTTTGCCAATGGCTGAGCCGTTGTGCACGATATCGCGCTGGGCAACCATCCAGGCATGCAATGCATCCATCACCGGTACCGCTTTCTCTTGCCGTATTCGGCGACGTATGTCCGGCTCCAGATCCTTGATTTCCCCTCGATCTCGTACAACGCCTGCATGTAACGCAAGGCTTGTTCAGCCAGCGTGCTCTTGTGGGTCGCATGCAGTTCAAAGAACTTACGTCGAGCATGGGCCATGCAGCCGATTTCCGTCACGCCGAGTTCGAAGCTGGCCTTGTAACCGCCGAAATCATCGCAGACCAGTTTGCCATTCCAGTCTTGCAGAAAGTTACGGGCACTCTCGCCGGCCCGGCTGAGGCTGAAGTCGTAAACAACAGCCGATGTTTCGCAAAACGGGCTGGTGGCATAGGCCCAAACATAGGAACGATGAGTTTTCTTCGTACCCGGCATGAGCATTTGCACCGGCGTTTCATCAACATTAACGACCGGCTGCTCAAGCACCACTTCGCGCAGCGCATCGACCAGGGGCTGCAACTGTATACCGCAGGCGCCAACCCATTGGGCGAGAGTAGAACGCGGGATAGCCAGGCCGGCGCGGCCAAATATGGCTTCCTGACGGTACAGCGGTAGGTGGTCAGCAAACTTCGCAATCATGACGTGGGCCAACAAGCCCGCAGTCGGGATGCCCTTGTCGATCACCTGCGCCGGCACCGGTGCCTGAATCAGTGTTTCGCAACTGTCGCAGACCCACTTACCACGGATATGGCGCTCCACGGTGAACACGCCGGGTGTGTAATCGAGCTTCTCGCTGACATCTTCACCGATGCGTTTGAGCGCGCAGCCACAGGCCCACTCCCTGTTGTCCGGCTCATGATGGATCAGCGTGCGGGGAAACTCAGGCGGCAAGGCGCGACGTTTGGGTTTCTGCTTTTCCTGGGTAGGTGCCGGAGTAACTTGCAGCGACTCCAGCTCTGCTTCAATGGCAGCGATATCGGTATCGAGCAGATCGTCGAGCAAACGGCCTGTTCCGGGCTCATTTGCTCGCTGCGTTTGGCGAACTTGAAGCGCTTGAGCTGGGCGATTTCGTGGCTGAGTTTTTCGATCAGCGTTTTGTCGTGATGGATCTTCTTGTCCATGACCTGAACGGTCTTGCCCATCGTTTCGACTTGCTCGTCGAGCGCCGAGACGCGTTGCAACAACTGCGCCGCCAGAGCGCGCAGTTGTTCGGGATTCAGGTGGTCGAGGTCAGGGATCGAAGTCATGCCGACAATCTTGCGAGATCAGCATAAACAAGACGACAGGCTGATCGGACAATTGCACTGCCGGATGGGGCATGGCTCGATTCAGATGATGGAAATGGCGTTTCCGGGGCCAACTCTTTGCCAAGGCAAGCCCAGTATCAAGGCGTGTAGCTGTTCGGCGCTCAGCTCCATTTGTGAACCTTGGCGCGTGCCAGGCCAGGCGAATTTTCCTTGGTGGAGCCGACGTGCCGCCAACCAGATACCCAACCCATCATGCACCAGAACTTTCATGCGGGTGGCGCGGCGATTGGCGAACAGATAAGCACAGTGCGGCTGCGCCGCACCGAACACCGCGATCACGCGGGCCATGGCGGTGTCGGTGCCGGCACGCATGTCCATCGGCTCGGTGGCGAGCCAGATGGTATCGATGCGGATCATCTCAGTAGCTCTCGAAGAAAGCTCGCGCAGGCGGCTGCGCTTTCCACTGGCCAAGGAATCTTAATGGGCGTTCGCGGGTGCTGGATGTCAAGGCTGATACTGGAGGGCTGAGCATGGGTGCCAGCGCCGAGCATCTGCGGATGCAGCGGGATGAACGCAGGCTGAAGCGCCACGGCTTTTTGATTATGCAGCCGAATCCATTTATGGACGAGGTTGGCATTAAGGCTGTAGCCCAAGGCGATGTTTGCGATGGAGGCACCGGGCTCTGAGCACTCTTGGATGACCTGGGCTTTGAAAGATTTGCTGTAGGTTCGGCGCTGAGGGTGCATAAGAAATCCGCTTGAGAGGCCAGAAATGGTGTCCGCTTAAATTAGGTGGACACCATGGCCTTCGGCGGTTGCGTCAGGAAGATGTGTAGGCCGGACGGATACGATATCAATACCGAGTGTCACGGATAATCTGCCTTGGTGAAATGCAGCGACCGGCGGCAATCCGTAGCCGACACGCATTTCTGTCAATGGGGTGATGCAGACCGACTTCGTTCATTCAAGGCCAGCTTTGCAAGCCACCATTTAAATTTTTTTAACTGGGGGAGGGGAGCTTGGCAGGTTAGCGTTGTGGCCTTCGAACCTCATGGAGACAAGCCCAATGGTACAAGGTCTTGAAGTGAACAAGCTGTTACTGGAGATGCGCTCTATGCAGTCCGCGCTCCCTCTGGCGACGACCTCCCATCTGGCGATAGGGGCTGCGAATCCGAACAGCTTCACTGATTTGTTCGAGCAGGCATTAGAAAAAGTGCATGTTAACCAACAGGCATCCGGGCAGTTGGCTAAAGCATTCGAGCTAGGCACGACGGGTGTAGATCTCACACAAGTGATGATCGCCTCTCAGAAGGCCAGCGTTTCCACTCAAGCGCTGGTTCAGGTGCGCAACAAGGTAGTCCAGGCTTATCAGGACATCATGCAAATGCCCGTATGAAGCTACCGCCCCCCTGCGCATTGAATAACTGCTCGCAACCCCGGCGATGCATCTTCCAGGCGCAGCTGAAACCCGTGCAGCCGCACAATTGCCGCAACGATGGCAAGTCCAAGACCTGCTCCCAAGACCTGCTGATCGCGACTGCAACGACCAAAGCGCAACAGCACATGGTCGCGATCCTCGGCCGGGATGCCTGGCCCGTCGTCTTGAACGATCAGGTTAGAACCATTCGTGGATTGCTCCAGCGCAACTCGGATTGTGCCCCCCACAGGCGTGAACTTCAGCGCGTTGTCTAAAAGGTTTATCAGTGCTTCCATGAGCAGTTCATCGTCAGCCAGTAGCGGTGGCCCAGCTTGCACGTCGACCAGGAGCGTAACACCGCATTCTTCTGCGACAGGTTTGAAGTCTGCAGCGAGTAAGCTGATCAGCGAGCCTGGGTCCAGCATTTTCATACCGGCTCGGCGGCTATGTGTGTCAATTTCGGCAATGCGCTGGATAGCACGAAAGCGCGTCAACAATTGCTCCGTGGCGTCAAAAGCTTCATGCAGGCGCGATAACTGACGCTCGGGGGACTCGCAGTGAAAATCCTCGATGGTTCGGCGTAGTTGTGCTCTTAACCGATTCAAGGGCGTTCTCAGGTCGTGCGCGAGGTTGTTGCCGACACTGCGCACCTCACCCATCAAGTGTTCAACCTCGTCCATCATCTGGTTGACCAGAGCGGACAGGGCATCCAGCTCATCCCCTCGGCGCGACAAAGGCAATCGCAGACCCAGATTACCTTCTGCAATACGCTGGCTTGTGTATTGAACCTTCTTCACTCTGCGCAATGGGCGTAAGCCTAGAATTGCGCCCAGCCCGATACCACCGGCTATGCTTAAACCCCCTGACCAGAGCAAAAGAGCCAGCAGCATGTCGCTGATGCCACTCAATGTCTTGGCGTCATAGCCGACGACCAGGATATCGCCATTTGCGACCACCTGAGCAGAGGCCTTGGCGCCAAACTCAAAGCCTGGCTCGTTCAACGCACGTGGCATGCCGTCCAACGGCAAGTCCGAGGGCAAATGCTTGATGTTGCCGGCAATGTAATGCGCATCTCTTGAAAACAGACCGTAGTGGGCGATGCCGCGGATATCGCCACGTTGCAACTGCTCCAGTTCGCGCGGAAGCTCTACAGGAGGTACATGCAGCAGTGAGCGCGCCTGGCCGACAACGAACGTTTCGCCAATTTGACTGAAATAGTCGGTAGAGCGCCAATAGATCAGTGCCAGCAGGACCATCATGGCCAGTGCCAGAACCCCCGCGTAGCTAACCGTCAGCCTGAACGCAGTGGTCCGCCAGAGGCTAGGCTTCATGATCGCCCGCGTCGAGCAGAAAGCCAGAGCCTCGTATCGTTCTGATCGAGGGCGTACATTGCAGATCAACCAGTTTGCGCCGCAGACGGGTGAGGTGGACATCTATCAACTTGGTGCCTGGATCGAAGTTATATCCCCACACTGTCTCGAAGATCAGACCGCGCGTCACCACCTGACCAGCATTGCGCATCAGAAACTCCAGAAGCTTGAACTCCGTGCTCTGAAGGTCGACATGGCGATCCGCACAGGACAACCTTCGTTCAAGTAAATCGAGATGGAGATCCTTGAATTGCAGCTGGGTCTTGCGCTCATCGTGCGCTTGCCTGCGTAGAAGAGATTCAACTCTCACGGCCATTTCTTCAGAGGCGAACGGCTTTACCAGATAATCGTCGCCTCCTGCACGTAGGCCTTGGATCCGGTCATCCAAAGTCGCCATGGCGCTGATCATTAGTACAGGCGTGTTAAGCCCAGCCTGACGAAGGCCAGCAACGATGGCCATGCCGTCCAAGTTGGGGAGCATTCGGTCAAGAGTGATGACGTCATAATCCCCACTAAGAGCGAGGTCGAGCCCTTTCTGCCCATCGGTGGTGTGCTCGACCCGAAACCCGGCACGCCGCAACTCGGTGACGATTTCCTCGGCGGTGATCGCATCATCTTCGATGCATAAGGCGCTCTTCACAGTGGTCCTCGGGTGATTGGGCAGTTGTCAGCCCGGTGCCGGCGCAGCAGTAGTCTTTACAATCGTAAAGCAGCAGCGTTCTAGCTCATAGTTAACTTATTTTAGCTAACGCTCAACACTCGCTTCGCTACACGATTGCCTCCCTCATACCTGCGCGCCCCTATGGAGCGCGCTGATTGAAGCACTGAGGAGCGCCTTCATCGTGAACGTTGTAATCCCCTCCAGCATCTCGCTGAACTCCCATGCCCACATGAGCAGTTCCCTGCGTCCTGCACATGGGCTACCGGCAGCAAGCGGAGGTAAAGACTGATGTCCAGATTCTTCATTGATCGCCCGGTCTTCGCCTGGGTCATCGCTCTGGTGGTCATGCTGGCAGGCGCCCTGTCGATTCTCAAGCTCCCGGTCAACCAGTACCCCAGTATCGCGGCACCAGCGATTGGTATCCAGGTCAACTACCCTGGAGCGTCTGCTCGAACGGTGCAGGACACTGTCGTCCAGGTCATCGAACAGCAGCTCAACGGCATTGACGGCCTGCGCTACATGTCGTCGGACAGTACCTCCGATGGCCGGATGAGCCTTACGGTGACATTTGAACAGGGGACCGATCCGGACATCGCTCAGGTTCAGGTCCAGAACAAATTACAGTTGGCGACCCCGTTACTGCCACAGGAGGTCCAGCAGCAGGGCATTCGGGTCACCAAGGCGGTCAAGAATTTCCTGCTCGTCATCGGAGTGGTCTCCGAAGATGGCAGCATGACCAACCAAGACTTGAGCAACTATGTGGTTGCCAATATCCAAGACCCGATCGCACGTACCCCAGGTGTAGGTGACTTCCAGGTGTTCGGTGCACAGTACGCTATGCGCATCTGGCTGGACCCCGCACGCCTGAACAGCTACCAGTTGACACCCGTGGACATCAAGGCGGCCATTCAGGAGCAGAACGTACAGACCTCTGCCGGCCAGATCGGCGGGTTGCCGGCCGCTCCTGATCAGCAGTTGAACGCCACCATCACTGCCAAGTCGCGGCTGCAGACGGCGGCACAATTTGCCGATATCCTGCTCCGAGTCAATGCTGACGGGTCTCAAGTACGCTTGGGCGATGTGGCGCGTGTTGAGCTGGGCGGCGAGAGCTACAACGTCAGCGCCCAGTACAACGGGCTTCCAGCTTCGGGTATGGCGATAAAACTGGCAACCGGCGCCAACGCGCTGGACACGGCAAAGGCCATCCGTGCCACGGTCGCCGAACTGGAACCGTTCATGCCCCAGGGCATGAAGGTGGTGTTGCCTTATGACACGACTCCAGTAGTTTCGGCCTCCATCCAGGGCGTACTGATGACGCTGGTCGAGGCGGTAGTCCTGGTATTCCTGGTGATGTACCTGTTCCTGCAGAACTTTCGGGCCACCCTGATCCCGACGCTCGCGGTACCCGTGGTGCTGCTAGGCACCTTCGGTGTTTTGGCGATGTTTGGCTTCACCATCAACACCCTGACCATGTTCGCCATGGTGCTGGCGATCGGGTTGTTGGTCGATGATGCCATCGTAGTGGTGGAAAACGTCGAGCGCGTGATGGTCGAAGATGGGCTGCCACCGTTGGAGGCGACGCGTAAGTCCATGGATCAAATCCAAGGTGCGCTAGTGGGGATCGGTCTGGTGCTCACGGCCGTGTTTCTTCCTATGGCGTTCTTTGGCGGTTCCACCGGGGTCATTTACAAACAGTTTTCTATCACTATCGTGTCGGCGATGGCGTTGTCGGTATTGGTCGCGTTGGTCTTTACCCCGGCTCTCTGCGCCACGATGCTCAAACAGCCGGCCGCTGACCACAACCACAAGCGCGGGTTCTTCGGTTGGTTCAATCGCACGTTCGACAAAGTCGTTGGTTCTTACGAGCGCGGTGTCGTAGGTGTGCTCAAGCGCAAGCTGCCTTACCTGATGATGTATGCAGTAATAGTCATGGCCATGGCCTGGATGTTTACCCGAATTCCTACAGCGTTTTTGCCGGAAGAGGATCAGGGTGTTTTGTACGCGCAGATTCAAGCGCCTGCCGGAGCTACCGCCGTGCGCACCCAGGCGGTCATTGATGAAGTCCGCCGGTATCTGCTGGAAGAGGAGGGGGAGGTTGTTTCCTCCGTATTCAATGTCAACGGCTTCAACTTCGGTGGTCGCGGGCAGAGTTCTGGCATGGCATTCGTCATGCTGAAACCTTGGGAGCAGCGTACTGAGCCGGGGCAGGGCGTCTTCGAACTGGCGGAGCGTGCGCAGCAGCACTTTGCCGGCCTGCGCGATGCGAAGGTGAACGCATTTGCCCCGCCGGCTGTAATGGAATTGGGCAATGCGACCGGCTTCAACCTGTTCCTGCAAGACCGCGCAGGGCTGGGGCACGAGACGTTGGGGTTGGCTCGTGACCAGTTGATCGAGTTGGCGGCCATGGAGCCAGCACTCGCGAACGTGCGGGCAAATGGACCGCGCGACGAGCCGCAATACAACCTGTTCATCGACGATGAACGTGCGCGTGCCCACGGCCTGTCTTTGTCCGATGTCAACGACACCGTCGCGATTGCCTGGGGTGGAAACTATGTCAACGATTTCATTGACCGCGGCAGAGTTAAGAAGGTCTACGTTCAGGGTGAAGCAACTTCGCGCATGAGCCCTGAAGACGTAGCCAAATGGTATGTGCGCAATGCCAGCGGGCAAATGGTGTCGCTGACCACGTTTGCCCGTGGTGAATGGAGTTATGGTCCGCCGAAGCTCTCCCGTTACAACGGTGTGCAAGCTCTGGAGATCCAAGGTGAACCGGCTCCCGGGTATAGTTCGGGTGATGCCATGGCAGCGATCGAGCGAATTGCTCAAGAGCTACCGCCTGGGGTGGGCTTCTCGTGGACTGGCCAGTCTTACGAGGAACGGCTGTCGGGGGATCAGGCTCCAGCACTGTTCATCCTCTCGCTGCTGGTGGTGTTCCTGTGCTTGGCCGCGCTGTATGAAAGCTGGTCAATCCCGTTCTCCGTGATGCTGGTTGTTCCGCTAGGTGTAATCGGCGCACTGCTGTTCACCAGCATGCGGGGCTTGTCGAACGATGTGTTCTTCCAGGTCGGCCTGCTTACAACTGTGGGCCTCTCTGCAAAGAACGCAATCCTGATCGTCGAGTTCGCCACTGACCTACACAGGCAGGGCTTGAGCAACTTCAATGCGGCGGTGATGGCGTGTCGTATGCGCCTTCGCCCAATCATCATGACATCGCTTGCCTTTACGCTGGGCGTGGTGCCCTTAGTGCTTTCAAGCGGGGCAGGGGCCGGCAGCCAGCATGCTATTGGTACAGGTGTGATCGGTGGCGTCATTACCGGCACTTTGCTGGCGATCTTCTGGGTACCGCTGTTTTACCTGTCTGTCAGCTCAATGTTCCAGCGCAACAGGCCGGCCCATACACCAAAGGAGTCGAACCAGTGAGTTGGCTTTTCTATTCACGCATGAGTATCTGCGCATTTGGATTTTTTGTGGCCAGCGCGGCTGCAGCCGGTCAAGATGGGCGCCTGCAAGACCATCACGAGGCCATGTTGGCCTACGCGCAAAAGGCAGGAAAAGCTAAACCGGTGGTAAAAGACTATGCCTACGGCGAAAAACTCGATATTGCCAGAATGATTGGCATGACCGATGCGCTCAGCTCTTGTGAGTTAGTCCCCATGGCGATGACGTACGAGGATAGAGCCGGACAACTAACGACGGTGCTGTATTCGGCAATGGGAACGTGCCCCAAAAGCTGACAGGAAGGGTGAAGGCGCACCATGAGACGTGGTGTGCCTCGGTCGTCAGTCTTCAATAACTTTGTACAGACGGTAAGGATATTCAACGCGGTCGCGATCGCTGAATGTGCCGTCTGGCCTCATAGCGAACGGCAATCACGCGTCTGATTGATTGCACGGAAGTACTTGCCATCTATTATCGGCCTAGCGAAAAAAGCGCCATCAAGCATGCGATTGCTGAGTGCGGAATGGAACTGCATTGCGCAGATCCATTCCTCAGCGCAGGGTGTTATCCAAGCGCTTTTGCTCTACGTTCGAGATAGCGTTCCCAGACCTGCGGGTTGAGCAAATGAGGCGGGCGATCTCCGTTGAGCATCATGATGATTTGCTGAGCTGACGAACGGGCAACGTTATGTCGTCCGCCATGACTGACGCCAGCGGTATGAAAGGTGGCAACGACATTAGGCATGCTCAGCAGTGGTGCGTCCCGGCGTGGCGGCTCCGTTTCCCAGACATCCAGTCCGGCCCCTTTGAGGTGCCCAGACTTGAGTGCTTCATACAGAGCGATCTCATCATGGATACCGCCGCGAGCGGTCGATACGAAAACTGCGCCAGGTTTCATCGCGGCAAATTCTTCGGCGCCTATAAGGTGGCGGGTCTGAGCGTTGAGTGGGCAGTGAAGGGATACGAAATCACTCTCTGCCAGGAGAGTTCGCAGATCTGTCGGCTCAGCGCCCCGCTCACGAATCTGGTGTGCATCCAATAGCGGATCATAGGCCAACACACGCAGGCCAAAACCTTGGGCGACACGCGCTACGCAGGTCCCGATCACTCCTAGCCCGATCAGCCCGATGGTGCTGCCGTAGATTTCGTCACCCATCAAGTCCTCGCGGGTGAAACCCGATTCGTGCCGCAGTTTCTGGTCCGACTCGACTACACGTTTGACTACGGCTAAGAGCAGCGCAAAAGTGTGCTCAGCAACCGAATTGGCATTGGCACCAGACTGATTGACCACGGCGATACCTGCCGCAGTGCAGGCTTGGACGTCGACCGTGTCGTAACCTGCCCCTCCTGCGGAAACACATAGCAATTCGGGGCAGGAACTGATCAATTGCTCGTCGACGAACCACCGACGGGGCAGGTCGTCTTTGGCCGCGCATACATGGTAGGCATGGGCCAGTGCCAGTGCGTCTGCGGTCATGGCACAAGAGGGGTCTTTAGATAGAATCTGCAAGTCCAGTTGGGGCTCGGGAGTGATGATCCGATCAAATACTGGATTGATCCAGATATCGAGACGGCACACGCGCGCCTTGGAAGGTACGGACATGGCGGTTCCTTTACATGGGTTGATGAAGAAAAACCTAGCGAGCGCTACAAGGGAGCCGAAGCGCTGCCTGTTGGATCAGGATTTGGCCGGTTGGAGCTCAGGTGGTGGTGGCTGCTGCTGGCAGTCCTTGATCGGGGCGTCCGCGCTGGCAGGGACTGGCTCCTGGATCGTCAAGAGAATCAGGAAGCTGGTGAAGGATGCGATCGCCATGCAGAGGAAGACTTGCGACCACCCGTA
Organism: Pseudomonas sp. NPDC012596; assembly: GCF_042902325.1. NCBI lineage: Bacteria > Pseudomonadati > Pseudomonadota > Gammaproteobacteria > Pseudomonadales > Pseudomonadaceae > Pseudomonas > Pseudomonas sp. NPDC012596. The sequence continues at coordinate 126,517 of NZ_JBIBEB010000003.1, read as the reverse complement.
ACTGTCGAGGAGCAGCCCTACAAGGAATGGAGCCGCCGCCCCACCAAGTTGGCCCCCGGTGTTGACGATCGAGCTTGCGATAGGAAATGCTTTTTTGGTCGCAAGGCCCATCGGATAAACCATGTAGGACGAATAGCCGATACTTATGAGCGTGCCGGTCATGAACAACAAAGCCGCATAAAGGGTTGGATCATTGGGTGAATTGATCAACGCGTACATCATGCCGGCAGTGGCGAGCGCCGAGATCATCATTCCCGGTTTGCGTCGTTTGCCCAGTAAGCGATCTGAAAGAATACCACCCAAAAGGTTACCGAAGATCGCACCTACCCAAGGTGCTGCTGCCACAAGGCCCATGTTCATGATGGAAAAATTCTTGACTGTCACCAGATAAGTGGGGATCCACGACAGTAAAATCATGGAGATCCCTACCTGAAAACTGTAGCCCAAGGCGCAGCCAATCACGTTCCACGAGCGGAACAGGCTTTTACTGGATTCAATTTGTTCGACAGGGGTAACTCTGATGAACTTGTCCAGCCATTTGAACTGCGCGCGCGAGCCCTCTTTTGGTCGGCTGATCACGTTGTTGGATTCATCGGTGATATGCGCCAATTCTTCAGCATTAACGAAACGGCTTTCAGCCGGCTGGTTAGCTACGAGGAAGTACCACATGACGGCCAGGATGATCCCGGGAATCGCGAAGAAATAGAAAATTTCGCGCCATCCCCATACTGCGACGATCGCTACGCAGAGTGGTGGCACGATCACAGGACCGAATTTCACAGCAGCCAGGAAAATACCGGTGGCCGTACCTTTTTCCTTGGCTGGGAACCAGTTATTGATAGTTGCCGCGATGCCGATGGGCAGGGGGCCTTCGGCTATCCCGAGCAGGAATCGACATACTTTGAGACCCACCACCGAACTGACAGTCCCCATCAGAGCGGTGAAGATGGATGTGGCAATCATTGACAGAGAAAACAGGTTACGGACACCGAACCGGCTGGAGGCAAAGCCGGACGGGATTTGAGCCAACGCGTAGGCCAGCAGAAAGATACTCAACAACGCGCCGGCTTGCGCGTTGGTCATGGGGAATTCTTCACGGATGAAAGGCAGCGCTACACCCAAATTGGCGCGGTCTGCGGAAGCAACGGTATAGACGAGGAAAAATAGCCCTGCGACGAGCCAGCGGAAGCGGGTGGGTTTGCCAGAATTTTCACAAGGATTTGTCATAGAGTGCCTGCTTTTATTATTGGAGTACGCCGGTCCGTCAGCCGTCCGACTTCGCGCTCAGTCGTTCGGTCTCCGATCGGGCGGCCGAGGGCCGTCCATCCGGCCAAACGCTGACGTAAGTAGGAGTCGAGTGGAAGATTTCGAGCTAATTGACCAGATCGTCGGGAGGGTTAGCGCTATAGCCCCGCAGGTAACGACGGTGAAGCGGATATGCAGGCAGGGATGCAAATGCCACCAGTATATGAGGAGGCACTAGACTGGGCGCAGGTAAGACGGCGTTACGAGAGTCGTTGGACATCATGGCTCCTCCGGAGTCTTGTTGTGGAGCCGACTATAACGCCGATTGTACTCAGATTGTACTATTTTTTTGTTTCTGTTCTTGGGCATCCGATCTGTGAGCCATGAAGCGTAGGTACGCCATGCGGATGTGCGTCTGCATGGCCTGCCTCGCAAGCGCGCCGTCACCTTGTTCGATTGCGTAGGTTACGTCCTGATGTTGATGCAGGCTCCGCCGGAGATCGTCTGGCTGGTAGAGGAAGAATGAACGGGTGATCACGGGCATATCGATCAACGTCGCGAGCATTGACTTGAGCCGCTGGGAGCCGGCTATTTCCAGAAGCTGTCCGTGAAATGCCCGATTGGCCGCCTGGACCGCCATCGCCATATCTTCGCCCTTGGCGGCTATTGCAGCGGCCATTTCATCATTGATTCGCTGCAGCATCAGCACGTCTTCACGACTGGCGCGCTGCGCTGCAAGCATTGCAGCATGGGGTTCAAGCAGCTCGCGCAGGTTGAACATCTCTTCGATATCCCAATGTGTCCAGCCTGCAACGAATACCCCTCTGTTGGCTTCTATCACCGCTAGGCCGTCCTCTACAAGCCGTTTCAAAGTGGCTCGAATTGGCGTTCGGCTAACGTTGAACTCTCTGCTCAACGGCTCTTCCTTCAGTTGCGTACCGGGCTCGTACTGGCCGGCGATGATGCGATTGCGCAGGTTGTCATAGACATGGTCGGTTGCCATTTTGCAAGGATCTCTCATCTGAACGGGTAGCGGGCAAAGCAGCGGTGGGCGCCCCTCCTACAGAGCAGGCAGCAGTTGTTTCAACTGCGATTATTCCGCTGGCGCGCGAGGATCGTACAAAAATTGTTTGCAAATCGCTTGATTGTATTTTAATTGTATTGGGTCGAGCGAGGGCTGGAGAGCCTGGTCGATTAATCCTGCTGCCTGAGCAGGTCGTTTCCTATTTAAGCGGACTCCCGTCATGACACCTACACAAGAACAACTTTTGACTTTGGCTCAGCTTGGCACCGCGACTATCCATGAGGCACAAGGGCAGGTCGGCGCGCTGGACAGCGGCCTTCGACCGATCGATCCAACCGTGCGCCTGTGCGGGTCGGCGCTGACCGTTGAATGCCGGCCGGACGATAACCTGGCCCTTCATTACGCGCTGACCAAAGCCCGACCCGGTGACGTGTTGGTCGTAGATGCCAAAGGATTCACTGAAGCGGGCCCGTGGGGTGACCTGCTGACGCTGGCTGCCCAGAAACTGGGTATCGCTGGCTTGGTAATCGATGGCGCTGTGCGCGATGCGAATGCGATCATCGATATGGGTTTCCCGACATTTTCTCGCGGGCTTTCGATCAAAGGGACCAACAAATGCCAGCCAGGCAGGGTGAATGTACCCATCGTAATAGGTGGTGTGAGTGTGCGTCCGGGTGACATCATCATTGGGGATCGAGACGGTCTGGTGGTGGTAGAACGCTCCCGCGTGCAGGAAGTCATTGAGTTGAGCCGTGCTAGGGAAGACAAGGAGGCAGCTATCCGTGAAGGCATCGAGGCGGGTACCAGCACTGTGGATTTGCTTGGGCTGCGGGATACGCTCCAGCGCTTCAATATGCAATGAGTACGGTAGCAGCACGGCAGCTCTCGCTATCTCCACCAAGAGCCGTGGGCATGCATCTAATAAAGTGCTTCTGTAAAAAAGCTGGGCGCGATTGATCGGTTACGCCTTATCGTGGCAGACGTCTATGGCGTGATAGTGGTGGCCCGCGGGCGTGCCCGTGAGGTCGCTCAACCAATAAAGCACGAGGCGGCGTTCCTCTATGATTACGGATCTTTGTGCCTGTGGGGTGCGCTGAAGCGCTATCCAGCACGCTGGATTTCTAAACGACAGCATCCTGGGTGGAGAGCTTTTGACGATGGTAGACCAGACCGACTCCATGGTCGGGATCTTGCCTAAGTATTACGCAAGCAAAGGGCGAAGGAAGCTTCTCTCGTAAGGCCGTGTACAGCCCTCAGGTGTTCCTGGGTCTGGCTTCACCGCGATAAGTGATCGTGAACAAAGCGCCCCACGTGCATGCTTGCCCTAGTCACGAGTGGAGGTTGTTAGGGACTTGGTGACCGGAATAGTGATGGAGTACAAATGTACTCCATAGAACTTATGAAGACTCATTACACCCATCTCGCCCATTGAATCGGCGTGGCTTATCTAACGTTTCAAGCTGATCTCATTGAGCTCAACGTGAGGCATACATGATTGTTTCAGCGTGCAACCGATGCGCGGGAAATATTGCTGAAGCTGCGTGAGCTATTAAGTCGGGGAGGGCAGTTGCAATCTTGGCGCAGACACGAGGATGGAGGCCTTAGGGCAACCACGGCAAAGTCAGGCTTGATTTACGACAGCCATGCCGAGCTCGGTTCTCATGGCCATGGCTGCGACGAGAAGCCACGTCTCCCATTGGTTATCGCTCTGGGCCAATGAAGTAGCCGTCGACATCAAATCTGTCAGTTGCGCGGGCGTGAAAATCGTCCGGGTTTTCACCTGGCGAACCTCGAAATCTCGCGGTTTCAGAGCATCGAAGGGATTCATCGGGGTTGTGGTTCGCAGTGCATACAGGTAGTTGAAGAAACCCCTCCCGCTGCGCAGGAACATAGTTCGTTGCTGAGCGGTTCCAAGTGCAAACGATCTTGTAGTGTCTTGGGCTGAACTCGGGCCTTTGGCATTGCTTGGCGAGGAAGTTGATCCCGAGGCGCAACGTTTGAAATGCCTCCAGTGAAGGGTCTAGGGTACCGAGCCGTGCGCGGACGTCATTACTGATGGGGCGCTCCAGGCCTTGGTGGTCGGTTAGGAGCACAATCGGCGGGAACAACGGATACGGCACGAAGGAATCCATCGGCTCGGCTGGCGATTCGGACGGCGGGCTCGGCGCCGGCTTAGGGCGTGGTTTGCGCGCTGGGTTCTTAATCGATGTCCGCGCTGAATTCATCATGGCGCAAAGCTCCTCAACCGCGCACAGGCATGACAGGAGAAGACTAAACTTGGGCAACCGTCGGCTCAGTTGAGTGAAGCTCCAACTTCAACCGTAGATCGAGAGCTTTGGCTGAACTAGACGATGGGATTTAGGATGGGATCTCTAGCTGCTTAATTATCGTTTCAAACCGGGCAAGCAGAGATGCGGGGCTGGTGAAGCTGAGGAGATACTGGAGAGATGTATGGTCAATTCAGGCAAAGTCTGGTTTTCGGGGGCTGGTGACAGATTCAGGACGTGCCGTCGCAAACTTAATTTAACATAATATGCATTATGCGAACCTTCGTATTTTGGTCCTGGCCCGTGGGTGGTCAGATTTGAAACCAGCCCAATCCCAAAAGCCCCCAAACCCGCTCAGTCCTTGACCCAGGTTAACGCCACCTCACTTTCCCTTGATTAAAATGCCGGCTCCGCACCCTCACGGGGAATCTGGCATGACGATCATCGTAACCGGCGCCGCGGGCTTTATCGGTAGCAACCTCGTTCAGGCGCTCAACCAACGCAACGAAACCGAAATCATCGCCGTCGACGACCTGACTGACGGAGACAAATTCCGCAACCTGGCCTGCAGCGAAATTTCCGATTACCTGGACAAGGACGACTTTCTCGAGCGCTTCAGCCGTGGCCAGTTCGGCAAGGTGCGCGCCGTGCTGCACCAAGGCGCATGTTCGAGCACCGTAGAAGCTGACGGTCGCTTCATGATGGATAACAACTACCGGTTCAGTCGTGAGTTGCTAGCGGCTGCTCAACATCAGCAGGTCCCGTTTTTATACGCATCATCGGCAGCCGTCTACGGCGCAGGCCAGGACTTTCGCGAACAACGTGAATGTGAGCGCCCGCTGAATGTTTACGGCTATTCGAAATTCCTCTTCGATCAATACGTACGTCGGCAGCTACCGGCCGCATGCAGCCAGATCGTCGGGTTGCGTTATTTCAACGTCTACGGGCCGCATGAACAGCACAAAGGCACTATGGCGTCAGTGGCCCTGCACTGCTTCAACCAGTACCAGGCCCACGGCAAAGTCAGCCTGTTCGGCAGTTATGGCGATTACCCGAACGGTGGCCATCTGCGTGATTTCGTCTGTGTGGATGATGTGGTCAAGGTGAACATGTTCTTCCTTGATAGCCCGCAATCCAGCGGCATCTTCAACGTAGGCAGTGGCCGCGCCCAGCCATTCAATGACGTGGCTTTGGCCATGATAAATCGGCTGCGTGAGCGGCAAGGCCAACCCGCGTTGTCACTTGAGATGGCTTTGCTCGAAGGCATTCTGGAGTACAGCGAATTTCCTGAGCATTTGCGGGGCAAGTACCAGTGTTACACCTGCGCAGAACTGGGGCGCTTGCGCGCCGCCGGTTATACGGCGCCTACCTTGATAGCCCAGCAAGGCGTGGCCCGCTACTGCGATTGGTTGCAGGGAATCCAAAGCCCGTCACCTGCTCCGTTGAAGAATGCAGCGGCAGCTTGATATTGCGCATTCAGACCGAACTCGAGTGATTTCAGCTGCTCCGCAGGCGTTCTATGACTGATTTCTGGCGATAACTACACTAAATAGTCATTTAGTGTAGTTATGGTTTAACCATGACCGCAACGTCTGCCCTGGTAGCCTGGCTGGTTGCAGGATCGGCCAATAGCTCAGTCACCCGACTTGCAAATGCATGCAAGGTAAACGGCTTGGTCAGCACTTGCCTCCCCGCCGCTTGCACATATCCCGTGATGAACATTGCTTTCAGACAGGGTTGGATCGCAGTCGCCTGTTCGGCTAGTTGCCACCCATCCATTGCGCCAGGCAAGCCCACATCGGTAACCAGCAGGTCGACGCTTGCCCCTGAACGCAAAAGTTCGAGCGCTGCAACACCCCCGCCAGCCTGGAGCACCTGGTAGCCCTGTTCCTCCAGGGTTTCTGACAGGATTAGGCGCATCGTGTGCTCATCTTCCACCAGCAATATGACCTTTCCCCGCTGTAGCTCAATGGCAGGTGCTTTTGCCGCGTGCTGCTCGGGTTCGGCCACATCACCGCAATGCCGCGGCAAATAAAGGTCGACCCGCGTGCCTACCCCCTGCGTCGAGTGGATCTTCACCTGGCCGCCCGACTGCTGGGCGAAGCCGTAGATCATCGAAAGGCCCAGCCCCGTGCCCTGCCCTACGGGTTTGGTGGTGTAGAAGGGTTCGAAGACATGAGGTAGCACCTCAGGCGCGATGCCGACGCCGGTGTCCGTCACGCTCAGGTGCAGGTACTGCCCTGGCGCCAAGTCATGGTGCGGGGCCTCGTGCACCGTCAGCGCCAGGTTGCGCGCCGCCAAGGTGATCTGCCCCCCGCCAGGCATGGCATCGCGAGCATTGTTGCAGAGGTTCAGCAACGCGTTCTCAAGTTGGCTGGCATCGACGAACGCGTGCCAGAGTGCCACGTCGCACAGGGTATCGACCCGAATGCCGGGCCCTGCCGTGCGCTGTACCAGCTCACTCATACCATGCAACAACGCAGGGAGCTCCACAGCCTTGGGCTCCAGTGTCTGTCGCCGCGAAAACGCCAACAGGCGGTGGGTTAAAATAGCAGCGCGGCTGGCGGCGCTTCGAGCTGCACTGATGTACTTGTCGACTTCCTCCAAGCGGCTCTGCTGGATGCGTTGGCTGAGCAACTCAAGCGAACCACTGATGCTGCCAAGCAAGTTGTTGAAGTCGTGCGCCAGGCCGCCGGTCAACTGGCCAACCGCTTCCATTTTCTGCGACTGGCGCAGTTGTTCTTCGGCAGCCATCAGTTCCGCCGTGCGCTGGCTAACCCTTTGCTCCAGCGTTTCGTTGAGTTTGCGCAAGGCTTCTTCGGCTATTGTCCGCTCCAGCAGGTCAGCTGCTGTTCGCGCCAGAATATCGAGCAGGCGCAAAACCCGTTCCGAGGGCTGATGCGGTTGGCTCCAGTGCGTAGAGATCATGCCCAGCAACTGGCCACTGCGCGATTGCAGTGGCGTGGTCTGTGCTGCCCGGATGCCGGCATTGCGGAAGCACAGTAGCTCTTCGGTGCCGGTGATCTCGTCCCACCGTTCAAAGTCTGAAACGACCGCACGCTCGCCACGCCTGAGGGCCAGGCCGCAGCTGCTCAGCGCATCGCGGTGCACCCACTGCCAGAACTGCACGGCCTCGGGGGGCAGCCCGCGCGAGCACAGCAACTGCAGCTGCCCGCCATGCCCAGACGGATGATCGGGCGGGCAAAGCACCTGCATCGTCGCAAATTGCGAGCCGGTGATGCTGGCGGCGGCATCGACGATCTTGTCATAGAGCGCCCGGCGGTCCTGCTCGCCGATCAGCGCAACGCTGATGCTGTGCAACAGGTCGATGTCGGCCAGCGCGGTGGTTGTCATGTCGGTCCCTCGCGGTGGTCAGCCTTGCAGCCTCAAGCCAAACCACCAAATCGTTTGTAGAAGCTTTCGTTCACGTCCGGCAAAGGGCCATCGGCCGTTTCCAGCGCCGTATTCAACCACGCCTCGGCCTGGGCGAACACCAGCCGATACAGGTTGCGGCACAACTGCCGTGCCGCCCTGCCTTCCCAGTCACCCGGCAGAAGCTCGTCGGGCAGCTGCGGGTCGCGCAACAGCAGCCTTCGGTACTCGTGGATCAACAAGGTGCGCGCCAGGAAGCAGTCTTCAGGGTTGAGCGCGTCCTGTTCTTTCAAGCCTTGCCACAGTGGCCGGAACAGCTGGATGAACTCGCTGTACTGTTGCCCCAGTTCGTCGATACGCCAGCTTTCGCGCACCTGAGCGCGCATGGCCTTGGAGGCCAGCACTTCCTGCGTATGAGTTTCGAACACGATGCTATCGTCGCTCGCTTCCAGCTCGCGCAGGGTTGCGGCCAGGTCGGCGCGGTCTGCGCGCGGGCAACCGAGCACGTTCGGGGCCATGGCGCCGAAACCCTGCCATTCCAGTTCTTCGCGCACGGCCTTGCGTTTGCCGGGGTCGAGTTGCGACAGCAAGACCAGGGTCCAGGCGCCGTCCCAGGCCGGTTGGCTGGGGCTGTAGACGCGCTTGAACGCCTTCTCGAAACGCCTGCGGCCGGTGCCGGTAAGGCTGTAGTAACTGCGCCGGCCGACCTTTTCAGCGGTCAGCCAGCCTTCCTTGGTCAGGCGGAAGATCGAGGTGCGGATCAGCCGTTCGTTGATGCCGACAGGTTCCAGCAGGTTGATCAGGCTGCCGAGCCACACCGTGCCGCCATGGGGCTCGATGGCATCGCCGTACAGGGTGATGATCAGCGAGCTGGCGCGGATCGGCGTCTGCTCCTGAAAGCGGGTGATCAGGTAGTTCAGCGGGGCGAGGTTGCTCATGGAGGAACTGTGCGCGGAGAAAGCACCGACTATACCTGTGCGGCGGCCCGCCTGGCCATTGCGCGCTGCAGGGAGGTTCATGCGCCCTCCTCGCCTTTGGGCCGGAAGCCGCCGTCACCCATGCGCGGTCGCTGGGGTTCGGCTGCGGCCAGTGGTGGGCATTCGACCAGGCTCGCCATGCAGCGCTGGCTGAGGCGTTGATATTCGGCGGTGCCGCGCTGCTTCCAGCGCAGTTCCTGCTCGGTCAACGGGCGTTTAGCCTGGGCGGGTGAACCGATTACCAGGCTCTGTTCGGCGCATTCGAACCCGGCCTTGACGAACGCCGTGGCGCCGACGATGCAACGCGGCGCGATGCGGGCGCCGTCCATGACCACCGCATTCATGCCGATCAGTGCGTCAGCGCCCACGCGACAGCCATGCAGCACCGCGCCATGGCCAACATGGCCGTTGCGCTCGATCACCGTGTCGCCACCGGGGAAGCCATGCATCACGCAGGTGTCCTGCAGGTTGGCGCCCTCCTCCAGGACGATGCGCCCGAAATCACCGCGCAGCGAGGCCAGCGGCCCTACATAACAGTGCGCGCCGACGATGACGTCACCGATCAGCACGGCGCTGGGGTGGACATAGGCCGTCGGATCGATGACGGGGGTCAGGCCGTCGAGTCGGTAGCAGGGCATGTGGTATCTCCTGAAATGATTCGTATCGTATGTTGATCTTGTATCGTATCGCTGCTGGGCGTCAATCCTCTTGAAAGCAGCGAAATTGCTTGTTCCTGGAAGAATCTACAGAACTGAAGGTCGTGTAACGAGATACATGATCCACATTTCGCTATTGATTCCATGTATCGCGTGATGTTTATATTGACCGCACCTGGGCACGCTCACCCGTCGCCCCTGCAGACAATTCCAAAAAAAGCCGGCCACTCGATGCGCCGCGCCAAGCAGCTTGAGGACCCCGACATGCCGCGTTATCTCCAAGTGCAGGCGCCGGAACACGGCGTTCGCCGGATCACCCTGCAACGCCCAGAGGCCCTCAATGCCCTGTGCACCGAACTGCTGGCAGAGCTGGCCGCCGAACTGGATGCCGCAGAGCGCGACGAGCAGACCCGCGCCGTGGTCATTACCGGCAGCCGCAAGGCGTTCGCCGCCGGTGCCGACATTCGCGAGATGGCCGAGCGCGACCTGGTTGGCATTCTCAATGACCCGCGGGTTGCCCACTGGCAGCGCATTGCGGCCTTCTGCAAACCCCTTATCGCTGCCGTGAACGGCTACGCACTGGGCGGTGGCTGCGAGCTGGCGATGTGTGCCGACATCGTGATCGCCGGCAGCGATGCCCGCTTCGGCCAGCCTGAAATCAACCTTGGCATCATCCCCGGTGCCGGTGGCACCCAGCGCTTGCTGCGCGCCGTCGGCAAGCCCCTGGCGATGCAGATGGTCCTCACCGGTGAGGCGATTGACGCCCGGCATGCCCTGCAAGCCGGCCTGGTCAGCGAAATCACCCAGCCAGAACTGACGGTGGAGCGCGCTACCCAAGTTGCCCGCAGCATCGCCGCCAAGGCGCCGCTGGCGGTGCGCCTGGCCAAGGAGGCGCTGCTCAAGGCCGGCGACACCGACCTTGCCAGCGGCCTGCGCTTCGAACGCCACGCCTTCACCCTGCTGGCCGGTACCGCCGACCGCGACGAAGGCATTCGCGCCTTCCAGGAAAAACGCCCGGCCCAGTTCAAAGGCCGTTGATTTGCCCTTCCCATCGCCTGACGGAGCAAGCCTTCCATGACGTTCGAGCACATTCTGTTTTCCATCGAGGGCGGTGTTGCCCAGCTCATCCTGAACCGCCCCGAGCAACTCAACAGCTTCAACACGCAGATGCACATGGAGGTGCGCGAGGCGCTCAAGCAGGTGCGCCAGAGCAGCGAAGCACGGGTGCTGCTGCTGACCGGGGAAGGCCGCGGCTTCTGCGCAGGCCAGGACCTGTCCGACCGCAATGTCGCCCCTGGCGCGGCAATGCCTGACCTGGCCGAGTCCATCGACACGTTCTACAACCCGCTGGTGCGCACCGTGCGTGACCTGCCGCTGCCGGTCATCTGCGCAGTCAATGGCGTGGCGGCAGGCGCCGGGGCGAACATTGCGCTGGCCTGCGACCTGGTGCTGGCGGCCCGTTCCGCCAGTTTCATCCAGGCCTTCTGCAAGATTGGCCTGGTCCCCGATTCGGGCGGCACCTGGTTGTTGCCGCGACTGGTCGGCATGGCCCGGGCCAAAGCGCTGGCGATGCTCGGCGAGCGCCTGAGCGCCGAGCAGGCGCAGCAGTGGGGCCTGATCCACCGCGTGGTCGACGATGCCGAGCTGCGCGACGAGGCCCTCGCCCTCGCCCGCCACCTGGCCAGCCAGCCCACCTACGGCCTGGCACTGATCAAGCGCAGCCTCAATGCCAGCTTCGACAATAGCTTCGACCAGCAGCTGGAGCTTGAGCGCGACCTGCAGCGCCTGGCCGGGCGCAGTGAAGATTATCGCGAGGGCGTAAGCGCCTTCATGAACAAGCGCACACCTGCGTTCAAGGGGCGTTGAACATGCACGCACTTCAAAGCAGTGCCTTGGTCGCAGTGATCGGTGCGGGCGCCATGGGGGCTGGTATCGCCCAGGTGGCAGCCCGGGCTGGCCACCCGGTAAAGCTCTACGATAACCGCCCCGGTGTTGCGGCGCAGGCCGTGGCCGGCATCGATCGCCGGCTCGGTCGCCTTGTAGAAAAAGGCAATCTGCAGCCCGATGCCCGCGAAGCGATCGTGGCGCGCCTGCAGCCGGTGGAGGTGATCGAAGCCTTGGTCGACGCCCAGCTGGTGATCGAGGCCATCGTCGAAAACCTGCAGGTCAAGCAAGACCTGTTACGCCAGCTGGAAGCACTGTGCGCAGAGGACTGCATACTCGCCAGCAATACCTCGTCCCTGTCGATCACCAGCCTGGCGGCGGGCCTTGCCCGGCCGCAGAACGTGGTCGGCATGCACTTCTTCAACCCTGCGCCGCTGATGGCGCTGGTTGAAATCGTTTCGGGCCTGGCCACCGAACCAAACGTCGCCGCCGTGCTTTATCACACGGCAAAGGCCTGGGGTAAAAAGCCGGTTCACACCCGTTCCACGCCCGGTTTCATCGTCAATCGCGTGGCGCGGCCGTTCTATGCCGAAAGCCTGCGCCTGCTGCAGGAGGGTGCCGCCGACTGCGCAACACTCGATGCCTTGTTGCGCGATGCCGGTGGTTTCCGCATGGGCGCGTTCGAACTCACCGACCTGATCGGGCATGACGTCAACTACGCCGTCACCTGTTCGGTGTTCGATGCATTTTATGGTGATTCCCGCTTCCAGCCCTCGCTGGTACAGAAGGAGCTGGTGGATGCTGGTCGTCTCGGGCGCAAGAGCGGGCATGGCTTCTATCGCTACGCCGAAGGCGCCGAGCGCCCGCCCGTGGCAGAACTTGCCAGTGCGCTGACGGTTGACCGCTGCGTGGTCGAAGGCCATCTCGGGGCGCTGCAGCCGCTGGTTGAGCGCTTGCGCGACAGTGGGCTTGCCATTACCGAACGCGCAGGCCGTGGCGTGATCCACGTTGGCGATGCGGCCCTTGCGCTTTGCGATGGGCGCATGGCCAGCCAGCGTGCCCGGGAAGAGGGCCTGCGCAACCTGGTGCTGATCGATCTGGCCCTGGATTACCGCACGGCTTCACGCATCGCCATCAGCTGGTCGGCCGACACCACTGCCGCAGCACGTGACCAGGTTGTTGCACTGCTGCACCGGGCAGGCATCCAGGTTGCCGCGGTTGCCGACCTGCCTGGCCTGGTGGTGCTGCGCACCGTGGCCATGCTTGCCAACGAGGCCGCCGATGCCGTGTTGCAAGGCGTCGGCAGCGCCGCCGACATCGACCTGGCCATGTGCGCCGGGGTCAATTACCCACGCGGCCCATTGGCCTGGGCCGAGCAGATCGGCCTGGGTTACACGCTGCGCGTGCTGGAACACCTGCAGGCCAGCTATGGCGAAAGCCGCTACCGCCCTTCCCTGCTGCTGCGCCGCAGCCACGCCCAAGGAGCCCGCCTGCATGACTGAACTGCAACGCACCCCGGACGAACTGGCCCAGGCCTGCGCCGCCGCCATGTTCTCCCGCGACCAGGCCAGCCAGGCCCTGGGCATCCGCCTGCGCAGTACCGGCGCAGGCCAGGCCCGCCTGAGCATGCCGGTGCGCGCCGACATGATCCAGGGCCACGGCACCTGCCACGGTGGCTTCCTGTTCGCCCTCGCCGACTCAGCCTTTGCCTTCGCCTGCAACAGCTACGACGAAGCCACGGTCGCCCTGGGCTGCAGCATCGACTACGTCGCCCCCGCACTGTGCGGTGACGTACTGACTGCAAGTGCGGCCGAAATGAGCCGCAAGGGCCGCACCGGGCTGTACGACGTGCGCATCGAAAACCAGCGCGGCGAGCTGATCGCCCTGTTCCACGGCAAATCCTACAAAGTGCGCGGCACGGTGCTCGCGCAGGAGACCGCAAATGACTGAACACACCCACCTCGATGCGCTGATCATCGATGCCGTGCGCACGCCAATCGGCCGTTACGGCGGCGCCCTTGCCAGCGTGCGCGCCGACGACCTGGCCGCCGTGCCAATCAAGGCGCTGGTCGCGCGCTACCCGGCGCTTGACTGGTCCGCCATCGACGACGTGATCCTTGGTTGCGCCAACCAGGCCGGTGAGGACAACCGCAACGTGGCGCGCATGGCCGCGCTGCTGGCCGGCCTGCCGATCAGCGTGCCCGGCACCACTATCAACCGCCTGTGCGGCTCCGGCATGGACGCCATCGGCAACGCCGCCCGTGCCCTGCGCTGCGGTGAAGCCGGGCTGATGCTGGCCGGCGGCGTCGAGTCGATGTCGCGTGCACCTTTTGTCATGGGCAAGTCCGAGCAGGCCTTTGGCCGCAGCGCAGAGCTGTTCGATACGACCATCGGTTGGCGTTTCGTCAATAAACTGATGCAGGCCGAGTACGGCATCGATTCGATGCCGGAAACGGCAGAAAACGTCGCCGAACAGTTCGCTATCTCCCGTGCCGACCAGGATGCTTTCGCCCTGCGCAGCCAGCACAAGGCCGCCGCCGCCCAGGCCCGCGGCCGGCTGGCACGCGAAATCGTGCCGGTGGAAATCGCCCAGCGCAAAGGCCCGGCCATTCGGATCGAGCAGGATGAACACCCGCGCGCCGACACCACCCTGGAGCAACTGGCCAGGCTGGGTACGCCGTTCCGTCAAGGCGGCAGCGTCACGGCGGGCAATGCGTCGGGGGTCAACGATGGTGCGTGCGCGCTGTTGCTGGCCAGCAGCGCAGCCGCCCGCCGCCATGGCCTGAAGGCGCGAGGGCGGATCGTCGGCATGGCGGTGGCCGGCGTTGAGCCACGCATCATGGGCATCGGCCCTGTGCCGGCGACCCACAAGGTGCTGGAACTGACCGGCCTGTCACTGGCCGACATGGACGTCATCGAACTCAACGAAGCCTTCGCCGCCCAAGGCCTGGCCGTGTTGCGCGAGCTGGGCCTGGCTGATGACGACGCGCGGGTCAACCGTAACGGCGGCGCCATTGCACTTGGCCACCCGCTGGGCATGAGCGGCGCCCGCCTGGTCACCACCGCCCTGCACGAACTGGAAGAAAGCGCCGGCCGCTACGCCCTGTGCACCATGTGCATCGGCGTCGGCCAAGGCATTGCCATGGTCATCGAACGCCTCTGACCAATGGCTTGTTACTGAACGCGACGCCGCCGGTTATGCTGCGTCCATGACACTCACGGCACCGCTCCTACAGAGGAAGGCGCCGGCCTACAAGAACAATTCGAGTGATGCCATGAACATGTACCATGATGCCGATCGTGCCCTGCTGGACCCGATGGAAACCGCCAGTGTCGACGCCCTGCGTCAGCACCAGCTGGAGCGGTTGCGCTGGAGCCTGAACCACGCTTACGACAACGTGCCGCTGTACCGTCAACGCTTCGACGAGTGCGGCGCCCACCCGGAGGACCTGAAGTCCCTCGACGACCTGGCGAAATTCCCCTTCACCGGCAAGAACGACCTGCGCGACAACTACCCCTACGGCATGTTCGCCGTGCCCCAGCAGGAGGTGGTGCGCCTGCACGCCTCCAGTGGCACCACAGGCAAGCCGACCGTGGTGGGCTACACCCAGAACGACATCGACACCTGGGCAAATGTGGTCGCCCGCTCGATCCGCGCTGCAGGTGGGCGCAAGGGCGACAAGGTGCATGTGTCCTACGGCTATGGCCTGTTCACCGGCGGCCTGGGTGCGCACTATGGGGCGGAGCGCCTAGGGTGTACGGTAATCCCCATGTCGGGTGGCCAGACCGAAAAGCAAGTGCAGCTGATTCGGGACTTCCAGCCCGACATCATCATGGTCACGCCCTCCTATATGCTCAACCTGGCCGACGAGATCGAGCGCCAGGGCATCGACCCGCACGACCTCAAGCTGCGTTTGGGCATCTTCGGTGCCGAGCCATGGACAGACGAACTGCGCCGCTCCATCGAGCAGCGGCTGGGCATCGATGCGCTGGATATCTATGGCCTGTCCGAGATCATGGGCCCGGGCGTGGCCATGGAGTGCATCGAGACCAAGGATGGCCCGACCATCTGGGAAGACCACTTCTACCCCGAAATCATCGACCCGGTCACCGGCGCGGTGTTGCCTGACGGCCAGCTCGGCGAGCTGGTGTTCACTTCGCTGAGCAAAGAGGCCCTGCCGATGGTGCGCTACCGCACCCGCGACCTGACGCGCCTGCTGCCCGGTACGGCGCGGCCGATGCGGCGTATCGGCAAGATCACCGGGCGTAGTGACGACATGCTGATCATTCGTGGGGTCAACGTGTTCCCGACGCAGATCGAGGAGCAGGTGCTTAAAATAAAACATCTTTCCGAGCTTTACGAGATTCATCTGTATCGCAATGGCAACCTGGACAGCGTCGAGGTGCACGTGGAACTGCGCGCTGAGTGCCAGGCCATGGACGAGGGCCAGCGCAAGCTGCTCACCGGTGAACTGAGCAAGCAGATCAAGACCTACATCGGTATCAGCACCCAGGTGCGGCTGCAGCCCTGCGGTACGCTGAAACGCTCAGAAGGCAAGGCGTGCCACGTGTTTGATAAACGGTTGGCTGGCTGAGTCATCGGCTGCCATTTGCGCCCCGGCCTGGCCCGGGGCTTTTTTTTGCCTAGGAGAAAGCTTGGGGGCAGTCTGCGCTCTTTCGCGACACAAGGCCGCTGCCACAAGGGCATGAGGTGCCGGGTTGGGAGCGGCCTTGCGTCGCGAAAGGGCTGCAAAGCAGCCCCCAGTCTCCCCAAGCGATACATAAATTTTATTTGATACATCTAAAACCGTTTGACGCTGTGTTTTGTATCGCTTACAAATGACTCATGCCTTAGCAGGAGTCGGAACATGTACGCACAGCTAGTGGAAACCGGAGTAAAACGCGTCAAGGCGCTGAACGAGATGTCGCCTGAAGAACGCCACTTCCAGGAGAAGATCGACGCCGAGATCAAGATCGAAGCCAAGAACTGGATGCCCGAGGCCTATCGCCAGACCCTGATCCGGCAGATCTCCCAGCACGCCCATTCGGAAATCGTCGGCATGCTGCCCGAAGGCAACTGGCTCACCCGCGCCCCCAGCCTCAAGCGCAAGCTGCAACTGATGGCCAAGATCCAGGACGAAGCCGGCCACGGCCTGTACCTGTACAGCGCCATGGAAACCCTCGGCGCCGACCGCGACGAAGAAATCGCCAAGCTGCACAGCGGCAAGGCCAAGTACTCGAGCATCTTCAACTACCCGACCCTGAGCTGGGCCGATATGGGCGCGGTGGGCTGGCTGGTCGATGGCGCCGCCATCGTCAACCAGGTGGTGCTGCAGCGCACTTCCTATGGCCCCTACTCCCGCGCCATGGTGCGCATCTGCAAGGAAGAAAGCTTCCACCAGCGCCAGGGCTACGAGCTGCTGCTGACCATGATGCGCCAGGGCACCCAGGCACAGAGGGACATGGTCCAGGACGCCATCAACCGCCTGTGGTGGCCGTCGCTGATGATGTTCGGCCCCAGCGACGAACACTCCCCCAACAGCGCCCAGTCGATGGCCTGGAAAATCAAGCGCCAGACCAACGATGAACTGCGCCAGCGCTTCATCGACCAGACCGTGCCGCAGCTCGAACTGCTCGGCTGCACGGCGCCCGACCCCGACCTCAAGTGGAACGAAGCCCGCGGCCACTACGACTTCGGCGAGATCCAGTGGGGCGAGTTCTACGAAGTCATCAAGGGCAACGGCCCGTGCAACCAGGAACGCGTCGCCACCCGGCGCAAGGCCATCGAGGATGGCGCCTGGGTGCGCGAAGCGGCCGTGGCCTACGCACGCAAGCAACAGAACAAGAACGCCGCCTGAGCGGCGATTGATGCGGAGATCTGAAATGTCTGTCTGGACCCTCTACGAAGTGTTCGTGCGCAGCAAGCACGGCCTGAACCACAAGCATGTCGGCAGCGTGCACGCCGCCGACGCCGCCATGGCCATCGAGAACGCGCGCGAGCTGTACACCCGCCGCAGCGAAGGGGTCAGCCTGTGGGTGGTGCCTTCGGCACTGATCACCGCCACCTCGCCTGACGAGAAAGACCCGCTGTTCGCCCCGTCGGACGACAAGGTCTACCGCCACGCCAGCTTCTACCAACTGCCCGACGAAGTCGGGCACATGTGAGGTTGGCCATGCACAAGCACGATCTCATCCCTTACCTGCTGTTGCTCGGCGACAGCGCCCTGGTCCAGGGCCAGCGCCTGTGCGAATGGTGTGGCCACGCACCGGCACTGGAAGAAGAGCTGGCCTTGATGAACGTTGGCCTCGACCTGGTGGGCCAGGCCCGCAACTGGCTGGAGTACGCCGCCGAGCTGCTGGACGACGGCCGCGACGCCGACGCCCTGGCGTTTCGCCGTGACGAGCGCGCGTACCGCAACCTGTTGCTGGTCGAGCAACCCAACGGCGACTTCGCCGTGACCATGGCCAAGCAATTCTTCTATGACGCCTGGCATCACGCGGTGCTGCAGCGCCTGGTCGACTCCAGCGATGCACGTATTGCCGGCATTGCCGCCAAGGCGCTGAAGGAGGTCACCTACCACCTGCGCCGTTCGGCTGAATGGGTGCAGCGCCTGGGCGGCGGCACCGACGAAAGCCGTCGGCGCATGCTCGAAGCGATCCCGGCGCTGTGGCGCTTCACTGTCGAGCTCGCGGCAGGCAGCGATAACGAGGTGCAACTGGCTGACGCCGGCATCGCGGCCGACCCTGCGCAGGTTGGCGCGGATTGGCTCAAGCAGGTCAGCACCATCTTCGCCACGGTCGAACTGCCCCTGCCCAAGGCAGCCAGCCACTTCTACCTCAGTGGCCGCCAAGGCCTGCACACCGAACACCTGGGCCTGTTGCTGGCCGAAATGCAGTGCCTGCCAAGGGCCTACCCCGATGCAACCTGGTGAGCTGATTGCCGGCGACCGCGGTGCCCGGGCGCCGCAAAGCGACGACCTCGCGCGCGCCTGGGCGGTACTGGGCGAGGTCATGGACCCGGAAGTGCCGGTGGTCAGTGTGGTGGACCTGGGCATTGTCCGTGACCTGGGCTGGCGTGCCGGCCACCTGCACCTGGTGGTCACACCCACCTACTCGGGTTGCCCAGCCACCGAAGTGATCGAGGGCGATATCCGCCAGGCGCTGGAGCAGGCCGGTTTTCCGGCGCCCGACCTTGAGCGTCGGCTGACCCCGGCCTGGAGCACCGACTGGATCAGCGCGCTGGGCCGTGAACGCCTGCGCGCCTACGGCATCGCCCCACCCAGTGGCAGCGCCAGCAAGCGCAGCCTGCTCGGCGAGGCGCCCCAGGTGTGCTGCCCGCAGTGCGGCAGCCACCACACCGAACTGCTCAGCCAGTTCGGCTCCACGGCCTGCAAGGCGCTGTACCGCTGCCGCGAGTGCCTGGAGCCGTTCGACTATTTCAAATGCATTTGAGCCGTGGAGGCCACCATGAGCCAGTTTCACAGCCTGACCATCAAGCAAGTGCGCAACGAAACCCGTGACGCGGTATCGATTGCTTTCGACGTGCCGCCACACCTGCAGGACGCCTTCCGTTTCACCCAGGGCCAGTACCTGGTGATGCGCACCCAGCTGGGCAATGAAGAGGTACGCCGCTCCTATTCCATCTGCAGCGCCGTGCAGGATGGCGAGCTGCGCGTAGCCGTCAAACGCGTAGCCGGCGGGCGTTTCTCGGCCTTTGCCAATGACACGCTCAAGGCCGGCCAGCAACTGGAGGTAATGCCACCCGCCGGCAGCTTCTTCGTACCGCTGCAGCCGACCCGCCAGGGTAACTACCTGGGCGTGGCCGCCGGCAGCGGCATTACGCCGATCCTGTCGATCATCGCCACTACCCTGGCCAGCGAGCCGCACAGCCGCTTCACCTTGTTGTACGGCAACCGCGCAAGCGCAGGCGCGCTGTTTCGCAACACGCTCGAAGACCTGAAAAACCGCTACCTCGACCGCCTCAACCTGATTTTCGTGTTCAGCCGCGAGCAGCAGGACGTCGACCTGTACAACGGCCGCATCGACGCCGACAAGTGCGGCCAGCTGTTCTCCCGCTGGATGGACGTGGCCAACCTGGATGCTGCGTTCATCTGCGGCCCGCAGGCAATGACCGAGACCGTGCGCGACAGCCTGCAGGCCAACGGCATGGCCAAGGATCGCATCCATTTCGAGCTTTTCGCTGCTGCCGGCAGCGAGACCCGTCGCGAAGCCCGCGAGGCGGCGCGCCAAGCCGATTCGGCGCTCAGCCAGATCACCGTGATCAGCGATGGGCGGGCTTTGAGCTTCGACCTGCCGCGCAATACCCAAAACGTGCTCGACGCCGGCAACGCCATCGGCGCCGAACTGCCCTACTCGTGCAAAGCCGGGGTGTGCTCGACCTGCAAGTGCCGGGTGATCGAGGGCGAGGTGGAGATGGACAGCAACCATGCGCTGGAAGATTACGAAGTGGCGGCCGGGTACGTGTTGTCGTGCCAGACCTACCCGCTCAGCGACAAGGTGGTCCTGGACTTCGACCAGCTCTGAAACCGAGTCACCCTTTTCGCGGATGAATTCGCTCCTACGGGCCTGCTCGGCCCATGTAGGAGCGGATTCATCCGCGATAGGGCCCTCAGCAACACCGCAACACCCGCGTGACCTCAACAAAAACAATTACAACACCAAGAGATCGCTTGCCATGACCCCCGAACACATCGAGAGCATCAGTAAACACCCCGATTTCCAGCACCTGGTACGGCGCAAGCGCCGCCTCAACGGCAGCCTGACCCTGGCCATGCTGGTGATCTACTACGGCTTCGTCCTGCTGGTGGCGTTCTCCCCCAGCACCCTGGGCCAGTCCCTCAGCGGCGGCGTGACCACCGTCGGCATGCTGGTCGGGGTGCTCATGGTACTGGTGTCCTTCGCCCTCACCGGCATCTATGTGCACCGCGCCAACAACGTGCTCGACCCGCTTAACGACAAGGTCAAGCAGGAGTGCGCGCAATGAACTGGACCGCCATCTCGATGTTCATGGTGTTCGTCTGCTTTACCCTGCTGGTGACCCGCTGGGCGGCCTTGCGCACCCGCTCGGCCAGCGACTTCTACACCGCCGGCGGCGGCCTGACCGGCATGCAGAACGGCCTGGCAATTGCCGGCGACATGATCAGCGCAGCGTCTTTCCTCGGCATTTCAGCGATGATGTTCCTGAATGGTTACGATGGCCTGCTGTATGCCCTGGGCGTACTGGCCGGCTGGCCGATCATCCTGTTCCTGATCGCCGAGCGCCTGCGCAACCTGGGCAAATACACCTTTGCTGACGTGGTTTCCTACCGCCTCGCGCAAACTCCGGTGCGCCTCACTTCGGCGTTCGGCACCCTGGCGGTGGCACTGATGTACCTGGTGGCGCAGATGGTCGGTGCCGGCAAGTTGATCGAATTGCTGTTTGGCATCAGTTACCTGTACGCGGTCATGCTGGTAGGCGTGCTGATGGTCGCCTACGTCACCTTCGGCGGCATGCTCGCCACCACCTGGGTGCAGATCATCAAGGCGGTCATGCTGCTCTCGGGTACCACCTTCATGGCGTTCATGGTGCTCAAGCATTTCGGCTTCAGCACTGAAGCGATGTTCGCCAACGCCGTGGCCGTGCACGCCAAGGGCCAGGCGATCATGGCGCCGGGCGGCTTGCTGTCGAACCCGGTGGATGCGATTTCGCTGGGCCTGGGCATGATGTTCGGTACCGCCGGGCTGCCGCATATCCTGATGCGCTTCTTTACCGTCAGCGACGCCAAGGAAGCGCGCAAGAGCGTGTTCTACGCCACCGGCTTCATCGGCTACTTCTACCTGCTGCTGATCGTCATCGGTTTTGGCGCCATTGTCATGGTCGGCACCGAGCCGGCCTACCGCGATGCCAGCGGCGCGATCATCGGCGGCGGCAACATGGTCGCCGTGCACTTGGCGCAGGCGGTGGGTGGCAACCTGTTCCTGGGCTTCATCTCTGCCGTGGCGTTCGCGACCATTCTGGCTGTGGTGGCTGGCCTGGCGCTTTCCGGGGCTTCGGCGGTGTCCCATGACCTGTATGCCTGCGTGGTGCGCAAGGGCCAGGCCACGGAGCAAGAAGAAATGCGCGTGTCGCGGATCGCCACGCTGGTGATCGGCATGCTGGCGGTGGTGCTGGGGCTGGTGTTCGAGTCGCAGAACATTGCCTTCCTGTCCGGCCTGGTACTGGCCGTGGCCGCTTCGGTCAACTTCCCGGTGTTGCTGCTTTCCATGTTCTGGAAGGGCCTGACTACCCGCGGCGCAGTGTGCGGCAGCATGGCCGGGCTGGTTTCGGCCGTGGTGCTGGTGGTGCTGGGCCCGGCGGTGTGGGTCAACGTGCTGCACAACGAGCGGGCGCTGTTCCCCTACAGCAACCCGGCGCTGTTCTCCATGAGCCTGGCGTTCCTTGGCGCCTGGGTGTTCTCGGTGACGGACACCTCCGTGCGTGCCAGCGAAGAGCGTGGCCGTTACCTGGCGCAGTTCATCCGGTCCATGACCGGCATCGGCGCCGCTGGCGCAAGCAAGCACTGACCCTTGAATATGTCGGGTATAAAAACAATGAACCGCATGCAACTCACTTCTGCCGCCTGGCTGGCCAGCCTCGCCCTGCCCGTGCCGGCCCTTGCCGACTTCATCGGCGACAGCCATGCACGGCTGGACCTGCGCAACCACTACATCAACCGCGATTTGCGCCAAAGCAATGCGCCGCAAGCCAAGGCCGAGGAATGGGGCCAAGGCTTTACCGCCCGGCTGGAATCCGGCTTTACCGACGGCCCGCTGGGCTTTGGCGTGGACGCCATGGGGCAGCTGGGCATCAAGCTCGATTCCAGCCGCGAGCGGCGCAATACCGGCCTGCTGCCGTTCGGCCCGAACAGCGGTGAGCCGGTCGATGACTACAGCGAGCTGGGCCTGACCGGCAAGGTGCGCCTGGCCAAGAGCACCCTGCGCCTGGGGACGCTGCAGCCGATCCTGCCGGTGGTGGTGTACAACGACACCCGCCTGCTGGCCTCGACCTTCCAGGGCGGCCAGCTGACCAGCCAGGACATCGACCGCCTGACCGTCAATGCCGGGCGCCTGACCAAGGCCAACCTGCGTGATTCGTCCGGGCGCGACGACATAGGTTACGGCGCCGCCAGCAGCGACCACCTGGATTTTGCCGGCGGCAGCTACGCGCTCACCCCGCAGACCAGCGTGAGCTACTACTACGCCAAACTCGAAGACATCTACCGCCAGCAGTTCATCGGCCTGATCGACACCCGCCCGCTGGCTGAAGGCGTTAGCCTGCGCACCGACCTGCGTTACTTCGACAGCCGCAACGACGGTGCCGAACGCGCCGGCAACATCGACAACCGCAACTTCAACGCCATGTTCACCCTGGGTGTCCGGGCCCACAAGTTCACCGCGACCTGGCAACAGATGTCCGGCGACAGCGCCTTCCCGTTCGTCAACGGCGGCGACCCGTTCACCGTCAACCTGGTGACCTACAACACCTTCACCCGTGCCGGGCTGGACTCGTGGCAGGTGCGCTACGACTACGACTTCGTCGCCCTGGGCATCCCCGGCCTGAGCTTCATGACCCGCTACACCGACGGCCGTCACGCCGAGACTGCCACGGTCAGCAACGGCCGTGAGCGCGAGCGTGACACTGACCTCACCTACGTCATCCAGAGCGGCCCGCTCAAGGACGTCAGCCTGCGCTGGCGCAACGTCACCTTCCGTTCCGGCAATGGCCTGACCAACGCCGTGGACGAAAACCGCCTGATCATCGGCTACACCCTGGCGCTGTGGTAACAGCGCCCTTCCTGACATTAGAACAGCATGGAGAACAGCATGTCTGACGCCCCAACCTTGCAGAGTTTCATCGCCGGCCGCTGGGTCGGCCAGCACGGCGCCCAGGCCTTGCGCAGCGCCCTTGACGGCCATGTCCTGGCCTACAGCCATGAAGAGCGCCCGGATTTCGCCGAGGCCGTGGATTTTGCCCGCGCCCGTGGCCTGGCTGAACTGATGGCCATGGACTTTCAGCAACGCGCAGCCCGCTTGAAAGCCATTGCCCTGTACCTGGCCGAGCGCAAGGAACAGTTGTACACGCTGTCCCACCACAGCGGCGCCACCCGCGCCGACAGCTGGATCGACATCGAAGGCGGCAACGCCACGCTGTTCGCCTACGCCGGTATCGGCAGCCGCGAGCTGCCTTCGGGGAACCTGGTGCATGAAGGGCCGGCGATCCCGCTGGGCAAGCAAGGCCATTTTGCCGGTAGCCACATCCTGGTGCCGCGTGCCGGTGTCGCCGTACACATCAACGCGTTCAACTTCCCGATCTGGGGCATGCTCGAGAAATTCGCCCCGACGTTCCTCGCCGGCATGCCGTGCATCGTCAAACCGGCCACGTCCACCAGCTACCTGACCGAAGCCGTGGTGCGCCTGATGAACGCCTCCGGCCTGCTGCCAGCCGGCAGCCTGCAACTGGTGATCGGCAGTACCGGCGACTTGCTCGACCGCCTGCAAGGGCAGGATGTGGTGACCTTCACCGGCTCTGCCGACACCGCGGCAAAACTGCGCGTCACGCCCAACCTGATCCGCAATTCGGTGCCGTTCACCGCCGAAGCCGATTCGCTCAACTGCGCCATCCTTGGCCCTGATGTGGCCCCGGACAGCGAAGAGTTCGACCTGTACATCAAGGAGGTGGTGCGTGAAATGACCACCAAGGCCGGGCAAAAATGCACCGCCATCCGCCGCGCCATCGTCCCGGCCAAGCACCTGGATGCGGTGGCCACGCGCCTGCGTGAGCGCCTGAGCAAGGTGGTGGTCGGCGACCCTTCGGTAGAAGGCGTGCGCATGGGCGCGCTGGCCTCGCATGACCAGCAGCGTGACGTCAGCGAGCGCGTTCGCGCCCTGCTGCAAAGCTGCAACCAGCTGTTTGGCGCCAGCGACGGTTTTGCCCCGCGTGGTGAGGGTGTTGCCGAAGGGGCCTTCTTCGCCCCGACCCTGCTCCAGGCCCGCGACCCGCATGCCGACGGCGGCGCCCACGATATCGAGGCGTTTGGCCCGGTCAGCACGCTGATGGCCTACGACGACCTCGACGAGGCCCTGGCCCTGGCGGCACGTGGCAAAGGCAGCCTGGTGGCGACCTTGGTTACCGCTGACCGCGCTGTTGCCGCCAAGGCAATCCCAGTGGCCGCCGCCTGGCACGGTCGCCTGCTGGTGCTGGACAGCGAGGCCGCCAAGGAGTCCACCGGCCACGGCTCGCCATTGCCACAGCTCAAGCACGGCGGCCCCGGTCGCGCCGGTGGCGGCGAGGAGCTGGGTGGCCTGCGAGCGGTCAAGCATTACCTGCAGCGTGCTGCCGTGCAGGGGTCGCCGAGCATGCTCACGGCGGTGACCGGTGAATATGTGCGCGGCGCTGAAGTGATCGAGACTGAGGTGCATCCGTTCCGCCGGCATTTCGAAGACCTGCGCATTGGTGAGTCGCTGCTCACCCACCGGCGCACGGTGACCGAGGCCGACCTGGTCAACTTCGGTTGCCTGTCGGGCGACCACTTCTACATGCACTTCGACGAGATCGCAGCCAAGGCGTCGCAGTTCGGCAAGCGCATTGCCCACGGCTATTTCGTGCTGTCGGCGGCGGCCGGGCTGTTCGTTTCGCCAGGCGCCGGGCCGGTGCTGGCCAACTACGGGCTGGACACCCTGCGTTTCATCACCCCCGTGGGGATCGGCGACACCATCCAGGCGCGGCTGACCTGCAAGCGCAAGATCGACCAGGGCAAGGCCAGCCCGCTGGGGCAGCCACAGGGCGTGGTGGCGTGGGATGTCGAGGTGACCAACCAGCTGGGTGAGCTGGTGGCGAGCTATGACATTCTGACGTTGGTGCTCAAGCGCTAGGTTTGTGGGCTTGTCGAGCGCACGGCGCTTCGCGGGGTGCTTGCCTTGAGATCTTCAGCGCCCATGAGATCGAGCGCCGCCCGCGCGGCGCATCGCGGGCAAGCCCGCTCCTACATTTGTTGCAACGCGCCGTTCCAGTCAGGCCATGGTTGTTCGCCTTGGCGCATGGCTGAAGACTGGTGGGGCGCCGGCAGCGCCAGCCGAGAAATCACGTCGTGCCATCAAGGCTGACAACTATGGCCTCACAGGCCATGGCACGTTGCAACAAATGTAGGAGCGGGCTTGCCCGCGATGCGCCGCGCGGGCGGCGCTCGATCTCAAGGACGCTAAAGATCCCAAGACAAGCGCATTGAATGACAGGCTCGCCTTCAAACAACACCCCCCCGCATCCCCCGCAGCGCCGCCCGCAATTGCGCCGGCCTCACCGGCTTGGACAAAATGGCAATATCGCGCCCTTGCACCACCGCCTGGATTCTCTCCAGGTCATGCCCGGTCATGATCAGCGCCGGCACCTGCCAGCCCCGCTGTTGCCGGAGGCTTTCGATGCAATCGACCCCCGTGGCCTCCTGCCCCAGGTCATAATCGGCCACGATCACCTCACACTGGCTGCTCAGCCCCACCGGCGAACTGTGCGCCTCCACCTCGCACCCCCAGCGCTGCAGCAGCGCCGACGTTGCGCGCAGCACGTTGTGGTCATCCTCTACCAGGCACACCCGCAACCCGCCGAGCATCGCGTTCTGCACGGCCTGTTGCTCTACGCCAAGCGCCGGTTTTTCCGCAGCTAGCCGGGGTAGACCCTGCAGGCTGACCGCCGTGCCTCGGCCCAGACGCGAACGCAAACGCACCTGCAAGCCCATCAACCGCCCCAGCCGCTTGACGATCGACAGCCCCAACCCAACGCCTTCAACATCCTTGTCCCGCACTTGGCGTACTCGGTAGAACTCCTCGAACACCAGCCCCTGGTGTTCATCGGCGATGCCCCGCCCCTGGTCATACACCACGATGGCCAGCCCGTCGCCGTGGCGGCGAACAGCAACCAGCAAAGGCCGATGGGCCGCGTACTTGAAGCTGTTGGAAAGCACGTTCTGCACCATGGTCGCGAGAATTCCCCGGTCGGCGCGGGTCCAGTGCCGGCAAGGGCGCAAGCGCATCTCCACACCGGCCCAACGGGCCGCTTCGGCGTTCTGGCGCAGCAGGTCGGCTAGAAAGTCACCCAGGGCGAAGGTTTCGCACTTGGGTTGCACGCGGCCGTTGTCCAGCGTGTACAGGTCGAGGATCGAGCGGAACAGCTGCGACACGTTGAGCAGCGAACGGTCGATGCTGTCCACCAGGCGCCGCTCCTGGTCGCCCAGGGGCGCTTCGCGCAGGCAGGCGGTGAACAGGCCGATCGAATGGATTGGCTGACGCAGGTCGTGGCTGGCCTGGGCGAGGAAACGCGATTTCTCCCGGGTGGCGGCCATCGCCAGCTCCGAAGCTTTGCGGGTGCGCTCCAGCAGCATGTGGGCATAGATCGGGATTACGGTACTGGTGGTCAGCAACATCAGCACCATGAACGGGTTGGCCTGCCAATAAGGGTTCAGCTGGTACACCACCAGCAGCGCCGTCAGCGCCAGCACGGTGGCGATGATCAGGTAGCGGGTGCCGAAACGCATGCCATTGCCCAAGTTCACCCAGACCATCACCGCATACAGCGGCAACGCAGCTTCGCCCCCCAGCACCAGGCCAAAACAGGTGCCGGTGTAGTCGTGCACGATGCCCAGCACACGCCGCCACGGGTAATGCCCCGGCCAGCGGGCGATGGCCTGGCGCAAGCCGATCGACAACAGGATGAAACTGACGATGTAATAGATGACCGGCAGGTAGTCCTGCAGCGAATGGCCGGGCAGAAAGCCCAGTACGGTGATGTACACCAGCGCGCAGCTGGCGACGATGACCCGCAGGTTGGCCTGGTCGAGTTCGTTGTTCTTGTTGTAGTCCATGGTGACGTCCCTGTGCACGGGGTCGCATATCTGCCATTTCGGCGCGACGCTAGCCGTTGTCACCTGCTAAATTAGCACGACCCGGAAGACCGGCGTTCACAGGGAGTGTCAGGACGTGACGTGCCGCATCATTGTGGCGGATGACCATCCGCTGTTCAGGGAGGCGATGGCCCGTACCGTGCAGCGGGTGTTGCCGGATGCCCTGCTGGAAGAGGCCGGCGACCTGCAACAGGTCCTCGAGCTCGCCAGCCAAGGCGAAGCCCCCGATACCCTCATTCTCGACTTGCGCTTCCCTGGCCTGACCGGTATCGACCGCCTGGTCGACCTGCGCCAGCAACTGCGCAGCACCACGCTGATCGTCGTTTCGATGGTCGATGAGCCGTCGCTGATCGAATTGGTCATGGCCAGTGGCGTTGACGGTTTTATCGGCAAGAGCATTGCCCCTGACGAGATCGGCGCGGCGATCCTGGCCATCCGCGAGGGTGAAGTGCTGGTCAAGTACGCACCGTCAGGGTTGTTGCCAAACCTGGGCAGCGACGCCGAGCTGGAACACCTCACCCACCGCCAGCACGAGGTGTTGCGGCTGATCGCCCAGGGCAAGACCAACAAGGAAATCGCCCGGGCGCTGGATATCTCGCCGTTTACCGTGCGCATTCATGTGTCGTCGTTGCTCAAGGCGCTCAATGTCACCTCGCGCACAGCGGCGGCGGTCAAGTACACCGGCACCTGACGCCGCTGGTCGGGGCGGCGCGCGTGCAGCACGATCATCCTGGAGTCATAGGCACTCTAACGTGCACATGCCACCAAGGAGAGCATTATGAACGAGACACTGCGAATGGGCGGTGGGAATGCCCAGGATGACTGGCCCGAACTGGAGCCGGAAAGACGCAACGACCGGGCAGACGATCCGGATGCCGACCCGAACGTCGCCGATGATGATCAAAACCGCCCTGGGGTACCTGCCAGCGACCCGGAATCGGGTGCATGACGCGTTGGAGCGGGCCTGAAAGCCCGCTCCCTCATTTAACTGATAACTGCAGAATCGCCAACCGACTGGCTCGGCTTGCCTCCCGATACCCGCCAACTGACTGCGGTTATGCCGTAGCGCTCGGCCATCGGCCTGCTGACCTTCTTGATTTTTTCGCGGCCGAATTTGGGAATGATGCCGATACCCGCATCACAGCTAGCCCAATGCCAGGCTTCGGTATTGTCCATTCGCTCCATGCGAATGATGAAACTGCGTGGCTCGCCATGCAGTTGGTAGTCGATGATGTACAGCTGGGGGTTAGGCATCACGGGGCCCTCCTCTTCTCCATGGATGACTTCTTCATTGAGTGATGCCCGCCTGGAAAGATTCAAAAAAATTGTCGAACAATTGCACGGTTAGCAAACCCGCCGGGCATACCCCAGCGGGCCCTGGGCGCCGCTGCGGTTTAACCGTGCTGCTGGCGGCCCCCGCCGTGGCTGTTATGCCCACCCTTGCGGCCGGCTTCCGATGCCCGTTGACGGTCGTTGGCAAAGTTGCCGCCCGAAGCCTGGCCGCCTTTGTGGCCAGCTCGGGACGCCCGTTCGCGGTCATTGGCGAAGTTGCCCGGGTTGGTTTCCTTGGTGCCGCCACGTTGTCCGGTCCGCTCTTGATCACGAGCCATGTCGTTTCTCCTTGCGTTTGGATGGAATGACGCATGAATCTGTGCCATGCCTTGTTTCCGAACCGGCTTTGCACGCGTCTGCTCAATCCAGATGGCCGCAGCTGACGGGTGGCGCGAAACATCGGCAAGGCAAATGCTTGCGCGCCATTTTTTACCTGAGCGCTTTCAGGCATGCACGCTCCACTGGGTGGACGCAGCTTCGATGGGCATTTCGTCGATGGCATGAATCATCCCGCTCTCAAGCGCCTCCTTTGGCCCAAGAATGCGCGGATACGCCATCAGGTAGCGCGGTACATCCAGCACCTCGCTGCTGCCTTGCGTGCGCTCGGCCACGATTTCTGCATACAGGCGCAAGTCGTAATCCAGGCTCATCGCATACTCGGCCATGCGCGCATGGTCTATCGAGCCGTGCAGCGTCCAGTGGAACGGGTGGAACAAGAACTTGCTGTGGGCGCAGGCGGTGCGGTGCTCGCCCGCCAGGAACAGGATATTGCCCATCGACTCCACGGTGCCCAGGTTGTGCGTATGCACGGGGATCGGCAACGTGCGCAGGAAGTTGTACAGGGTAAAGCCGTAGCTGCATTCCCCGCCCATGGTAGCGATGTTCAACTGCACGACCTCGGCCCCTTGCTGCAACACCTTGGAGCAGGTGTTGATCAGGTTGCCGCAGGTAGAAGAATTGATCGGGCCGGTGAAGTGGATGATGTGTCTGGCCATGCGTGCCTCCAGGGTGGCGGTCATTGCAGATGAACGGGCAGCCCTTCAATCGCGCGCGTCATCCTCGTTGGAGGGCCCAGTTGGCTAGGGCTTGGGCGAAACGGTGGAATTCCATGCCAACGGTCCTCGGCACTCTGCCCTTCGGTGGAATCGCTGGCGGGCGCAAAGTTCCCTGCGCAGGCCTGCCGGCCATTGGTCACACACTCTGGAACCGTTTGCGTTGGCGGCGGGTCGCTATTCAAGGGACAGCAATGAGGACGACAGTGTGAGCGAGATCCGTATCGGCATATCCGGATGGCGCTATGGCCCCTGGCGCAAAGACTTCTACCCCAAGGGCCTGCGGCAGGACAGCGAGCTGGCCTTTGCCTCCCGGGCGGTCAACAGCATCGAGATCAATGGCTCGTTCTACAGCCTGCAGACACCGGAGCGTTATCGGCACTGGCACGATGACACGCCCGACGACTTCGTGTTTTCAGTCAAAGGGCCGCGTTACATCACCCATGTGCGTCGGCTGAAGGACATCGAGGAGCCTTTGGCGAATTTCTTTGCGTCCGGCCCCTTGCTGCTTGGCAACAAGCTCGGGCCGATCCTGTGGCAATTCCCGCCCAACATGAAGTTCGATGAGGCCCGGTTTTCTCGCTTCCTTGAGCTGCTGCCCCGCGACCGCCAGGCAGCTCGGGCCTGTGCCCGGCAATGCGCCGAGCGCCTGGAGGGCAACGGCAGCACGGGCATCCGTGGCAATGCACGCCTGCGCCATGCCGTGGAGATCCGTAACGAGAGTTTCCTGTGTGAAGCCTTCGTCCAGCTGCTGCGCAAGCACGGCGTGGCCCTGGTAGTGGCCGACAGCGCGGGCAAGTGGCCGTGTGTCGAGGACGTGACCGCCGATTTCGTGTACATGCGCCTGCACGGTGATGTCGAGCTTTACAGCAGCGGCTATACCGCCCGCGCCCTGCGCCACTGGAAACAGCGGATCCTGCGCTGGAGCCAGGGCGAGCAACCGGACGATGCCCAGCTGATCGTTGAAAAGCCGCCACGGCGGCGGGCCTCGCGGGATGTCTACTGCTACTTCGACAACGACCAGAAGGTTCACGCCCCGTTCGATGCCCGGCGCCTGCTGCAAAAGCTGGCCCTGGACGGTGAGCTGGTGACCGAGCCCGGCGTCGAGCCGGAGGTGGCCCTGTGAACAGAACCCTGCCCAGCCCCGGCTGCATCATCGACCGCATCACCACGGTACACCGCCTGAACGTGATGACGATCAATGTGCACAAGGGCTTTACCGCGCTGAACCGCCGCTTCATTTTGCCGGAGCTGCGTGAGGCCGTGCGCGCGACCGGTGCCGACCTTGTGTTCCTCCAGGAAGTGCATGGTAGCCACCAGCAGCATGCGCTGCGCCACCCAGCCTGGCCCGAGGCCCCGCAGTATGAATTTCTCGCCGACAGCATGTGGCCGCAGTTCGCCTATGGGCGCAACGCCGTTTATCCGCACGGCGACCACGGCAATGCACTGCTGTCGAAATTCCCCATCGCCGACCACCGCAACCTCGACGTGTCGATCCGTGGTAACGAAGAGCGCGGCCTGCTGCACTGCCGCCTGGATGTGCCAGGCCATGACGAGGTACACGCGATCTGTGTGCACCTGGGCTTGCGCGAGGCGCACCGGCAGCGTCAGGTGGGCCTGCTGCTCGAGCTGCTGGACAGCCTGCCGGCCGACGCGCCGGTAATCATCGCGGGCGACTTCAACGATTGGCGCCTGAAAGCCGATGCCATGCTCTCGCCGCATGTGGTTGAAGCCTTTGGCAGCCCGGCACGCAGCTTCCCCGCGCGTTTGCCGCTGCTGCGCCTGGACCGCATCTACCTGCGCAACGCGAAGGCGAGCAAAGCGCAGGTGTTGTCGAAATACCCATGGTCGCACTTGTCTGACCATGCCCCCTTGGCCGCGGAGATCGATTTGTGAACAGACCTTGGGTAGAGGGCAACAGCGTCGAGCTGTTGATCAATGGCGAAGACTATTACCCCCGCGTGTTCGAGGCCATGGGCCAGGCACGGGAAGAAATACTGCTGGAAACCTTCATCATCTTCGACGACAAAGTCGGCCAGCAGCTGCAGCAGGTGTTGATCGACGCCGCACGCCGTGGCGTACGCGTGGAACTTGCAGTCGATGGCTATGGCACGGCAGACCTGCCGGATGCGTTCATCTCGGCAATGACCGAAGCCGGCGTGAACTTCCACGCATTCGACCCACAGCCACGCGTGGCGGGTATGCGCACCAACCTGTTCCGCCGCCTGCACCGCAAGATCGTGGTGGTCGACGGTGAGCGGGCATTCATCGGTGGCATCAACTACAGCGCCGATCACCTGGGCGATTTTGGGCCGATGGCCAAGCAGGACTATGCTGTGGAGGTCCGCGGCCCGGTGGTGGCGCAGGTGCATGCCTCCAGTAAACGCTTGATGGCCCCGGTGCTCGACCCGCCCAGCGAGGTGCGCCCGCTTACCGCGCCTGCCGGCCAGGTCAGCGCGGTGCTGGTGGAGCGCGACAATGCCCGGCACCGCACCGATATCGAGGCGTGCTACTTGCAAGCGCTGCGCGCAGCCCGCCAGCGTATCGTGGTGGCCAACGCCTACTTCTTCCCGGGGTATCGGCTGTTGCGCGAACTGCGCAATGCGGCACGCCGGGGTGTGCAGGTGACACTGATTTTGCAGGGCCAACCGGACATGCGCTGGGTGCGCGCGCTGTCACGGCTGCTGTACAACTACCTGTTGCGTGACGGCGTGCACATTCACGAGTACTGCCAACGGCCGCTGCACGGCAAGGTCGCCCTGGTGGACGATGAGTGGTCGACCGTGGGTTCGAGCAACCTCGACCCGCTGAGCCTGTCGTTCAACCTGGAGGCCAACCTGCTGATCCGCGATCGGGCGTTCAACCAGCACCTGCATGAGCACTTGACCTCCCTGGCCAGCGAACAATGCAAAGCGGTGACCCTGGAACGCATGATCCGCGGTTACTGGTGGCGCGCACCGCTGATCTTCATCGGTTTCCACCTCACCCGTTACTTCCCGCGCATTGCTGGCTGGTTTCCAGCGCACCGTCAGCGCCTGCACTCGGTGCAGCCGGAAATGCAGGCCCAGGGCGACCTTCACGAGGGCAACACCTGATGACGCATAAACCGTGGCACACCTGGGGCAAGCGCCTGCTCACCCTGCTGTTCATCGTGCTGATTCCCGTGCTGCTATTTTTGCTGGCGCGCAACCTGGACTGGAACGAGGTGCGCCAATCCCTCGTTGCCTACAAACCGAGTACCTTGATCATCGGCCTGGGGCTGGCGTTGTGCAGTTACCTGACCTTTGCCAGCTACGACCTGCTGGCGCGGGCCTACACCGGGCATCACCTGCCCGCGCGCCAGGTATTGCCGATCGCTTTCGTCTGCTACGCGTTCAACCTCAATTTCACCACCTGGGTGGGTGGCGTGGCATTGCGTTACCGGCTGTACGGGCGCCTGGGGCTTGATACCGCAACCATCACCAAGATCCTGACCCTGGGCCTTTTGACCAACTGGATGGGCTACATGCTGCTGGCCGGCACGGTGTTTGCGCTGCGGCTGGTCAAGCTGCCGGAAAGCTGGGCAGTGGGCGTGACCGGGCTGCAGCTTATCGGCTTTGTGCTGCTTGGCATTGCACTGGCGTACCTGCTGGCCTGCGGTTTTGCCAAGCGCCGCACCTGGCGCGTGCGCGAGCATGAGATCACCCTGCCCTCGCTGCGCCTGGCGCTGTGCCAGGTGGCGCTAGGCGCGAGCAACTGGGCCTTGATGGCGGCGCTGATCTACTGGTTGCTGCCGGATGACCTGTTCTACCCGTCGGTGCTTGGCATTCTGCTGATCAGTTGCGTGGCGGGCGTGGTGGCGCATATTCCCGCAGGGCTCGGGGTGCTCGAAGCGGTGTTTCTCGCCCTGCTGCACGGTCAGTTGGGCCAGGGCACACTGGTGGCAGCGCTGCTGGGTTACCGCACCCTCTACTACCTGATCCCTCTGCTGCTGGCGGTGATCACCTACCTGGTACTGGAGAAACGCGCGCGGGCCATGCGCCAACGCGGCGAAGCGACACTACGCAAGACCTGAACACGGGCCAAGTGCCTGGGAGGTGACACATGCGTCTAACCCTGCTGATGGTGATGCTGGGCACCCTGGCCAGCGGCGAGGTACTGGCCGAAGCCTGCGAGGTCATGACCCGCTCGTCAAGCGAAGCGGTCAAACCGGTGGAAGGCCGAACCTGTTACAGCTACAGCAATATGCCGGCCGAAGCCATCAATTGGTCGTGCAGCAACGAAAGCAAGGAAATGCTCAGCACCGAGAAACACAAGGTGGCACGTTGCGCCGACGGCAGCGTCGGCAGCTGCATCGCACCGCTGACCCAGGAAAGCCTGGCCAACCCGAAGTCGGCAGGCCGCAGTGAGCCCTCGACCAAGCCTTCGCTACCAAAGGACGCGCGGGTGATCACCTACTACTACGACACCCCAAGCCTGGTCCAGGCGCGCGCCGACTGCGAGCGCAACGACGGTATCTGGCAGACGCACTGAGTGAAGGGAGGAAGCAAACATGGCGCGTGGCGACAAAGACAAGTACACCGACAAGCAAAAGCGCAAGGCCGAGCATATCGAGGAGAGCTATGAGGCCAAGGGCATTTCCAAAGGTGAGGCCGAGGCGCGTGCCTGGGCGACGGTCAACAAGCAGTCCGGCGGCGGCGAACGCAAGGGCGGCGCTGGTCAGGCGAAGAGCCCGGCCGCCAAGGCCAAGGCACGTGAGTCCTCGGCCAAACGCGCGGCGGCAACACGTAAAGGTGCGCCGCGCCCGGGGCAGCAGTTGGCCGACATGACCAAGGCTGAGTTGATGGAGCACGCGCGCAAGCACGACATTGCCGGGCGGTCGACCATGCGCAAGGCCGATTTGCTAGAGGCGTTGGCTAAGTACCGGTCGTAAAACGGAGTGCGACAGGGCCGAACCATTAGTCGATGTCATCGACCCTGTCGCGAAAGGTCAGCGCTTGGGCTGCTCATCAACCACGTCATCCGTCCAGGGCTCACCATCCAGCGGCGCAGACCGCGCCAGCTCGGCCTCGTCCAGGCCAATGCCGCCGCCAATCTCATCCGCATCGACCTGGCGCAGGCTTTGGTCGGCAGGCCCATCGCCATCGCCCGGTTCGTAGGGGTCTCGCGCGCCGGTTTCGTCAAACAGCGTGTCAGGGCTCAGGTCGTCGTCGGTGACATTGTCCTCGTGCAGGCTGTCGGTCAGCGCCTCACCGCCGGTCATGCCGCTTTGCGCGACGCGCCCTGGGGGTAACTCCTTGTCCACTTCAGCTGCCGGGCGTTCGTCGCCAATCCGCCCCTGGCGGTCATCGTTGCGTTCGCTGAAGTCCAGCTCGTGAACGCTGCCCATGCGGTCTTCGGTGTTGTCGATCTCGCTGGGCGTGTAAGGCTTGCGGTCAGTGGGTTGGCTCATATCGGCTCTCCGTCAGGGGTGTATGCGGTCGACTCCACATCACCGCCGAAGATTCAGAGTTTTTCGCACCGGCGCTGAAATGAAATTTTGAACTACCACCCCGCCCGCTGCCTCCCTAATTAAAGACCGCGACCCCTATTTGGAGCCTGTCATGGCCAAGCCCCTGCAGGAATATGCGCGCAAGCGCGACTTCAATGCCACCCCCGAGCCCAGTGGCAAGCGCGGCCGCGCCAAAGGTGCACATGCCCTGCAGTTCTGTATCCAGAAGCATGACGCCAGCCACCTGCATTACGACTTTCGCCTGGAGCTGGACGGCACCCTGAAAAGCTGGGCGATCCCCAAGGGCCCCTCGCTCGACCCGAAAGTCCGCCGCCTGGCCGTGCATGTGGAGGACCATCCACTCGACTATGCCGATTTCGAAGGCAGCATCCCCGAAGGGCATTACGGCGCCGGCGACGTGATTGTCTGGGACCGGGGTATCTGGGAGCCCGAGGGTGACGTCCATGCAGCCTATGCCAAGGGCAAGCTGCGCTTTCGCCTGCAGGGTGAGAAGCTCAGCGGCGTGTGGAACCTGTTCCGCACCCACCTGGGCGGCAAGAAAGAGCAGTGGATGCTGGTCAAGTCGCATGACGGCCAGGCGCGCAGCGAGGCCGAGTACAGCATTGTCGATGCGCAACCCGACAGCGTGCTCAGCGATCGCACGCTGGTACCGCGCCGTGCGGCCAAAGCCGATAAAGCCGCCAAACCTGCGAAGCGCAAGCGTACCCGCGCCGCCCATAAAACGGCCTTGCCCGATACCTTGCAGCCTCAATTGGCGACTTTGGTCGATTCGCCGCCCGCTGGCGACTGGCGCTATGAAGTGAAGTTCGATGGCTACCGCATCCTCGCCCGCATCGAAGGCGACGATGTGCGCCTGTTTACCCGCAACGGCCACGACTGGAGCAGCAAGATGCCCCGGCAGGTTGCTGCGCTGCGGGCATTGGGCGTCGAGGCTGCCTGGCTGGATGGCGAGATGGTGGTCAACGGCGAAAACGGCACGGCTGATTTCCAGGCCCTGCAGAATGCATTCGATACCGCACAGGACGAGCAGATCATCTATTACCTGTTCGACTTGCCTTTCCTTGGCGGCGAGGACCTGCGCGAGCAGCCTGTCGAGGACCGGCGCGAGGCCCTGCGCCAACTGCTGGAGCAGGACACGTCTGATGTGCTGGCCTTCTCTGCCGACTTCGACCAGCCCGTGGCGTCGCTGCTAGACAGCGCCTGCCGTATGGAGCTCGAAGGCCTGATCGGCAAACGCGCCGGCAGCCCGTACAGCGGCCGGCGCAGCGCCGACTGGGTCAAGCTCAAGTGCAAGCAGCGCCAGGAATTCGTGATCGTCGGCTTCACCGACCCCAAGGGCAGCCGCAGCGGCTTCGGCGCCCTCTTGCTGGCCCTGCATGACCAGGCCAGCGGTGAGCTGCAGTATGCCGGCAAGGTGGGTACCGGCTTCAGCGC
Organism: Pseudomonas sp. NPDC012596; assembly: GCF_042902325.1. Taxonomy (NCBI): domain Bacteria; kingdom Pseudomonadati; phylum Pseudomonadota; class Gammaproteobacteria; order Pseudomonadales; family Pseudomonadaceae; genus Pseudomonas; species Pseudomonas sp. NPDC012596. The sequence continues at coordinate 89,854 of NZ_JBIBEB010000003.1, read as the reverse complement.
TACCACGCTCGCCAGCATCCATGCCCGCCTCAAACCCCTGGAAATCGCCAAGCCCGCCCTGCCCCGGCCGCCCACAGGTGCCGAAGCCCGGGGCGTGCACTGGCTCAAGCCGCAACTGATGGCCGAGGTGGCGTACGCGCAGATGACCCGGGACGGCATCGTGCGCCATTCGGTGTTCCACGGCCTGCGCGATGACAAACCTGCCAGGGCCATCGATCTGGAGCGCGCCATGCCTGCCAAGACCGTGTCCAAACGCAAGCCCGCGAAAGCACCCGAAGCCATGGGCGATTTGCGCCTGACCCACCCGGACCGGGTGATCGACGCCAGCATCGGCGCCACCAAGCGGGACGTTGCAGAATATTACGCCGGGGTCAGCGAGTGGCTGCTGCCGCAGCTCAAGGACCGCCCAGTGGCGCTGGTGCGTGCGCCCGAGGGGCTCAATGGCGAACTGTTCTTCCAGAAAAACGCCGACGCGCTGCACATCGCCCATGTGGTCAGCTATGACAAGGCCCAGGCCGGCCAGGCGGCGATGGTCATCAACCGCCCCGACACCTTGCTGGGCGCGGTGCAGATGAACATGCTCGAACTGCACACCTGGAACGCGACCGACAAGGACTTCGACAAGCCCGACCGCTTCGTGCTCGACCTCGACCCGGACCCGGCACTGCCCTGGAAGGCGATGATCGAAGCCACCCAGTTGGCACTGACGCTGCTCGACGAACTTGGCCTTACGGTCTTTCTCAAGACCAGTGGTGGCAAAGGCATGCACCTGGTGGTGCCGCTGACCCGGCGCGCCGGCTGGGACGAGGTGAAGGAGTTCAGCCATGCCATCGTCAATTACCTGGCCAAGCTGTTCCCTGACCGCCTGAGCGCGGTGTCGGGGCCGAAAAACCGGGTCGGGCGGATCTTCATCGACTACCTGCGCAACGGCAAAGGGGCAACCACGGCCTGCGCCTATTCCTTGCGGGCACGCGAAGGCCTGCCCGTGTCGGTGCCGATCTGGCGCGAGGAGCTGGCCCAGCTCAAGGGCGCCAACCAGTGGCACATCGGCAACCTGCACGAGCGCCTGGCCGAGGTCGACGACCCTTGGGCGGACATGGCCAAGACCCGGCAATCGATCACCGCACGCATGCGCAAACAGATGGGGATGGCATGAGCATCATTCAGGACTTCAACTTGAGCAATCTCGACAGCTTGCTGCGCACTTTCAGCGAACGGCCGCAGGCCCTCAACCTGGACACCAAGCTTGCGCAACTGATGCAGGCGTTACTGGCCGACCACCTCGACCTGCTGCCCCTACCCGGCCAGGGCCACACCCTGCAGCGCTGGCAAACCCTGGCCCGGGTCGCCGGTTGCGACCTGGCGCTGGCCAAGTTGTACGAGGGCCATACCGACGCGCTGGCTATCCTCGCCGAATGTGGCAGCGCTCACCTGGTGGGGGATGCCATCTGGGGCGTGTGGGCGGCCGAACCGCCGGATGCCCGCGCCCGTGTCGTCAGCCGCGAAGGCGACCAGGTGCGCCTGGCCGGGCGCAAGGCCTGGTGTTCGGGGGCCTTGCAGATCGACCGGGCGCTGATCACCGCCTGGGCCGATGACGACCAGCCGCAATTGGTCGCCATCGAACTGGCCCACACCCGCCAGCGCCTGCACATCGACAATTGGCAAGCGGTCGGCATGGGCACCACCACCAGCGTGGAGATCGAGTTTGACGATGCCCCGGGGATTGCGGTCGGCCAGCCTGGCCAGTACCTGTCGCGCCCAGGCTTCTGGCATGGCGGTGCTGGCATCGCCGCTTGCTGGTATGGGGCCGCCGAGGCATTGGCGGATTACCTGCGGGAACAGTGCCGCAAGCCCCGGCCCGACCCCCATGCTCAGGCGCACCTAGGCGCCGTGGATGCAGCGCTATACGGCGCCCGCGCCGCGTTGCGCGAATGCGCCGCGTGGATAGACCGCCAACCTACGGCCGATGCCAGTTTCGAAGTTCGTCGGGCGCGTGCCCAGGTTGAACAGGCGGTTGAACAGGTGATCCGGCACGTCGGCCGCGCACTGGGTGCAACACCGTTTTGCCGCAGCAGCCATTTCGCCCGGCTGAGCGCCGACTTGCCGGTGTTCTTGCGCCAGAGCCACGCCGAGCGCGACCTGGCCGCCCTTGGACAACAGCTGGCGCAGGTGCCGGCAGGAGCCTGGCAACTATGACGGAAAACCTCATTCAGGCCAGTTCAGGCACGCCATGGGCAGACTGGCAGCATTCGGCGCACCTGGCGCGGGCCACTTGGATCATGCCCGAGCAACTGCTGCCACCCGGGCGGCGCCTGGTGTTGCTTGCCCCGCACCCGGATGACGAGATTCTCATGGCGGGTGGTTTGCTGGCTGGCCTGCACGGCCGCGAGCATGACCTGTTGCTGATCTCGGCTACCGACGGTGAGGGCAGCCACCCCGACTCCGCAACCTGGACCGAACACCGCCTGCGCCGCCAGCGGCCACTGGAAAGCCGGCACGCCCTGCAGCAGCTCGACCTTGACGTCAACCAACTGGACTGGCGGCGGCTGCACCTCAAGGACGGGGCGTTGCCCCGCGACGAGGCCTTTCTGGTCAACCACCTCAACCAATTGCTCAGGCCCGATGACGTGCTGATGACCACCTGGCGAGGCGACGGCCACTGCGACCACGAAGCCCTTGGCCGTGCGGCAGCGCAAGCGGCGCTGGCCCGCAAGGTTCAACTGGTCGAGGTGCCAGTGTGGGCCTGGCACTGGGCAAAGCCTGACGACCCACGCCTGCCCTGGCCCCGCGCGCATCGGCTGGAGCTGGACGAAACCCGCGTGGCGCGCAAGCGCCAGGCGCTGGCCGCGCACCACAGCCAGCTGGAGCCGGACCAGAACCGGCCACCGGTGCTGCCTGCGCACCTGCTCGATTGCCTGCTGCAACCGTTCGAACTCGTGTTTATGTAAGGGGATACGTGATGAGCCTCGATGCGCAGTATTTCGCCGACCTGTATGCCAACAATGAAGACCCCTGGGCCTTTCGCACCCGCTGGTACGAGCGGCGCAAGCGTGACCTGCTGCTGGCCAGCCTGCCGCGGCAGTGCTACCAGCGCGTGTTCGAGCCCGCCTGCGCCAATGGCGAACTGAGCGCCGGCCTGGCCGAACGCTGCGCCGAGCTGTTGTGTCAGGACCTCAACCCCACCGCTGTAGCGCTGGCCCGCCAGCGCCTGGCGGGCGTGCACAATGCCTCGGTGGTCGCGGGCTGCCTGCCGGGGGACTGGCCCGGCGGCAGTTTCGACCTGATCGTGCTCAGTGAAATGGGTTATTACCTGGACCCGACCGACTGGCTGCAAGTGATTGAGCAGTCCGTCGCCAGCCTGACTTACGACGGCGGCCTGCTCGCCTGCCATTGGCGCCACCCGATCGCGGGCTGCCCGCAGGATGGCCGCGAAGTTCACCAGATGCTTGCCAAGCACCTGCCGCTGTACCCAGTGCTGCGCCATGAAGAGGCAGATTTTCTGCTGGAGTATTGGTCATGCGAGCCCAGCGTGGTCGACCTCGACGAGACATGCTCATGATTGCCGTCGTCATCCCCGCACACAATGAAGCCCGCCGGCTGGGCCGGTGTCTCAAGGCTGTGGCTGCAGCAGTTGCCTTGGCCGAGCAGGCGGGGCATCAGGTCGAGGTGCTGGTGGTGCTGGACCGCTGCATCGACGGCAGTGCTGCGGTGGCCAGGCGCTTTGGCGTCCAGGCGCTGGCGGTGGAAGCAGGCAGCGTGGGCATGGCCCGCCGCCTGGGCGCAGCCCTGATGCTGGAACAGGGTGCGAGCTGGCTGGCCTGCACCGATGCCGACAGCCAGGTGCCGCCGCACTGGCTGCTGTCGCAGCTGGCCTGCACGGCCGAGGTGGTGTGCGGCACGGTGCACATCGAGCGTTGGCAGCCCTGGCAACGCGCTGCGCTGCGCAAGTTGTACCGCAGTGGCTACCAGGCGTGCGAGGGGCATCGGCATGTGCATGGCGCCAACCTGGGTGTGTGTGCCCGCGCCTATGAACGTGTAGGCGGCTTTCAGCCGCTGCCGGCGCACGAGGATGTGCAACTGGTGCGCGACCTGGAGGCCAGCGGTGCGCAGATCGTGTGGACGGCCAGGCACAGTGTGGCCACCAGCAGCCGGCTGGACAGCCGCGCCCGGGAAGGGTTTGGGGATTTTCTGGCGGATTTGCAGGCTCAGGTTCTGTAGGGCGTTTGCCGGCCTCTTCGCGGGCAAGCCGCTCTCACTGAACAAACGCTAACTTACTGATTTGGCGCGGATCTTGTAGGAGCGGCTTCAGCCGCGAACACCGGCGAAGCCGGTGCCATCCACCGCGGCGCCTGCTTCGCGGCTGAAGCCGCTCCTACAGAGTGTGCGGCGCGCTCGCGGGCTTTGGGCTCTGCGTGCTCTGATTCATAGGAGCGAGCTTGCCCGCGCAGAGGCCAGCCCTGCTTTCAAGACGCCTTGCGCGGCCGCTTGGCTGGTTTCTTCTCCGCCGGCGCCTTCTTGGCAGCCTTGCCGCCAAGGCTGCGCTTGAGCAGTTCGGTGAGGTCGATGATGTCGGCGCTCTTCTCGGTATCGCCGCCCTCGCCTTTGTCGACCACACTGATCTTGCCTTTGCTGGCCTTCTCTTCCACCAGGTCCATGATGGTCTGGCGGAAGGCGTCGTGGTATTCATCCGGCGACCAGGCACCGCTCATGTCCTCGACCAGGCGCTTGGCCATGTCCAGCTCACGCTTGTCGACCTTGGTGTCGGTCACGCTCTTGTCCAGCTCCAGGGTGTCCAGCCCGCGGACTTCCTCGGGCCAGCGCAGGGTGATCATCACCAGTGCGTCCTCCAGCGGCCGCAGCAACGCCAGGTGCTGACGCGTGTGCAGTACCACCGTGGCCAGCGCCACCTTGCCGGTGCTTTCGAGGGTTTCACGCAGCAATGCATACACTTTGCCGCCACGGCGGTCCGGGCTCAGGTAATACGGGGTGTCGAATTGCTGCAGAGGGATTTCGCTGGCGGCGACGAAGGAGAAAATATCGATGGTCTGGGTCGCTTCAGGCCGCGCTTTGCGGATCTCCTCCTCGCTGATCACCACGTAGCGGCCCTTCTCGTATTCCACGCCCTTGACGATGTTGTCCTTGTCGATTTCCTTGCCGGTCACCTTGTTGACCCGCTTGTAGCCCACCGGCTCCATGCTGCGCTTGTCGAGCCAGTCGAAATCGATGCGCTCGGTGCGCACGGCAGTGTTGAGGGAGACCGGGATATGCACCAGGCCGAAACTGATAGCGCCTTTCCAGATTGCCCTGGCCATGGCGAGCCTCCTAAGGTTGCACGGGTTGACCGGGTTGGCAGTAGCGCACCGCGCCGCAGCGTTCACAGAGCTGGCAGCGCAGCCCTGTCACTTCAGGGTTGGCCATGGCACGCCAGTGGCAGCCACGCAGCAGGCAGACAAATGTCATCAGCCACCTCCTCGGCCCGTGAATGTCGGGCGCTTACTTGAAGTGACTGCACAGCGCCGCGAAGGTTTGATCCAGTCAGCGTTCGGCCGGGCAGATGGTCAGCTCGGCGCGCTGAACAGCACCCGCTGGAAGGCTTCGGCGGCCAGGTGCACCTGCACCGCCCAATCGTCTGCCGCCTCGCTGCCGGCGTCATCGGAGATGTACTTGAGGCAGACGAAGGGAATGCCTTCGTTGCGGGCAATCAGCGCGAGCACGTAGGCCTCCATGTCGACCACGTCGTACGGCGCATCGCCGTGGTTGATCTCGAAGCTGTCGCCGCTGCCGCAGGTTTCCACGGGCAGGCCAGGGATCACATGGCCATATTCCAGCACCACCGGGGTATCCGAGAGCGGCGTCTGGTAGCGGGCAAAGCCCAGCGGGGTCACGTCCATGTCGCGCTGCACGAAGCGCGTACAGCACACCACCGAACCCTTGCCATGCCCCTGGCTACCGGCGGAGCCCAGGTTGACGATGAGCTTGGGCTTGCGCTGGTGGATGGCCTTGGTCAGGGCGATGGCGGCGTTGACCTTGCCGATCCCGGTGAACACAGTGTTCATCTGGGCAAAAACGTTGCCGGCCTCAGCTTCGAGGGCGAAAACAAACAGGGTGTCGGCCATTGAAATATCAGGGAATTGCTTGATCAGCATCATGGAGCGGGCAGGTCCGAGTGGTTTGCAGGGGGCGCCGCCATTGTCGGGGAACCCTGCCGGAATGCAAGCGCCGCTGCAGGGCTGCAGCTGGGGTTTGCTTCAGCCAGGACCTGGTCTACCACGCTATTGACGGCCTGGGCTGCACTGGCACCGCGCACTATCGCTTGCTGCAGGCAGCCGAGCTGGCGGTCGGCGCTGGTCCCTGCGCGCAAAATCCCCCGGGCATGTTCGAACGAGCGCTCGGCGTCCACGGTGTCGACCGGGAAGCACGCCTGCATCTGCGCAAGCCACGCCAATGCGGTAACCGGCTGCTGGGCGTGAATACCAATGAATGTAGCGCTGCGCCCGTAGCGCATCGCGCGCCAGTAGTTTTCCTGGGTAACCCAGCGCAATTCGCGGCTGAACGGCGCCATGGCCGGGTGCGGCACCAGGCAGTGCTCCACCAGGTGGCGGAACAGGCCGGCCAGGCACAGGGCGTCTTCAAGTAACGGGCAGCCGTCGCAGATGCGTAGCTCCACGGTCGGAAAACGTCGCGAAGGCCTGACCGCCCACCAGAAATCGCCATCCGCTGCCAGCGCACCGGTACGTTGCAGCAATGCCCGATAGCGCTGGTACGCGCCCCAATCCGCCAGTGGCTCCGGCAGCCCCATGTGGGGCCACTCGCCGCAGATTACCCGGCGGTAGCTCATGTAGCCGGTCTGCTGGCCTGCCCACAGGGGTGACGACGTGCTCATGGCAAGCAGCAACGGCAGCCAGTAAAGCAGCCGATTGATCAGTTGCATGCGATCACAGCCAGGCGCAACACCCACGTGCACATGGAGCCCGTTGAGCAGGCTACGCCGGGCCACTTGCTGATAATCGGCGAACAGCTGCCGATAGTGCGGCGTTGCCCTGGGTTTTTGCCGCTGCCAGGGTGCATTGGGGTGGCTGGCAGCGGCGTACAGGCCCACGCCATGTCCCCCGAGCACCTCGTTGAGCAGCTGGCGGCTGTCGGTGAAAAAATTGCGCGCCTCGTGCAGGTTGCCGAAGACCGGCGATGCCACTTCTATCTGGCTGCGGAACATTTCCTCGGCGAAATAGCGCCCCAACACTTCATGGCACTGCCGATTGAGGGCAGGCGACGGCGCGGCGTGTACACGCCGGCTGGCGAGCCCGACCAGCAGGTATTCTTCTTCGATGCCGAACGTGCACGCCCGGTCCATGGGGGTCAAGCGCTGCGGTTGACGGTCATGGCCACGGCCGCGATGCGCTCGACGCGCTCGTACCCTGGCTCTGACAATTGCTCGCCGAATACGTCCGGGTCCACTTCGCGATACACCCAGGCCCATTCCGGGCCGGCCAGGCGCAGGCGAATGGCTTCGAGCAAAGGGTCGCGGCCTTCGACAATGGCCACGCCGGTGTAGAGCAGCAGCGACCCACCCGGGTCAAGGCGCTCGCAGGCCTGCTCGACGATGCGCAACGACAGCGCCGCGCCAAGGTCGCCACCACCGTGGCGGTAGGTGCGATGGTTGTGATCGAGCATGTACGGCGGGTTGGCGACGATCAGGTCGAAGTTGCCGCTAAGGGCGTCGAGCAGATTGCTGGGCTGAATGGCAACATTGTTCACGCCCGCCAGCGCGGCGTTGATCGCTGTGTAGCGCAGTGCCAGCGGGTTTATGTCGACGGCGCTGACGTGGGCGTGTTGCACGGCGCGAGCGATCAGCAAGGCACCCACTCCGCTGCCGCAGCCAATGTCCACGGCGCGTTCGACGCGTACCGGGCTGCGTTGCAGGTGGTCGTGGATGACCTGGGCGAAGCGGTAGCTGTCGGGGCCGAAGAACACCGCATCGCTGGCCTCGGTCGGGTAGGCAGAATGCACCAGCAACAGGTCATCGAGGCTGGACCAGCGCACCCGGCTACGCAGCAGCTCGCCGTCATCATCAACTACCTGCGCGGTGCGCAGCTGTTCCAGCGCGTCAGCCGATATCAGCGAGGGCGAAAACGCACGGCTCCAGCCGAACACATCGCGCAAGTTACCCGCACGCTGCGCCCCGGCTCTGGCGTTGTTACGGGCATGGGTAGCGGGCGTCACACAGGTGAAACGATAGCCGTCGGCGCGCAGGCGCCGCCCCAGTTGCAGCAGCGCTGCATCGGCCTGGGCCTGGTGCGGGTCGGGTAGCATCAGTGCGGGCCCTCCTGGGCAAGGCCGGTTACATGAAGGTAGGTACGAGTGGCCTGCAGGCCGTCTGGCAATGCATGACGATTACCGGCCATTTGCGCAATCAGGGTGTCGATGTTCATCGACTGCTTGCGGGTGGCAGGCGGCGGTTCCTGCCCAAGTGCTGCCTCCCAGCTGCCTGGGGGCACGCGGCGCAGCCGCACTTGCCAGCCGTTTGCTATCCAGTCGTGCCACAGCTGCTTCTCGTAAGCATCGAAAACGCCGAACATCGGCGCGCTCGGGCCTTCGATCAGCGACCACCAGCGGCTCTGGGCAGGGTCCACGCCGCGCTTGATCCAGCCCTGTGCTTGCAAGGCCTGCAAAAATGCCGGCAGCGCCCCGGGCTCGGCAAGCCACTGGTTGACGGTGCGCTGCTGCAGCCGGCAACGGTCGGCGTGCATGAACTGCCCGAACAGGCGCTTGCGCTCCAGCGCTGCCAGTAACTGGGCGTCGAGGTTGAAGCGGCTGATGAGCGTCGGCGTGTCGGTGCCCAGGTCGTTCAGGCGATAACCGTGCCTGACCCGCTGATAGAACAGTTCGCGGCCCTCGCGCGGGCACAGTTGCTGCAGCGCGCTTATGGCTTTGTTGGCATGGCCGCTGGCAGCGTTGTCGATGGTCACGTGCAGCTGGAAGTAGTGGCCGTCGATGCCAAGCTCTGCCAGCTCGTAGGTAGTGATCAGCAGGTGCAACGGCGGCTGTTCATAGCCAAGGTTGTAGCCGATGACTTCGGGCAAGTAGTCATCACCGCAGGCGCCCAGCGCCAGTTGCAAGGTGCCCTGCAAATAGCACGCGTCATCCAGCGACACGGGCTCGAGGCAGCCGAGCCGGCTGAGCAGCCGCTGGTAGATCAACACATGGTTGCAACGCGGGTCACCGTCGCCCAGCTCTTCAAGGTAAGTGCGTATCAAACCGTGAAAGCGCGGGTCTTGCCAGTGGCGCAAGGCGCTGAACAGCCAGGCACCATCGACCGCCTTGGTCGGCGCCACTTGCTGCAGAAACCACAATGCCTGGGCGCGATGGGTGAAATACTTGCGTGGCGCGCCTTGCGCGCGTTGCTCAAGGTAGTGGGCGTAATCCGCAGCTACCTGTGCGGCGTGACGCACGCTCCAGGCATGCAACTGGTCTGGGCTGTCCGGCAGGTCGTCTGCCAGCTCAAAGGCCTTGCCCAGTTGTTCGGCAAGCCAATGGTGGGTGTCGCTGGAAGTGCCAGCCAGTAATGCCTGGTAGCGTTCGGCGAGGGTTGGATGCGCGGTCGTGGCTGGCGCCAAAGGTGAATCGTTGCGGGTAAGGGCCGTCATACCGCACTCCTCGTCTGGTTACTGGCTTTGGCCTTGCTGCTGCGGCATTGGCTCGGGGCCTGGCGCAGGTTGTGGTGCGGGTTTTTCGGTGTTCTGCTGCATTTGCAGGGAGGGTTTGCTCTGGTCGGCGTCCTTGGCCGGGTGATCGGAGTCTCGATCAAAACAGCCGCCAACCAGGGTCAGGCTACCCAGCAGGCCCATAATCGGTATCAAGCGCATGGGATGTCCTCGTGTGCAGGTGAACCGCAGTGCCAGGTTGCCCCGGCACTGCGCTACGTCACTTACGAACGGCCGCCCTTGCGGCTCGTGTCGTTGGTGTGGCCACCACCAGACTGTTGGCCCCCTTTGCGTCCGGCTTCGGATGCCTTCTCGCGGTCATTGGCGAAGTTCCCTGGGTTTTTGGTACCGCCTTGGTTGCCTTGACCACCTTGGCTGCCGGTACTGCCCTTTTCTTTCTTGTCCATGGTGCGAAACCTCATGTGACTTCGGGATGCACGGCACAACTGCCGTACATAGGTTCGGAGTTCAGCGATATCGAGACATTCGTTTTATTGCGAAGGGTTCGGACCGGTGGCGTTAAATAAGCGGCGGTGGAGTATTTGGTGCGCCAGTGGATGCCGGCGCGCTCGCGTCCAGCTGTCGCTGCCGCCGCCCGAGCCAACCACCGGTCACGCCCCAACCCAGCGCGAGCACGGCGCCGATGATCATGGCCAGCTGGGGATGGTCCCCCAGCACATCCAGCCCGCGCTTGACCCAACCGCTCAATGCATCGCCGCCGCGATAGACGACTGTGTCGATGAAGTTCTTGGCCTTGTACTTGTCTTCGGCCGGCAACACGGTGAACAGCATCTCCCGCCCTGGCCGCACCAGGGCGTATTCGCCGGCGCGGCGTACGACCATCACCACCACGAACACCGCGAATACCGGCGCCAGGGCCAGCCACAGGAACCCGGCCGCCATCACCAAGGGCACGGCCACCAACAGCACGCCCACGCCCATGCGTTTGGCCAGGCGGCCGGTAATGAACACCTGGGTAAGGATCGCCAGGGCCTGGACAACACTGTCGATCAGGCCGAACACCTGGGTCTGGCGGGTGCGGTCGGTGAACGTTTCGCTGACGATCCGCGCCTGCTCGAAGTACAGGAAGGTGCTGACGCTGGCCAGGAGCACGACGAACAGGGCAATCCCCAACAGGTACGGTGAGCGCAGCACAGCGGTGGCACCGGCGAATGGATTGCCGCCCAAGGGTTTGGAGGCAGGCTGGGCGCTGTGAGCCGGCAACGGGTGGCGGTCACGCCAGTGCTGCAGGTAAACCGCTGCGGCAATGCTGCCCAGCAGAAACAGCGCAGCCAGCACGACCAGGCCGGCATGGCCCAGTGGCGCAACCAGCAGCGTGCCGAAAATTGGCCCGCTGAGGCCGCCCAGGCTGGCCCCGGCCGCGAGTAGGCCGAACAGGCGCTTGCCTTGCTCGGTGGAAAACAGGTCGGCCAGCACACTCCAGGCAAGCGAGATGGTCAGCAGGTTGAACACCGACAACCAGATGTAGAACGCCCGGGCATTCCACAGATCGTCCGGCGCGCGGGCAAACAGCACGGCAAACAGCAGCAGGTTGCTGGCGAAGAAGCCGTAGGTCCAGGGCAGGATATGCCGCCGACGCACTTTTGAGGCCAGCCAGCCGAACAGCGGCAGGCAAGCCAGCGTGGCAATGAAGGTGCCGGTGAACAGCCACTGCAGGTTGTCGACACCGCCTGCTACGCCCATGGTTTCGCGTACCGGCCGTAGCATGAAATAGCCGGTGAACAGCAGGTAGAACAGTGCCAGGCCTGCAGCAACGGCGGGGCCTTCCCCGGGCTGGATGTTCAGCCCTTTGCGCCAGTTGGCCATGGCGTCAGCCGAACTGCTTGATCAGCGCCTGCTGCTGCGCCTGGGTGAGCAGTGGATCGTGCCCGGCCTTGAGCTGGTCGAGCTGGCGATCGGGCCGGCCGGTGGCCGGGATCACCGTGGTCACGGCCGGGTGGCTGATGGCGAACTTCAGAAACAGCTGCGCCCAGCTGCCGATGCCCGCCTCTGCGGCCCAGGCTGGCAAGGGCTGGTCCTTGACCTTGGCAAACAGCCGGCCGTCGTCAAACGCGCGGTTGATCAGCACTGCAATGCCCTTTTCCTGGCACAGCGGCAACAACTCACGCGCGGCCTGTGGCGCATTGACCGAATAATTGATCTGGATAAAGTCCAGCGGCTCGTTGCGCACGATGCGCGCAACCTCGTCCTGGCCGCTGTTCAAATAGTGGGTGATGCCGACGTAGCGGGTCTTGCCTTGTTGCTTGAGTTCACGGGCATAGGGCAGTTGCGTCTGCCAGTCGCGCAGGTTGTGGATTTGCAGCAAATCAACCTTGTCGGTGCGCAGGCTCTTGAGGCTTTGGGCCCATTGCGCTTCGGCATCCGCGCGGCTGTCGGCGGCAATCTTGGTGGCGATGAAGCACTGCCGGTGCCAACCGCCCTCCTCCAGCAGCTGGCCGAGAATACTGTCGGCGCCGCCATAGTTCGGCGAGGTGTCGATGACCTTGCCACCCCCGTCGAAAAACGCCTTGAGCACCTGCTTGAGTTGTAGGTACTCGGCAGAGCCGGGCTCGACTTCGAAGCTGCCGGAGGTCCCAGCGCCAATCACCGGCAAGGCCTCGCCGGTAGACGGGACCTTGCGTGTCAGCAACCCGGCAGAAGGTGCCGCATGCAGCCAAGGCACGGTGGCAAGCAGCCCCAAAGCCGCCCCGGCACGTAGGACATCGCGACGTGCATACATGGCAAAGCTCCCATTATGAGTCGGAAACTTTCAAGGCTAGCCGCATCGCCCCACGCTGGCAGGTGATTCTGTATCTGGATGTTTAGTGATCAGCTTGCAGCAGCAGGCTCAGGTCCAGGCTCTTCGCGGTCATGGGTGGGCACCAGTAGAAACCACCGGTCAGGGGGCGGCTGAAACGGTACAGGCCGTCGATGATGCCGTCTTCCAGGCCGCTCATACGCTTCAATTGCACCTCGAACGCGTCAAAACTGTGGCCCAGGGCGACGAATGCCAGGCCGGCGCCGCGGCTGTCCGCCCACGCCACCGAACGCCGCACCATGAACGCTTCGGGCGCGAAGCTTTCCTGGGCGGTGCGCTTGACGTGGGCCGATTCTGGCGCATCGTCGAGCTCTTCGTTGTCGCTCAGGCGACGGCCGATGATGTTGTCCTGGTCCACTTGGGGCAGCGACTTGAAGTATTCCAGGTCGTGCTTCCACAGCTGGAAGGCGGCAAAGCTGGAGCCTGCCAGGCCCGGCTGCTCGGTGGCAACGATGGCAGCCTCGACGGCAGCCTGGTCAACCGGGTTCTCGGTGCCGTCTTCGTAACCGGTCAGGTCGTGGCCGCCACGGTGCAGGAAGCCGTCGACGCTGTCGGCCAGCCGCAAGGCCGGGGCCAGTGCCTGTTCCAGGGCCTGGGCCTGCAGCAGCAGGTCGCCGCGCTCATCCCCGCGCAGCCATAGCCACAGGGCATGCTGGGTGCTTGGATTCTCCACGGCCGCATCCAGCTGCGGGAATGGGCGCAGGCCTGGCACTTCACGGCCCAGGGCCTTGGCCAGTGGGGCACCGATGCCGACGATCAGGCGCTGGCCATCGACATGCGGCAAGAGAGCATCCAGTGCGCCAGGCAAAGCTTGGGGCATATGCAGGGTGAAGAACAGGTGACGGGCTTGTCCCGGCACCGGGGTGGCAAGCAGACCTTGCTGGAACGGCATGACAGGCTAATCCTAGCTAAAAAAGCGGCATGCTACTGCGCGCGGCAGGCCATCGCAACGCGGCATGCAAACGTGATGGCACCGGGCCTGGCGAGATTGCAGTAACAAAAGGTTACCAAGTGCTGGCGCATTGCAATTAGCTATCGTTCAGGCGCGGCCTAGACTGCCTTGATCCCATGCCCGAGTGATTGCCCATGACCGCCTCGCCCTTGCTGTCCACGTTTCTTCCGCTGGCCTTGGGCATCATCATGCTCGGCCTTGGCTTGTCGCTGACACTGGCCGACTTTGCCCGCGTGGTGAAGTATCCCAAGCCGGTGCTGATCGGCCTGGGCTGCCAGATCCTGCTGCTGCCGCTGGTGTGCTTTTTGATTGCCAATGGGTTCGGGCTGGAAGCGGCGCTGGCTGTTGGCCTGATGCTGCTGGCAGCCTCACCCGGTGGCACCACCGCCAACCTGTTCAGCCACCTGGCGCACGGTGACGTGGCGCTCAATATCACCCTGACGGCGGTCAACTCGTTGATCGCGATCCTGACCATGCCCCTGCTGGTAAACCTGTCGCTGGTCTGGTTCATGGCGTCGGACCAGGCCATCCCGCTGCAATTTGCCAAGGTTATGCAGGTGTTCGCCATCGTCCTGCTGCCGGTTGCCCTGGGCATGATGATCCGGCGCTGGACGCCAGGTTTTGCCGCACGCATGGAAAAGCCCATGAAACTGGTGGCCGCGCTGTTCCTGGCATTCACCATCGTGCTGGCGCTGAGCAAGGACTGGCAGACCGTGGTCGAGTACGCACCCGTGGTTGGTCTGGCGGCGTTGCTGTTCAATGTGATCAGCCTGGCTGTCGGTTACTGGGTGCCGCGGCTTTTGAGCATCCCCAAACGCCAGGCCATCGCCATCGGCATGGAAATTGGTATTCACAACGGCACCCTGGCGATTGCCCTGGCCTTGAGCCCGTCGCTGCTGAACAACCCGACCATGGCGGTGCCAGCGGCCCTGTACAGCCTGATCATGTTTTTTACGGCGGCGGGGTTTGGCTGGTGGGTTAGCCGCGGACAGGCAGCGGTAGCACCGCAAGGCAAGGGTGAAACGGCGAACTGACGCCGTCAGCTGCGGCTGCGCCGGGCCTGCAGTTGGCGCTTGAGCACCTTCAGCGGTGGTGCATAGAAGAAACCAAACGACACACTGCCCGTACGCCCTTTGACTGCATGGTGCAGGCGGTGGGCGCGGTGCAGGCGTTTGAGGTAACGGTTGATCGGGCGCGGCTTGCGTGGCCAGTGCCGATGGAAAAAGCCATCGTGCGCCAGCACATACAGCAGTCCATAAGCCGCCACACCGCCGCCCACCCACTGCAACGGAGCATGGCCAGCCTTGCCCAGCGCCATCAGCGCGGCGGCGATCAGGCCCAGGGCCACCAGGTAGAGGTCGTTGGTTTCGAGCATGCCCAGGTGCGGCTCGTGGTGCGAGCGGTGCAGCCACCAGCCCCAGCCATGCATGATGTATTTGTGCGCCAGCGTACCGACACCTTCCATGGCCACCAGGGTGCCGATCAGCACGACGAAGTTGAACAGCATGTAACGGTCCGGGGGAAGACGAAGAATGGCGCAAGGGTACCGATTAGCGGCGTTTTTTTCCATGTGGAGTGACCGGCTGTAGGGCATTTCCTTATGAAGCCATTGTCATGTTTTTACCCTTGACCCTGCGCGAACCGGGGCGTAAGGTCCACCCCGCAATTTTGCATCCCTCAACAGGAGCCCCGCTTTGGACAGTAGCCCCAGTCGCTTGCGACAGGCCCACTCGGCGAGCTAGTCCGGCAGCTTCCTGCCACTGTCTCGCTATCGGCTAGACGGTGGATTGCTCCAGCCAATCAAGGCTCGAGCCCCTCCTCTTTTCTTCCTCTTCGTGGTCCTGCGCATTTCTGGTTATTCAACCGCGCCACCTGACGTGGCGTCAGAGCGGGCACGTGCCCGCGCAAGAGGTTCGCTATGGATTGGAAAGTATTTCTGCTGCGTGTCAGCATCGCCTTGCTGCTGGGTGCCCTGATCGGTGCCGAGCGCCAACTGCGCCAACGCCTGACCGGGCTGCGCACCAATGCGCTGGTCAGCACCGGCGCCTGCTTGTTCGTACTGATGACCCAGGCGGTACCGGGCATGGCGCCCACCGATGCCTCACGAGTTGCGGCCTATGTGGTGTCGGGCATCGGTTTTCTGGGGGGCGGTGTAATCATGCGCGACGGTTTGACCGTGCGCGGCCTGAACACCGCCGCCACCCTGTGGTGTACGGCGGCGGTCGGGGTGCTGTGCAGCCTGGGCCTGCTGCTGGAAGCGGCGCTGGGTAGCCTGGTGGTGCTGTGTGCCAACATTCTGCTGCGTGATATCGCGCAACGCCTGGACCGGCAGGAGGTGCTGCCCGCCAGCGAGGTCGGACAACGCTACGAAGTGCGCGTAGTATGCCGCGCCGAGGATGAAATCCAGGTGCGCAGCCTGATGCTGCACAGCCTGGGCGACCCGGAGCTGCGCCTGCAGTCGCTGCACAGCGAAGACCTGGCCAACCCAGCGCGCCTGGAAGTTCGCGCCGAGCTGCTCGGCAACCCGCAGGCACCGGCGCAGCTGGAGCGGCTGGTCAGCCGCGTGAGCCTGGAGAAAGGCGTCAGTACGGTGCGCTGGCAGCTGCAAGCGCAGGTATTGGCGACGGACTAAGGAGCGCTTGATGTCAATGCGCCTGCTCGTTGGTTGAGTACACTGCCCAGCGCTAGCCGGCGCTCATCGCCATGTTGCCTGCAACGGTGTACCCGTCGCGCCCCTGCTGCTTGGCCTGGTACAACGCCCTGTCGGCTGCCGCCATCAGGCTTTCCGGGGTGCTCGCATCCAGTGCCGGGTGGCCAACGGCAATCCCGGCGCTGGCCGACACTCGCCCCAGCGGGCTAGCGGCATGCTCGATCACCTGGCGGCGCAGCAACTGCATGATTTCTTCGACAACCAGTTCGGCGCCCTGCACGTCGGTGTCCGGCAGCAACACGGTGAATTCTTCACCGCCATAGCGCACGGCGAGGTCGGCCGGCCGCTTCAATGCCTGCTGCAACAACTCGGCAAACCGCCGCAGGCACTGATCACCCGCCGGGTGGCCATAACGGTCGTTGTACAGTTTGAAATAGTCCAGGTCGAGCATCACCAGCGCCAGCGCATACCCGTGGCGCCGCGCCCGGCGTATCTCTGCCTCGAACACCGCGTCCAGCCTGCGGCGGTTGCCCAGGCCAGTCAGGCTGTCGGTCAGGGCCAGCGACCTGAGGGTCTGATGTGCCTGGTGCAGCGCCCGTTCGATGGCAATCCGCTCGCGCAACTGGCGCAGTACCACCCAGCCAAACGCGCCCAACCCCACCAGCAATAACAGCAAGACCGCCACCGACTTGAATACATCATGCCGCCAGGGCGCGATGATCGACTCACGGGACAAGCCTGCCTCCACCACCATCGGGTAACTCGTCAGTGCCCGATAAGCGTACAAGCGCGGTGTTCCGTCCACTACCGCCACCGCCTCGGCCAGCCCCTCGCTGGCATAGGGCAAGTGATCGCGAAAAATCTCACTGTTGGCCAGGCTGCGACCTACCACCTGCTCGACGAATGGCCGGCGGACCAGAATAGTGCCGTCGCGCTTGGCCAGCACCAGCGCGCCGCGTTCGTCGATCCTGAAGTCACCGTAGTAGCGCACGAACCAATCCACTTTAATGGTCCCCAGCAATACCCCGGCAAAACTGCCGTCTGGGTTGTCCAGCCTGCGCGAGATGGGAATGATCAGATCGCCGCTGGAGCGGCTGCGCACCACCGAGCCGATGCGCACGTTGCGGTCGGTATGGGTACGGTGGAATACAAAGTAATCACGGTCGCCATTATTGGCCTTGGGTGGAATCGCAGCCTGGTCGGTGACGATCCAGCTGCCATCGGCCCCATACACGAACAAACCCTGCAACTGCGGGATGATTGCCTTCTGTTGCGCCAGCAAGGCGTGCAGGCGTGGCCGGTCGAGGTGGCTGAAGCCATCGCCTTCCAGGCGCTCGGCCAGTGCTGCAGTAATGGCGTCGACCTGGCGGATGGCGTCCTCTGCATGTTGGGCCGTGGCCCTGGCCAGGTTGCTGACCATGTTCTCGGCATTGGTGAAGGCGTGCCGGTAGTCGCGCCAGATGCGCCAACCTTCGATCAACACGAAGGTCATCATCACCACGGCCATGAACGTCAATACCAGGCGGAACAGCGCTACGGCGCGCCCCTCACCGGGTACCCCGAACAGCCCGTCATCGTCCTGGTTCTTGGCCGCACTCATGGAACTCCTTGCCCTCAAGCGTTCGCCGCTTACCACTATAGTTCAGCGCTGCTTGCGCGTACCCAGCTCGATCCACGTCGGCGCATGGTCACTGGCTTTGGGTTCATTGCGTACCCAGGCATCGACCCCGCCCGCCTTGAGGTACGGCGCAAGCTGCGGGTTGAGCAACAGATGGTCGATACGCAGCCCGGCGTTGCGTGCCCAGTGGTTACGAAAATAATCCCAGAAGGTATAGATGCGCTCTTCGGGATACAGCGCGCGGATGGCGTCGGTCCAGCCTTGCTCCAGTAGCGACTGGTAGCAATCGCGGGACGCGGGCTGGAGCAAGGCATCCTTGCGCCAGGATTTGGGGTCATAGATGTCGAAATCGGTCGGCACCACATTGAAGTCGCCCGCCAGCACCGTTGGGTGGCCACTGCTCAGCAAGCCGCGTGCATGGGCGTTCAGGCTTTCGAACCAGCGCAGTTTGTAGTCAAATTTCGGCCCCGGCTGCGGGTTGCCGTTGGGCAGGTAGAGGCACCCAACCAGCACCCCGTGCACTGCGGCCTCCAGGTAACGGCTCTGGTCGTCGTCTTCCATGCCTGGCAGCCCGCGGCGCACTTCCAAAGGCTGGCTATCGCGCGCCAGTATCGCCACCCCGTTCCATGACGGCTGGCCGTGATGCAGGTAGCCATAACCCGCCGCCTCGAAGGCTTCGCCCGGAAACTGGGCATCGGCTGCCTTGAGTTCCTGCAAGCAAGCGACATCGGGCTGTTCCCTTTCCAGCCACGCCAGAAGTGCCGGCAGGCGGCTACGGATGCCGTTGATATTGAAGGTGGCGATGCGCAGGGCTTTCATGCGTCCGGGTCTTCCACATGGGCCTGCACTGCCGCTTGCAGCGCGCCCAGGTGGGCTTCATCCGCCAGCGCCTTGAGTGCCAGCCAGTCGTCCCAGTCGATGGCGCCATCGTCGCGCAGCGCTTCGGCCGTGCGCACCAGCTCATGGTGATAGGCGTCCGGTGATTCGCGCCGGTAACTGTCATCGTCGTACTGCGCGTACCAGGCTTCAAGCTCGGGAATGCTGCGTTCGATGCTCATCCTCTGCTCCTTTGCGGCAACCTTTGAATGTGTGAGCTTAGCTGCCGGGCATCGTTCAACCGCAATGCCGTGGTGGTCGCCCTGGCCGCAAAAAAAATTAAACCTATGGCCCTGCGCGCGGCTCAACCGTTAGCGACACTGAGGTCGCGCCACCGATAGCAAGGAGTGAAACATGAGCAATCTGTTCATCAAGCGCGCAGGTTTGTCGCTGGTGCTGGGCATGGCGTCGTGGCAGGCAATGGCGGCGTCGTCCGATGATTTCGTCGACGCGGCCACCGAGGCCGGGATCGCCGAGGTGGTCACCGGCAACCTGGCCCTGGAGAAGAGCCAGAACGCAGAGATCAAGACCTTCGCCCAGCAGATGGTCACCGACCACACCAAGGCTAACCAGAAACTTGGCGACATCGCCCGAAAACTCGATATCAGCGTGCCAGACGAAGCTGCACTGACCGATAAGGTCAAGAAGATGATCCTCGAATGGCGCGAGGAGTCGTTCGACAAGTCCTACGTCAACAATCAGGTCGATGCCCACGAAAAAGCCGTGGAGCTGTTCAAGAAGGAAGCCGCTTCATCCGACAAGGCTGAGCTGAAGGCTTTCGCCAGTGAAACGCTGCCTACCCTGGAGCACCACCTGGAGCAAGCCAAGGCGCTTCAGGCCACCCACGGCAAGTAATTGGAGGACCCAGATGACTAACGATAGCTTGCGCAGCGAAATCCTCACTCGGTTGCTGCATGCCCACCCGCACGGGCTGGGCAAGGAAGTACTCGACAACTACCGCGGCGAGAAGGCGATCGCTGATGTGCTCAATACCTTGCAGCAGCACGGGTTGATCCAGGACGGCAGCGTGGTTAGCGAGAATGATCAGCCGTTGAGCATCAGTTACCCGATCAAACTGTCTGCGGCCGGCGTTGAGGCGGCAAAGCAGGTTGAGGGTTAGACCCGCCTGGCAAGGCTTTGTGGGAGCGGGTTTGTGTACGATGCAAACGCCGCGGCGAATGGCACCGGCATGGCCGGTGTTCGCGGGGCAAGCCCGCTCCCACAGAACAAACGCTAACTTACTGATTTGGCGCGGATCCTGTAGGAGCGGCTTCAGCCGCGAACACCGGCAAAGCCGGTGCCATCCACCGCGGCGCCTGCTTCGCGGCTGAAGCCGCTCCTACAGGGTATGCGGCGCGCTAGCGGGCTTTGTTCTCTGCGCGACAGCGCAGCCGAAGGGATGGGTAATCTCCCACAAAATTACTTGGGCACGAGTTCGGTGATGGTCGGATGTGCCTTGTGTGCTTCGTCGCGCTTGAGCAATTGATCTTCCAGAAACTGCAACTGCCTGCCCTGCTCCGCACACAGTGCCCGCTTCTCCTCCAGGCTCTGGTTTTGCGCATGCAGCTGCCGGCGCATTTCGTCGCTGGCGCCCTGCGCCTGGGCCAGTATCGTGCGCAGGCCCTGGATCTGTGTATCACGCTGCTCGAGCAAGTCATCCAGAACCTTGCGTTCGCTGCTCGCCTGACGGTGCTCCCCCAGCAGGCGCTCGTTGTCCCGGTGCAGCCGGGTCAATTCATCCTGTTTGACGATCAACCCCTGCTGCAGCTGGCGCATTTCGACCTGTAGCTGTTGCACCTGCGCTTCGTGCCGGCGTTGATCCTGCTCGCGCTGCTCACGGCTGGCGCTGCGGTAATGCTCCAAAGCATCGCGTGCGTGCCGGTGTTTCTCTTCCAGCGACCGCACCTGCTCCTCCTTGTCAGCCAAGCGTACCTGCAGCTCGCCAAGTGCCTGGTTGAGGCTGGCGCCGCGCAGCTGCTCGGCTTGCAGGGTGCTTTGCGTAGCGTTCAAGCGCTCCGACTCGGCGGCCAGGGCGGCGTCCTGGATCTGCTGTTGCTGGTGCGCAGCGGCCAGCGCCTGCTGAGCCAGTTGCAACTGGGCTTCATGTTGTTCGCGCTGTTCGTTGAAGCTGGCTTCAGCCTGCTCGACCCGCGCGTCCGCCTCTTCCTGCAGTTGCTCTGCCAGCTGCGCCACCAGTTTTGCCAGAGTGTCGCTCAACGCAGGGGTGCCCTGCAGCGCCGCAGGCTTAATCCCTTCCAGCTCCTTGAGGTACCGGTGAATGGTGGTCTTCGAGCCAGTGTTGCCCAGCTCGATGCGTACCGCATCGATACTGGGGTATTCACCCCGGGCGATCAGCACCTGCCTTGCCTGCTGCACTACCGCCTTGTTGATGCCGCCCCGGGCCATGTTTGCTCCTACGATTTCGTGTTGTGGTACGTACTATGTATTTACATACGAATTCTGTCTTTTTTCAGGCGTTATTTCAAGCGATTACTAAGGCTTAATAATCACGGCTTATCGCATGAGAAGGTGTGAAAAGCGGGTTTCAGGTGGGCTTAGGTAGCGGTGGCAGTACGAAAGGGGCCCAAAGGTGAGTGTGCAGCCGCCTTGAAGTTAGGTGGCGCTTGAGTCCACCATGGACAAAATGGCTATCCGCCCAATCAAGCCCTTACCCTTGGCCCAAGATGAACATCGAAAACTACAAGGCAATCGCCGACAGCATCGCGCTGCTGCTCTTCCCTCACGCTGAAGTCATCGTTCACGAGGTGAAGAGCCAGACGGTGGTCCACATCGCCAATAACTTCTCCAAGCGTGCACTGGGTGATGACTCGGCGCTGGACCTTGAACTGGGCGACTTTCGCAACGCGGCCAAGCTCGGGCCTTACGAGAAGCTCAACTGGGACGGCCAGAAGATCCGCTCCATTACCACCGTGCTGTACAACCCGAACGGCGAAGCTGAGCACCTGTTGTGCATCAACCTGAATTTCTCGGTGCTGGAGCAAGCCCGCGAAGCACTCGATGCGTTCTTCAAGATCAGCCGCCTGGTGCCGCAACCGGACGCACTGTTCAAGGATGACTGGCAGGAGCGCATCAATACCTTCCTTCACGCCTGGCTCCAGGCGCGCAACCTGTCGCTGCGCACCTTAAAGATGAAGGAGAAGCGCGCCCTGGTGGAGGCGCTGCATGCCGAAGGCGCATTCGAAGGCCGCAGCGGGGCCGACTATGTGGCCAATGTGCTGAACATGGGCCGGGCGACCGTTTACAAATACCTGAAGGAGCTGCGGGATCAGCCCGTCTGAAAATGTGTCAAGCACTTGTCCATTGTGGATATTGAGTCTATTGTGGACTCGTATTCCATAAGCGGACCGTGTTCCCATGCCTGTCGATGCCCAGTACCTCGCCTCTCTGCACCACGCCATCGCTGAAGCACACCAGGCCCTGCGCCCTGCGGTGAGTGTCACCCCGCTCACCTACAGCGCCCGGCTGTCGGCATTGACCGAATGCAGCGTTTACCTGAAATGCGAACACCTGCAACACACCGGCTCGTTCAAATTCCGTGGCGCCAGTAACAAGCTGCGCCTGCTGCCGGCCGGGCAACGCAAGCTGGGCGTCATCACCGCCTCGTCGGGCAACCACGGGCAAGCGCTCGCCCTGGCGGGCAAGGTGATGGGGGTGCCGGTCACCGTTTACACCACCACATCGGCGTCCACCTACAAGGTCGGTGCCATTCGGGCGCTCGGCGCCGAGGTGGTCAGCCTCGACCTGGACCCGCTGGGGGTCGAGCTGGAAGCCGCACGGCAGGCGACGCTCCAGGGCAAGCCCTTCGTCTCGCCCTACAACGACCCGCAGGTCATCGCCGGCCAAGGCACCATCGGCATGGAACTGTTCGAACAGGCCCCCGACCTGGACGCAGTGTTCGTCGCGGTTGGCGGTGGCGGCATGATCGCGGGCATCGGTGCCACGCTGCGTGCACTCAACCCAGGCATCGACATCATCGGTTGCTGGCCGGCAAACGCGCCGACGCTGCAGCGTTCGCTCGAAGCCGGGAGAATCATCGAGATGGAAGAAACCGATACGATCTCCGACGGTACGGCCGGCGGTGTCGAACCCGGCGCCATCACCTTCCCGCTGTGCCAAGCACTGCTGACGCGCACCGTGCTGGTCAACGAAGCAGAAATCAAGGCAGCGATGCGTGAAGTCGCCAGCGCTGAGCGCTGGATCATCGAAGGCGCGGCAGGTGTTGCGGTGGCCGGCATGCAGAAGCTGGCCAAGGAGTACCGTGGCAAGCGCGTAGCCGTTGTGATATGCGGCCGCAACATCGTGCTGGAGAAATTCCTCGAGGCGGTCCAATGAAAGTCTTCAATAAAGAACAGATCATTGCCCGGCTCGACCTGAACCTGGCGGTGCAGCACCTTGAGCAAGGTTTCATCGCCTTCTCGCAAGGTAAGGCGCAGGTGCCGCCGGTGCAGGCATTCGCGTTCCCCCAGGCGAACGGCGACTGCTGCATCAAATCTGCGCATGTCGAAGGCAGCGACACCTTCACGGTGAAGGTGTCGACTGGCTTCTATGACAACCCAGCCAAAGGCCTGCCGAGCAACGACGGCTTGATGATGGTGATCTCGGCCACCACCGGGCAGCCCATTGCCTTGCTGCAGGACGAGGGCTGGCTAACCTGTATCCGCACCGCGCTGGCCGGCCGCATCGCCGCCCGCCTGCTGGCCCCTTCGAAGGTCAACGCCATCGGCATTCTCGGCACTGGCACGCAGGCGCGCATGCAGCTAGAGCAGCTGGCCGCCGTCACCCCTTGTCGCAAGGTGGTCGTGTGGGGGCGCAGCGAGGCCGCGTTGGCTGATTACAGTGCATTCGCCACGGGTCTGGGCTATGAAATCGAGGTCACGCGCAGCGCTGAAGTGGTGGCACGCAACGCCAACCTGATCATCTGTGCAACACCTTCGCGCGCACCGTTGCTGCATAGCGGCTGGGTGCAACCTGGCACGCATATTACTGCCGTAGGCGCAGACGCACCGGGGAAGCAAGAGCTCGACCCGGCACTGGTCGCACGGGCAGACCGCATCATTGTCGACTCCATTTATCAATGCAGCCACTACGGTGAAGCCTCCCATGCACTGAAGGGCGGCCTGATCGGCGAGCACCAGCTTGCAGAGCTTGGCGCGCTACTCGAAGGCCGCGTGCCAGGCCGTGACAACGATCAGCAGGTCACCCTGGCCGACCTGACTGGCGTGGCCGTGCAGGACACCCAGATCTCAAGCTGTGCGCTGGCCTCACTGGGTATGTGAGCGCGCTACGATTGCGAAACTTCTGCCTCTGCCCGAGATGCCTTGGGCGAGGCCTTTTTCTCCTGCACCACGATGTAGAACTCCTCCCCGTGCTTGACCGCGCCGTACAGCACCGCTTTTTCAATCAGCTCGCTGCCGCGCAGGTGGCGCAGCATCATCGGGTCCTTGCGCAAGTCGCGGTAAAGCGCCAGGCACAGCAGCACCATCACCACCACAAAGGGCAGCGCCACCACAATGGTCAAGTTCTGAAGGCCCGTAAGCGCTTCACCCGGGTTACCCGAGTTACCAATGGCCAGCATGATGGCGGCCACGGTGCCGGTCAGGGCGCCCCAGAAAATCACGGTGCGCCGCGAGGGCTCCGTGGTGCCGTGTTCGGACAAGGTCCCCATCACCAGCGAGGCCGCATCGGCGCCAGAGACGAAGAAGATCGCCACGAGAATCATCACCAGTACTGAAGTCGCCGCTGCAAACGGGTAGCTGTCGAGTAGCTGATACAGCGCATGGTTGCTGTTCACGGCACCGTCGATCAGCACGAAGGTGCCCTCACGCAGCGCATCGATGCCGGCACCGCCGAAAATGCTGAACCACACCAGGCTGACCAGGCCTGGCACCAGCAGCACGCCGCTGACGAACTGGCGGATGCTGCGCCCACGGCTGATACGGGCGATGAACATGCCGACGAAGGGCGTCCAGGAAATCCACCAAGCCCAGTAGAACACCGTCCAGCTGGCCAGCCAGCTGTCCATCGCATCGCCGCCACTGGCGCTGGTGCGCGCCATCATCTCGGGCAGCAGCTTTATATAGACGCCGATCGAGGTTGGCAGCAGGTTGAGCATCAACAGCGTCGGCCCGACCAGAAACACGAACACTGCCAGCGCCAGTGCCAGCACCATGTTGGTGTTGGACAGCCACTGGATGCCCTTGCCGATGCCCGACACCGCCGAGGCAACGAAAGCGATGGTCAGCAACGTGATGAGGCCGATGTAGAACAGCTTGCCGGGGTTTTCGATCCAGCCGTTATATTCCAGGCCGCCGGCGATCTGCAGGGCGCCGAGCCCCAGCGACGCCGCCGAACCGAACAGGGTGGCGAAGATCGCCATCATGTCGATCACCCGGCCGATGGGGCCATTGGCATGTTTGCCTATCAAGGGCCGGAACGCGGTGGAAATCAGCTGCGAGCGCCCGCGCCGAAAGGTGCCATAGGCGATCGCCAGGCCAACGATGGCGTACATCGCCCAGGGGTGCAGCGACCAGTGGAACAGCGTGGTGGCCATTGCCACCTGCAGCGCCTCGTCGGATTGCCCGGCGGCAGCTCCCGGCGGCGGTGAGACGTAGTGCGACAGCGGCTCGGCCACGCCGAAGAACATCAGGCCGATGCCCATCCCCGCGCTGAACATCATGGCAACCCAGGACACCGTGCGAAATTCCGGCGCTTCACCATCACGCCCCAACGGAATTCGGCCGTAGCGGCTGGCGGCCAGCCACAGCACGAAGATCACGAAGAAGGTCGAGGTGAGGACGAAGAACCAGCCAAAATTGACGATGACCCAGGACTGCGCCGTGGATGCGCTGGCGGCGAGGCTTGCCTGATTGACGAAACCCCAGAGGATGAAAGCAATGGCCAGGAGGCTGGTGAAGCCGAACACCACCCAGTCGAGCTTGCCTTCAAGGTGACGGTCCTGCCTGGCTTCGGCAGTCTTGGACGGGTCGGTGACGCCGAGCGCCGGTGTTTCAACGTTCTCTTGCGTTGCCATCGATGGGCCCTTTTCGGTTTGCTGCAGGCTTTTGTTGTTTTAGTTGCGAGCGATGCCTGCGCTAGAACCGGGGTCGGCCACAGGGGAGGCCCCGTGATTATCCAGTGCCCGAATTAACGGCCCCTATTCCAGGACCGTCGTGGCACGTCCAATCAACGACCTGCCACTCCCACAAAAACGGCGCACCATTCAAGCTGCGCTATCCAACCCCATCTGCCAGAAATCCGCTTCCAGCCGCGAAGCCTGGCCAAAGATCCCCGCCAGCTCGACAAAGCGCTGCTCGGTCATGCTGCGTGCCGCCAGCTCATCAAGGTGCTTGCGTGCATTGGCCGCCACCCCCTGATACCCCTCGCCCGCGTATTCACCAATCCACTCTCGGTAAGGGTGGTTGCTCAGCTCACCGATCTGCGCCGCCAGTGTGCGACCAATCTCGGCGTAGCCAATCACGCACGGCGCCAACGCCACGTGCAGCTCCAGCAGGTCACCGGCAGCGCCACAGTCAAGCACATAACGGGTGTAAGCCACTGTCGCCTGGTGCTCCGGCGCCGCCTCGATATCGGCCTGGGACAGCCCCCAGCGGGCGCACAGGCGCAGGTGCAGTTCGGTTTCATCGAGGATTGCCGCCAGGCCCGCCTGGGCGGCGCGGATGTCGGCCGGCAGGCGGCTCTTGTAAGCGGCCAGGGCCCAGGCGCGGGCGAACTGGATGAGGAACAGGTAGTCCTGCACCAGGTATGTCCGGAAGGCGTCCTCGCTCAGGGTGCCCTCACCCATCTGTCGCACGAAATCATGGTCCACGTAACTGGACCACTGCGGCGCGGTGGCAGCTTTCAGGCGCGCAAAGATATCCATGGTCAGGCCTCCTCGTCGTAGATTGCGTCGAAGAAGGCAAGCTCGAGGGCCACGGTGCGCGCAAAGAAGTCGCTACTCAGTGCAGCCTGTTGCGGCCCTACCCGGTCAAGTTCGGTTTGCAGGAAGCCGACGAATTCGGCGAACGCCGGGTTGTCATGCAGGGTGATCCATTCGGCATGCACGAAGTTGCCGGGCAGTGGTTTGGCTGCCTTGGTCGCCCAGTCCAGGTACAGGCCTTCGGCAACGTTCAGCACCGCCAGCGCCGCTGCGTAGCAACGGGTGGCGGCAGCCTCGCGCATGATTGCCTTGAAGCCTGCGGTGGGTACCGTGTCCTTGGGTTCAGAGCGCTGCGCGGGGCTGACGTCCAGCGCCTCGAAAGCACGTAGGAAGTATGTGTTTTCGTCGCTGGAGATCATCCCGGCGAAGCGGCCGAAACGCAGGCGCGCCTCGAAGGTGTCGGCGCTGGCAATGGCAGCGCCCAGCAGGGTCAGGAAGCTGTCGAGAAAGCGATGGTCCTGGACCAGGTAGCGAACCATGATCGGGTCCGCCACGGTGCCGGCGCAGAGTTCGCGGACGAAGCGGTGGCCAACGGCAGCCGACCAGGTTGGCTCGTTCTGGCGACGCAGGGTTTCGGTGAAGCGTGCGGTCATGGTGCTGTCCTCCATGGGGGTGACAGCGAGACCGTTGCGTTGGTGCATCGAGCGGCCTCGCAGTGAGGCCGGCAAAAAGGCAGGTCGGCAGTCCCATCCCTTCGCCGGCATGATCCGGATCAGGTTCTAAGGGTCACCGCGCTGCAATGCCAGCGGTCTCTCAGCCCGTTGCCGGACTCCCCTTGGTGGGGTGCAGGTATACAGCACTTGCACGGGCATTGTCACGGGCCCAATCACCAGAGCTGCCAGTCACGCATCTGTGGGAGCGGGCTTGCCCCGCGAAAGGGCCGGGACAGGCAAACCAATAAGCTTTATCGTGTCACTGTCTATCACCACACCGCCGACCATGACCGACATCGAGCGCTACGTACGCGCCGCCACCCGCGACAACACGCGCCGCAGCTACCAGGCCGCCATCGAGCACTTCGAGGCGCACTGGGGCGGCTTTCTGCCGGCCACGGCCGACAGCATTGCCCGCTACCTGGCCGACCATGCCGAACAGCATGCGGTCAGCACCCTGCGCCAACGCCTGGCAGCGCTAAGCCAATGGCACATCAGCCAAGGCTTCCCCGACCCGACCAAGGCGCCGCTGGTACGCCAGGTGCTGCGCGGCATCCGCACCTTGCACCCAACGCCGCCGAAGCAGGCCGCGCCGCTGCTGTTGCAACACCTGCAAACTGCCGTCGAACATTTTGCAGAAGAAGCCCGGCAGGCCCGCGAGCACCACGACCTGCCGGCGTTGCGCCGCGCCAGGCGCGATACCGCACTACTGCTGCTGGGGTTCTGGCGGGGCTTTCGCGGTGATGAACTGGCGCGCCTGCGCGTCGAGCACATCCAGGCCGAGGCCGGCGTCGGCATCACCCTGTTCCTGCCACGCAGCAAGGGCGACCGTGAAGCCCTGGGCGTGCAGCACCGCACCCCGGCACTCAAGGCGCTGTGCCCGGTCACGGCCTACCTGCAATGGCTGGAAGTCGCTGGCATCGCTCACGGCCCGGTGTTTCGCAAGCTCGACCGTTGGGGCAACCTGAGCGACATGCCGCTCAACAGCAACAGCCTGGTCGGCCTGCTGCGGCGCATGCTCGAACGCGGCGGCGTGCCCGCCGCGCTGTACACCGGCCACTCCCTGCGCCGCGGCTTTGCCACCTGGGCCACGGCCAACGGCTGGGAGTTGAAGTCGCTGATGAGTTACGTGGGCTGGAAGGACGCCAAGTCGGCCTTGCGCTACATCGACTCGGCCCAGCGCTTTGGCGAACTGGCCGTGTTACCGGCCAGCCAGGTGCAAGCGCTTATTCCTTGAAGGTGTAGCGCGCGATGCCGCCCACTTCCGGGCGGATCGCATACAGGTCACCGGCATCCGGGTAGTGGCGCAGCTCTGCCGGCGACATGCCGACGCGAGCCGTGGTGATGAACAGCGTGTCCATGCCATCGCCACCGAAGCAGACGCTGGTCGGGCGCGGCACGGGCATCACCACCTGGTCGGTCAGGTGCCCGTGGCGGTCATAGCGCAACAGGCAGCTGCCATTGAACTGGCACACCCACAGCCCGCCTTCACGATCCAGCGCAATACCGTCCGGGCGCCCCAGCTCGGCCGGCGTCTCGGCGAACAGGCTGACCTGCTCCAGTCGGCCTTCGGGCAGGTATTCGGCGCGGTAGATCGCGCGGGCAACGGAATCGACGAAGAATACCGTCTGGCCGTCGGCCGACCAGGTAATGCCGTTAGGCAACGACAAGCCATCGTGGATCACCTCATCGTGCAGCTCGCCGTCGAAGCGGAACAAAGCGCCGGTCTTGCCGCTTGGCCCCTCGTCCATCAGGCCGGTGACGAAGCGCCCGTGTGGGTCGCAGGCGCCATCGTTGAACCGGTAGCTCGGGCGGTGGTGCACCGGCATCGAGTACTGGCGCACCTTGCCCGGCGCCACATCGAGGATGGCAACGCTGGCGTCCTCGGTGAAGATCAGGTTGCCTTGGTCGGTCAGCGCCAAGGCGCCGATGCGCGCAGCCGATTCATACAGTTTTTCGACTTCACCATCGGGCAGCAGCCGGTGGATACGCCCGCCGGTGATATCGACGAAATACAGCGCGCCCGTGCGCGCATCCCACACCGGGCTCTCGCCCAGGTCGGCGCGGGTGTTGGCGACCTTGATCGGCACGTATTGGCATTCCTTGATGCGGCTCCAGCGCTCGGCAACTTCGGCCAGGCTGGACGCTTCAACCCGCGCCAGGTCACGCGGGTAGCTGACCCCGCTGTTTTCGCTGAAACGCGTGGCGGTGAACTGGCCGTTGCTGGCGCGCAGGATATAGCCGGTGTCCCGGCACAGCGGGCTGGCCAGGTACAGCACGCCCGGTGTCACCCATTCTGGCTTGAGCTCTTCTGGCGGCTGGGTCACGCCCCACATGCGGGTCTTGGCCACCGGCGAGATCGCATTGACCAAGATGCCGTGCTCCAGCCCTTCCATGCTCAGTGCGTTCATGATGCCCACCTGGGCCATCTTGCCCGCCGAATAGGCAACCAAGCCGGGCTGGGCGTAGCGCTGGTACATGGCGCGGTCCGAGGTGGTCAGCACGATACGCGGCGCTTCGGAGGCCTTGAGGTGCTTCCAGGCGTGCTTGGCCAACCATACCGGGGCGTGCACGCTGATACCCAGGGCGCGTTCGAGAAACGCCTGCTCCTGGGTCTCGATGCCTTGGTAATCGACCCAGCCGGCATTATGGATGAGGATGTCCAGCGCACCGAAATGGCTGATGGCCAGCTCGACCAGCTGGCGGCATTCTTCTTCGTTTTCCAGGTGGCCGACATGGGCGACCACGTCATGCCCCTTGGCTTTCAGGGCGTCGAGGGCAACGCTGACGGCCGCCGGGTCCTGGCCTTCGCCGGAACGGTCAGTGCCCAGGTCGCTGATGACCACCCGCGCACCGCGTGCGGCCAACGCCATGGCGTAGTCCAGGCCTAGGCCCTGGGCGGCACCGGTGACGATGGCCACTTTGTTCTTGAATGGGTCTGTGCTTGGCATTGTAGAGCCCTTCCGATTCTCCTTTTTTACGATAACAATAAAAAAATCAATGACTTAATATTAAAAGCATGCAACTTTGATATCTCCGAGATATCACCTGAAACCCGCCACATGCCGATGTACGCCAGCCACCAGCGTGATGCCCTACAAAAAGCGATGGCAGCAGAGGCTTTGTCGCCGCGATGTCACGCACTATGATGGCCGCCTTGCAGGGTCGGCCGCCGGAAAACGCCTTCCTGGCGCCCGTTCGACTCGATGAAGGAACGTAAGCATGATCGAGACACGTTTGCTCAGGCAGTTCATTGCCGTGGCCGAGGAGCTGCACTTTCACAAGGCAGCCATCCGCCTGCACATGGCGCAGCCACCCCTGAGCCAGGCGATCAACCGACTCGAAGAGAAGCTGGGCTTCAGCCTGTTCCTGCGCAACAAGCGGGGGGTCAAGCTGACGGCGGCCGGCATGGCGTTTCTGGAAACCGCTTACCGCACGCTCAAGGAGCTGGAGCAAGGCATCGAGTACGCGCGCAACGTCTCTGAAGGGATCTGCGGCAAGCTGACCATCACCGCTATTTCCATCGCTTACTACGAGTCACTGCTCAATACCCTGAAGAAATTTCGCGAAATCTACCCGAACGTGCGGCTGACCATCCGCGAAATGCCCTCGGCTTCACAGGCCAAGGCGTTGATGGCTGGCGAGGCGGACATCGGTTTCATGCGCAAGCTGCCGATGCCGCCGGACACCATCGAATCGCGGCTGCTGCTCAACGAGCAGATCGTCATGGCCCTCCCCGCCAGCCACCCCAAGGCGCAGCAGCCGGTGGTCGACCTGCGCGATTTTGCCGAAGAGGACTTCGTGTTCACCCCGCAGGCGCTGGGCAGCGGCTACCACAGCCAGTTGATCGCCCTGTGCGAATCGGCCGGTTTCTACCCCAAGGTGGTGCAGGAAGCGGCGCAGATCCATACTCTGATCGGCCTGGTGGCCTGCGGCTTCGGCGTGGCCCTGGTGCCGGAGTCGATCGCCTACTCCACGCTGCGCGACCGCGTGCAGTTCCGCCCGATCCGGCCGATCAAGGACCAGCCTACGCCGACCATGGGCCTGTACATGAACTGGAACATCCAGAACGCGTCCCCGGCCCTGGGCAGTTTCATTTCCATGCTCGACCTGGGCGCGCCACGGCGCTATGCCGACACCATCCAGAACCCGGTGATGCTGGATGGTAGCGACAACCGCGAACTACAGCGTTAAGCGGTATTCGCGCAGCCAAGCATCCAGCGCCAGGGCCGTCTCCAGGTTGTTGCGGCGCAGCTGCGAATTGAAATAACCCTCCGCCTGGCGCAATTCAGCCGCCAGCCGGCCCCGGTCGATCACCGCAAACACCGGGCTGCCGGCCTCTGCCAGCAAGCCCCGGGCACGCTCACGCAGGAACCGTTCGTAGGCCAGGTTGGCCGAGGTCGGGTACGGGCTCTTGCGCCGCTGCAATACGGCCGGCGGCAAGATGTCCTTGCAGGCCTGCTTGAGCAGCCATTTCTCTTCGCCGTCCTTGCCCTTGATCGCCCACGGCACGTTGTACACATACTCCACCAGCTGATGGTCGGTGAACGGCACCCGCACCTCCAGGCTGGCGGCCATGCTCAAGCGGTCCTTGCGGTCGAGCAGGATCGGCAGCCAGCGCTGCAGGTGCATGTGGCACAGCTCGCGCATGCGCCGTTCCTGCGGGCTGTCACCTGGCAAGTGCTCGACACTGTCCAGCGCCTGGTGATAGCAACTGCTCTGGTAATCAACGAAGTTGCACTGGCGGTTGAAGTCAGGGTTGATCAGTTCGGGCTGCAGCAACTGCATGCGCGAAAGCCACGGGAAGCGTTGCGCCGCAATGGCCTGCGGGTCGCGGAACCAGGCGTAACCGCCAAACACCTCGTCCGCCGCCTCGCCGGAGATGGCTACTGTGGAATGCCCGCGGATGGCCTTGAACAGCAGGTACAGCGAGGTGTCCACGTCGCCGAAGGTGGCCGCCGAGTCATTGGCCCGGTACACCGCTCTGCGCGCATGGGCTGCGACCAGCTCGCGGTTGTCGATGAGGATGGTCTGGTGGTGGCTGCCGATGTACTCGGCGGCCGCCAGCGCGTAGGGCTGGTCGCGCTCCGGGCGGAATTCGTCACTCTGGAACTGCTCGGCCTGGCCGACGAAGTCCACCGAGAACGAATTGACCGCGCCACCCTGCTGCGCCTGCAACCGTTGCTGCGCCATGGCGGTGAGGATGGTCGAATCCAGCCCGCCAGACAGCAGCGAGCAGACCGGCACGTCGGCATGCAACTGCTCGCCCAGCGCGTTACCGAGCAGCTCCCGGGTGCGCGCCACGGTGGTGGCCAGATCATCCGCATGCTCGCGCCGCTGCAACTGCCAGTAGCGGCTGAGCTTCGGTTGCCCGTTGGGCCGCCAGGACAACCGATGCCCTGGTGGCAGTTCGCTGACCCCGCGCAGGGCTGTGCGCACGGTGCCGCGAGACAGGCTCAGGTCGTCAACGAGGCCGACCACATCCAGCGCGCTGGTGAATTCCGGGTGCGCCAGAATGGCCTTGGCCTCCGACCCGAACAGCAGCCCCTGCTGATGGCGGGCGTAGTACAGCGGCTTGACCCCCAGGCGGTCACGCACCAGCAGGAAGTGCCCGTCACGCCCGTCGAACACGGCGAAGGCGAACATGCCACTCAGGTGCTCGCAGCACTGATCCCCCCACTCCAGGTAGGCATGCAGCACCACTTCGGTGTCGCTGCGGGTATGGAATTGGTGGCCGGCCTTCTGTAGCTGCTCACGCAGTGCGTTGTGGTTGTAGACCTCGCCGGTGTAGATCAGGGCGATTTCCTCGCCGCCGGCACAGCGGTAGGTCATCGGCTGAACGCCGCCGCCAAGGTCGATGATCGCCAGGCGCCGGTGGCCCAGCAGGGCATTGCGATGCAGCCAGCTGCCGCTGGCATCCGGCCCGCGCAGGGCCAGGGTATCGGTCATGGCGCTGAGCGCCGCGGTGGCCTGGGCCAGGTCGCGGGTGTAGTCCACCCAGCCTGTGATTCCGCACATGCTGCGCTCCTTAAACCTGAAGACGGCGGGTTGGCAGCAGGCCGGTGACGGCTTGCAGGCGCTTGGCGATGTCCAGCAGCTGCCGCTCGCTGTCGCGACGGCCCATGATCTGCACGGCCAGCGGCGCTTTACCGTCGGCGCTCAGGCAGACCGGCACGGTGATGGCCGGCAGGCCGCTGAAGCTGGCCAGCGGGGTGAAGCTGATTTTCTGCTCATAGCCAGGTTCGGCCGGCGACGGAATGGTCGAGTCGCCTGGCTGCGGGTTGCGTCGGTCGAACGGCCGGTTAGGGTCCATGGGGAACACCACGAAGTCCACCTGGGCCTGGTCGAACCAGGCGTCGATACCGCCGCGAAGGGTGTCCATGCGCTGGTGGATGCGCTGGTAGTCGCTGTCGCTGACGCCCTCGCCTACCTTCAGTGCGCTCAGCGTGGACCAGTGCAGCTCGCAGTCGAAGCGCCGCGCCCAAGCCGCCGAAGCCAGCCAGGCATCACGCGCACACAGTTGCCAGGCGTCACCGCGGCAGGCCCAGAGCTCGGGCATGGCGACTTCACCGGGCGCCATGCCCAGGTCTGCCAGCGCGCTACGCGCCTGGCCGAGCATGTCGAGCATTGCCGGGCTGGTCAGCGTCGGGTCCAGCGCGTGTTCCAGGATGGCGACCTGGTAGCGGTCCTTGAGGGGTTGTTGCTGGCCGAGCAGCGGCTCCAGCCCCAGCAGCGGGAACAGCACATCGAGATCGTCTGCGCTGCGGGTGACCCAGCCCAGTGCATCCATGCGTGGCGACAACGGGAACACCCCAGCCAGTCTTTCGGCCTTCTGGGTCATGCGCAGGCCGACCATGCCGCAGTGCGAGGCCGGCCAGCGTACCGAGCCCAGCACGTCGGTGCCCAGCGAGATATCACACAGGCCCGCCGCCACCGAAACCGCAGACCCCGTGCTGGAGCCGGACGGGTCGATGCTCGGGAAATGCGGGTTACGGCAGCCGGCGCCGAAGGCGATGTTCAGCTCGGTGGTGGCAACCTTGCTGGTCAGGGCGATGCGCGGGTCGAGGAAGGTCAGCGCCTCGGCACTGCGCTGCGGGTAGTGGCGGTAACTGCGCAGGCCCAGGCGGGTCGGCAGGCCGGCGACGTCGACGGTGTCCTTGACGCCCAGGCGGTACCACGGCGCCAGGGCTTCGCGGGTGCTGGTCAGGCAACGGTAGTGGCTGTCGGCATGCACCGACCATTGGCCGTACTGGGCCGCCCAGTCGGCCGCCAGCGCGGGGTTGCGCTGCAGCAATTCGTGGCGCTTGCGCAGGCTCAGCCCAAGGTATTCGGGCTGCTCGCGCCCGCGGCTGGCATCGGCGCCGCAGTTGCTGAGGTACTGGGTGATGGTGTCCTGGGTATTAGCGTGGGTCATGGGTGTATTCCTTGACAAAAGTTGAGGCTGCCCACGGCATTGGCTTGCCGGTGGCGGATAAAGGCAGGTCGCTGACGCGGCGCACGGCAACGGGCCGTGGATGGCCTGGGGGCAGTTGCCTGAACGCATCCAGTACCGCGCGTTCGCTGAGCGTGACGGAGCTGAACAGCACTTCGAACGCTTCGCCGCGCAGCGCATCACGCACCGCCACGCAGGCCAGCGTCGGGCAGTTCAGCTGCTGGCCAAGGTCGCGGGTCAGGCGAGCCAGATCGACACGCAGGCCGTTGACCTTGATCAGGCTGCTCGCCCGGCCCAGCCACGTGAAGCGGCGTGCATCCAGGGCCAGCACCTGGTCATCGCAGCAGTACGTGGCCGCAGGCCGCGGTTGGCCGTGCTCGCGAGCGATGCGCGGGCTGGCCACTTCGAGTGCACGCGGTTGGCCTGGCGTGCTCAGCAACGTGACATCGTCGAGCAGCGTCCAGGCCTGCTCCGGGCTGCTATGTGCCTGCAGCTCGCGGTAAGCCATGGCGCCGGTTTCGGTGGAGCCCAGCAGTTCGACAAAGCGCACGCGTGGCCCGGCATGGCGCTGCACAGTGGCCAGGGCGCCCGGTGGCAGCAACGAGGCGCTGTGCACCACCAGCACCGCACGGCGCGCAGAGCGCTTGGCCAGCAGCGCCGGCAGCACACGCCAGGTACTGGCAATGGCGAGGATCACGCACGGCCCCTCGCCATCCAGGGCAGGCAGCCGTTGCTGCTCCAGCGAGCAGGTGTGCAGGTGCGCGTTCAACACCCGCGCACCGACATCACCGAGGATCATCCCGTAGCTGTGGCTGGCCGGCGCAAAGGCGAAAATCTCCCGTGCATCCGGCGCCCAGCGGCCAAGGATCAAGGCTGCCTCGCGCTCCATCTGCGCCACGCTGCGCAGCCACTGGCGCGGCGCGCCGGTGGAGCCGGAGGTGGTAAACAGATGTTCGGCGCTCACTCGGTGGCCTGCAGGGTCAGTTGATCTTCCAGTTTCTGGCCGACGAATTGCTCCATTTTTTCCAGGGTTTCAAACCAGAAGCGCACATCGTCGCTGAGGTAATCCACCTCGATGTCGAAACAGCCCTCGATGGCGGTAATCACCTCGACGGCCATCAGGCTGTCGAAGCGCTCGCCAAGGAAGTCGCGGAAGCTGTCGCGCTTGTCGATGGCCTCGACCTCATCGCCAAGCAGCTGGGCGAGGGTCTGACGAATGCGCTGTTCAATGCTGAGGTCGTTCACGAGCCGGTCTTTCCTTGTGGGTGGGCAGCGTTGATCAATTCCGCGCCGGCACTGAAGAACACGTGCTCGGGCAGGATCGGGTCGAAATGCAAGTAGATGAAGGCGTTCGGGTAGTGCGTGCGCAGGCAGGCGTGCAGCCCTTCGGCCAACGCCTGGTGGGCCAGCCGGTCGCGCGCCGCAGCCAGGGTAATGCGCACATGAAACTGCGCCGGCAAGCCATCGTGGTCGGTGATCGGCATCGGCATGCCGGCGCTGAACACGCACGCCTCCGGCAACGGGTTGAAGAACACCATGCAGTGAGCAGTCTCTGCGCCAAGGGCTTTGAGCAGCCGGGTAAAGGCCAGGGCCAGGCGCTTGCGCGCCAGCGGTTGCAGCGCTGCGCTGGAAACATTGAGGGTTGGCATGTCAGGTCCTTACGACAACTGCAAACTGGGCAGGCATTGCTGCCGGCCCTCGGCAAAGGCTTCGAGCAGGCGGCCCAGGCAGGCCGACAAGGCATCGACCCCTTGCAGGAACAACGGTGACCAGGCGTGGCCTGCGGGGCCGCAGACCTTGTCGAGGAAGTACCGCAAATGCGGCAGGTCCACCGTCAGGCCGAGGTCAGCGGCCAGTGCCACGGCCTGGTAGGTGCTCAGCAGGTCGGGAATGCGCTGGCCCTGGTTGGCGAAACCACCCTGCCGCACCTTGTGGGCGGCCAGTAGCTCGGTGGCTGCCTGCGTGACGTCGTGGCCAATGTAGGCGAGGCACGCCAATGCCTGCAGCCCGGCGCGCAAGGAAGTTTCGCCACGCGGGAACGAGGCATAACCCTGCACCTGCCGGCAGCTGGCCACGTAGCTTTCGAGAGCCTCCCGATCGACACCGCTGTTGTCGCCCAACTGGCGTAGGATCGACACGGCCGAGGCGGTAGACACCATGTCCGAACCGCGCCCCTCCCAGAAGCCGAAACCGCCGTCGGGGTTCTGCAACGAGGCCAGCCAGTGGCCGATTGCCTGGCGCGGCCCCGGCTGGCCAACGAAGGCACCGGCGGCCAGGCCCCAATTGGTGCAGCGCACCTCGGCGCCCCGGCCGGGCATGTACATGATCCCGGGCTCGTTGGGCATCTGGCAGCCTTCGATCCAGCGCAAGGCGCCATCGCGCTGCGCCGCCGGCAGACTTTCACCCAGCAGCGCAGCCGCAGTGGTGAGCACGTCGTGCGCGGTGTCAGCCAAGCGATAGGTGTAGCCGCCCTGGGGCATCGACAAGGTTGCAACGAAGGCAGCCACCTCGTCAGCCAGCTGCGCCACCGGCTCACCCATGGCCTTCAGTGACCCTACGGCACAGAACGCTGCCCAGACATCCTCACCGTCATAACCTGCCCAGCGCACGAAGGCGCCGGTGGGGCCGCGCAAGCTGTCGATCCATTCCGCGCAGCGGCGGCGGCCCAGTGGCTGCGCCTGCAGGGCCGCGAGGCTGGCCGTGGCGCGATAGGTCGCCCACAGGCAAGGTACTTCTGCCGTTTCGCTGAAGCGGAAGCCGCCACAATCCATCTGCTGCGCCTGCAACCAGCCGATCAACCGTGGCAGGTCCCATTGGGGTGCCGGCAAGCCTTGGCGTTGCAGCGCGCGGGCGGCCATCACACCGTAGAAGCAGGCGCGGGTATCGGCGAGGTTGCGCCGGGCAAACTCGGCGGACCAGCTGAGGCCGCCATTGGCACATTGCAGGCCCTCCAGCCAGGCGTACAGGTGCTCGGTGTCCAGCACCCGGCCCTGGCAAACTTCGATCAAGGTTCGCAGCGCATAGTGGCTGGCCCAGACGTCGGCCGTCTGCCCGGGGCACATGGCGTAGGCGTCGCCGTCGAACAGCGTATGCAGCCACGCCGCCGTCTCGTCGCGGCGTTCCACTGCAACGCCCAGGTCGTGCAGTGTTTCGGTGCAGTAGAAGGTGGCCCAGGCATCGGAAGGCATGCCCTTGCTCCAGGCAAAGCCGCCGTCACGGTTGCGCCGTGACTGGATGTACGCCTGCAGTGCCGGGGCGTCGGCCTGGTCCAGCCGTTCGACCCATGCCAAGGTGCGTATCGCAGCATAGGTGCACCACAAATCCGGCTGGCCGTTGCCCAGGCCCTGCCCTTGGGGAAAACGCGGTGGCATCATTGCTGGCCACCGACAAAGCGCAGGTTGGTCTTCTTCCAGCTCTTTTGCGACGCACCGCTCTTGTTCAGCGCCGACAGGTTGTTGACGAACAGCACCCGGCTCCAGCGCAGCCCCATGTGCTGCTCGGACCGCTCCAGCAAATCGGCCTGCAACTGCGCTTCCTGGGTGATGTCCCAACCCACATCGCGCTCCAGAATCAGCGCAGCACTGTCGCTTTGGCGATCCACTTCGATGACATAGCCGGTGGCATCGCAAGCGCCGTATACCACCTCCTCGACTGCGCGAATTTCCAAGGGTACGCCGCCAACCACGATGCTGTCGCTGTCGCGCCCGTTGATCAGCAGGCCCGGGCTGGCCCGGCCCGGCTCCCAGGGTGCGGTGATGGTCACGCTGTCGCCGGTATCCAGGCGCAACAGCGGCCGGGCATACAGGTTGAGCGGCGTCACCACCAGCCGGCCCGTCAGGCCTTCGGCCGGGGTAACCAGACGGCCATCGGGCAGCAGCAGCTCGAAATAATTGGTGGCGGTGGCCAGGCGCATGTGCAGGTCTTCGCCCACTGCCGCGAGGGTACCGGTTTCGGTACTGCCGTAGCTGGCGTCGAACACCTCGCACTGCCACCATCGCGCCAGGCGCTCACGCAACGGCTGGGTGTTGACCTCGCCAAGCAACATGATCGCGCGCACGGAGCCCGCGATCGTCTGCAGCAGTTCACGCTGTTTCAGGTAGCGGGTCAGTTGCACCAGTACGCCGGGGGCGATGAACAGTACCGTCGGCTTATAGGTATCGAAGGTTTTGCACACCCGCTCCCAGTCGGTAATACCGGTGGTGAACGGGTAAAGGCGCACGTGGGAAACGTCCAGGTATTCGCAGACGTTGGCGATCAGGTCGCCGACCGGGACGATGTCCGATGGCATCAGGTTGGCCACCCGCGCACCGGGGCGCAGCACGGCGCGCCAGTGGCTGGCGACGCTGACGGCGTTCCAGATGATGTCCTCTTTCAACCGCGGCGTCGGCGTCGGCTCGCCGGTGGTGCCGGTGGTAGCGTAATACTTCGCTGCCTCGCCAAGTTCGACCGTGCAGAAGTTCAGCGGCTGGCTTTTGAGTAAGCCCTTGGCCGTCGGTGGCAATTGCTTGAACGCGCTGTAACTGTATTGACCTATGTGTGCGTAGTGGGCGCTGTGTTGTGCTCGCGTCCATACTGCTTGCAACTTGCGTGCATAAAACGCGGCGTCGGGAATGTGCCCCGCCTGCAGCTGAAGCTCGCGTTCCGCGTCTTTCAGTACGCCGTAATCCTGGTCGCTGTGAACTAACATCGACTCGCCCTCTCGAATAAACAGCGCAGAGAATTGGCGAGCGCCCGGCCCAAGTAAAATACTTATTTGAACCCGGCGGTGATAGTTCAAAAGTATTATTCAACACTCACACCGGGTTAATTCCGATCGGTACGTGGGTATTTTCTGGTCTTGCGTGTCGATTCACCTCGCAAACCCGGTGAGATATCAGACAAAGATATTTAATGTATTTCCCAAGCCGTGTCCGCCCTGCGCACTATCGCCGCCACCTGCTCCCCAGGCAGATCAAGCGAAGTACCTCTCAGGAGAGACACACCATGCTGACCCCCACCGCCGCAGTGGCGGACGCCCAGGCAACCTGGACGATCAATTCATGGCGCAGCTGCACTGCCCTGCAACAACCCTGCTATGACGACCCGCACGCTTTGCGCCTGGCACTCGACGCGCTTGCCCTGCGCCCGCCGCTGTTGGGCGCGGAGCGCATCCTGCAGCTCAAGGCGTTGCTCGCGCAGGCCCAACAGGGCAAGCGGTTCGTCCTGCAACTGGGGGACTGCGCCGAGCGCTTCGAACACAACGATCTTGCGCAAAGCACGCGGCAAGTGGCGCTGCTGCAGCAGATGAGCCAGGTACTGATGCACGGCCTGCAACTGCCGATCGTGCAGCTTGGTCGCCTCGCCGGGCAATATGCAAAACCTCGCTCCAGTGATATCGAGCGGCGTGATGGCGTGAGCCTGCCGGTGTATCGCGGCGACATCGTCAACCAGTATTCCTTCAGCCCTGAGGCGCGTCGGCCTGACCCGCAGCGCCTGTTGCAGGCGCATGCCCACTCGGCGCTGACCCTGCAACACCTGCACACGCTGCAGGCGCAGGGCATCGACAACCTGTTGCTTGCCGACTGCTGGCCGCTCGACTGGCTCGCACAGGCGCAGGATCACCAGCGGCTTCGCCCGCTGTTGGCAGAAGTCCATGGCACCCTGCGTTTCATGCGCACCCTGGCAGGCTCCCAGCCGGGCGAATTCCTGCACCGTGAGCTGTACGTGTCCCACGAAGCCCTGTTGCTGGAATACGAACAGGCGCTGACGCGGCAACACAGCGATGGCGACTGGTTCAACCTGGGCACCCACCTCCCTTGGATCGGCCTGCGTACCGCACAACCCGACGGCGCACATGTCGAGTACCTGCGCGGCCTGGCCAACCCGGTGGCGGTGAAGGTAGGTATTGATACCGACCCCGAGCAGCTACAGCGATTGATTGCACGGCTCAACCCCACCAACGAACCTGGCCGGCTGACGCTGATCCACCGCCTGGGCGCTGCCCACCTGCAAGACCACCTGGGGCCGCTGATCGAAACCGTTCAGGCAACCGGTGCACAGGTGCTGTGGCTGTGCGACCCGATGCACGGCAACACCCGCACCCTGCCCTGCGGCACCAAGACCCGCGCCTTCGACGACATCCTCGCAGAGGTCGCCGGCGCGTTCGCCGTGCATGCCCGGCATGGTTCGGCCCTTGGCGGTTTGCACCTGGAAGCCAGCGGTGACGACGTCACCGAATGCCTGGGGGGCGCCGCTGGCCTGCAACCCGCTGACCTTGCCCGGCGCTATGTGAGCCAGGTCGACCCGCGGCTCAATCGCGATCAGGCCATGGAATTGGCGCTGCGCGTGAGCCTCGACGCCAACACGTGGCGACAGTGCCCTTGAACCTGTAAGGATTACGTTCACCCCATGCCAACCGTCATCTATGTGTTTTCCCTGTGTACCTTCACCTTCGGGCTTTCGGAGTTCGTGGTGGCAGGGCTGGTTTCGGCCATGGCCGAAGACTTGGGTACTTCGACCACCGCCGTCGGCTCGGCCATCGCTGCCTATGCCTTGGGCGCGGCCATCGGCGCGCCACTGCTGACCGCTTTGCTGCTCAACTGGCGAGACCGTACTTCACTGTCGCTGACCTTGGCCGTGCTGGCCGTCGGCAGCCTGGCGTTCGCCTGGGCCGAGCAGTTATGGACGGTGAACCTTGTCCGCTTCGTCATCGGCCTGGCGCATGGCGTTTTCATGGCAATCGCGGCC
The DNA here is from genome assembly GCF_042902325.1 of Pseudomonas sp. NPDC012596. NCBI lineage: Bacteria > Pseudomonadati > Pseudomonadota > Gammaproteobacteria > Pseudomonadales > Pseudomonadaceae > Pseudomonas > Pseudomonas sp. NPDC012596. The sequence goes on along the minus strand of NZ_JBIBEB010000003.1, from coordinate 48,471 downwards.
GACGTGGCGGTCAAACTGGTCGACGCGCCCCGCGCAGGCCGCGCCTTGTCGCTGGTGTGGCTGGGGCTGACCCTGGCGCTGGCTCTGGGTGTGCCACTGGGGACGTTGCTCGGCAGCCTGTGGTCGTGGCGGGCCATCTTCGCCGCGCTGGGCGTGCTGGGCTTGCTCAGTTTGCTTGGGCTGCTGCGCCTGATGCCCCGGCAAGCGGCAGCGCCACTGCCCGCTGGCGGCCGTCTGGCAGGCGTGGCTGCGCTGATGCAACGGCCGCTAATGGCGGCTGCCGGCATCGCCATGCTGGTGAGCGTGGCAACCTTTTCGTTCCTGACTTATGTGTCACCGTTTCTGCTGCAGGTGACGCAAGGGGGCGTGAGGTTGTTGAGCCTCGCAATGTTGATGTTCGGTGCGGCGACCATGCTCGGCAACATGCTGGCTGGCCAGCTGGCGGACCGCTTCGAGGCCGGGCGCTGCCTGAAAATAGCCCTGGGGTTGCTGGCTGCCAACCTGGCGCTGCTTTACCTGGGCCGTGAACACGCGTGGGCGGTGGTGCTGCTGGTTGGCGTGCTGGGAGCAGTCTTCTTTGCCATCGTCACCTTGTCGACCCTGCGCCTGCTTGGGTTTGCGAAGCAGTTGGCACCCCATGCTACCGGTGTGGCATCTGGGTTGAGCATCGCGGCATTCAACCTCGGCACGGCGCTAGGGGGTGCGCTGGGGGGCTGGATGATTGAACGGGTTGGGCTGGCTTACCTGCCGTTGGCGGGCGCTGCAGCGGGGTTGCTTGCGCTGGGCTTGTTGATGGCTCAGCCAGGCAAATCGCGATCTGGGTTGCAGCAAATAGAGCCGGAGGCCTAGGGGCTGCGTTGCAGCCCCCCAAATCCCAACTCGGTCAAGGCTTGCCAGCACAACGCCAAACCCGGCCGATATCACCGGCCCGTGCCTGCAGCAACTGCGCGGCATCGGCACACGCCTGCTCCAGGGTCATCGGCCCGCTGGCCAGGGCAAACGCCGCATCGATACCGTGTGCATACAGCTGCTGATACCCCTCACCTAACGTGCCTGCCAGCACCACCACTGGCACGCCGTGGCGCTTGGCGACCCGCGCCACGCCCATCGGTGTCTTGCCCCGCAAGGTCTGGGCGTCGAAGCGCCCTTCGCCGGTGATCACCAGGTCGGCCCCTTGTACCAGCGCATCGAGGCCGGCCAGCTCGGCCACCACTTCAACCCCCGGGCGGAATTGCGCGCCCATGAAGGCCTTGGCCGCAAAGCCCATGCCGCCGGCTGCGCCGCTGCCTGGCTGTTCACGCACATCGTTGCCCAGCACCTTCGCGCAGTGGTCAGCGAAGTGCCCCAACGCTTGATCCAGCGCCTGCACCTGCTCCGGGCTGGCGCCTTTTTGCGGGCCAAAAATCGCCGAGGCACCATTGGGCCCACACAGCGGATTGTCGACGTCGGCCGCCACTTCGACCTGCACCTGCGCCAAGCGCGGGTCGAGGCCGCTGGCATCGATGCGCCCCAAACCGGCCAAGGCCAGCCCACCCTCTTCCAGCGCCTGGCCATCGGCATCCAGCAAGCGCAGGCCCAAGGCCCGCAACATGCCGCTGCCGCCGTCGTTGGTGGCGCTGCCACCAATCGCCAGCACGATACGCTGCGCACCCGCAGCAAGCGCAGCCGCGATCAGCTCGCCAGTGCCCCAGGTGGTGCTGCGGCAGGCATCACGCTGCGCACTCGGCACCAGCTGAATGCCGCTGGCCTGGGCCATCTCGATGATCGCCGTGCGGCTCTCGGCCAGCCAACCCCAGCCGGCCTCGACACGTTGCCCCAGCGGCCCGCGCACGTTCAGGCGGCGCAGTTCGCCGTGGCTGGCGGCAACAATCGCCTCCATGGTGCCTTCGCCGCCATCGGCCATGGGGCACTCGACCAGTTCGGCAGCAGGCAACGCGTCGGCCAGGCCGGCAGCGATGGCACGGGCGACGCCGGCAGCGTCGAGGCTGTCCTTGAACGAGTCGGGGGCGATGACGATCTTCATGGGGATTCTCCTGTCCAGATGACCGGCATGCTGACAGCTGCGCCGCGCAAGGGCCTCGGTCGGATGCACAAAAGGGCCGACGGGTTGTTTGGGCAAATGCCTTTGCCGGCAGTCAATCGGCAGGCAACAGCTGCAAGCCCAGGTACAGGCTCAACATGCCTTCCATGCGCAGAGGGTCCACTTCACCCAGCTCGGCAATGCGCTCCAGGCGGTAGCGCAAGCTGTTGCGGTGGATGCCCAGGGCATCGGCACAGGCCTGGCTCTGGCCATCGTGGGCACACCAGGCGCGCAAGGTCGCGAGCAATTGCCCGGTAGCATCCTTGGCGCGAATACGGTGCAGCGGTTCCAGCAGCTCATCCAGCGCATCTTCGTTGCGATGGCGCCACAGCAAGGCCGGCAGGCGGTAGCGGGCAAGGCTCAGCAGCTGCTCGTTGGGCAACACTTCACGGCCATAGGCCAGCAAGTCGCGAACACGTCGGTAGCCACGGCGCAATTGTTCCAGGCTCTGCGCAGGGCTGCCCAGCGCCAGGCGCTCGATCTCCCAGCCAGCGCGCTGCACGCGTTCGAACAAGCGCTCTTCGTCCAGCACCACCCCGGCCGGGCGGCACCACAGCAGTGAATCCCGCGCGGGGCTCACGCACCAGCTGTCCGGGTAGCGGCTCAGCAACCAGGCCGCCAACGCTTCGGCGGGAGGGCCTGCGTACAGTTCGAACAAACACGGAATGCGCGGCAACTGCGGCTTCAAGCCTAGCTGCTGCGCTTCATCCAGCAGCCGTGGCGAGTCACCCGTGCCGCCCAACAGCAGGGCCAGCAGGTCGTCACAACGTTGGCGCCGCCATTGCTGTTCAACCTGCAAGTGGCGCTGCGCAAGCAGCATTTCGGCGGTCATGCGCACCAGCTCGCCATAGGTGCGCATCTGCTGCGGGTCGCCGGTCAGCCCGAGCACGCCGATCAGCCTGCCATCGAGCATCAGCGGCAGGTTGACCCCCGGTTGCACGCCTTTCAGGCATTTGGCGGCGTCCACGTCCAGTTCGACGATGCGGCCATTGGCCAGGACCAGCTGCGCACCTTCGTGGCGGGTATTGATGCGCTCCGGCTCGCCACTGCCCAGGATCAGCCCTTGGCTGTCCATGACATTGACGTTGCACGGCAGGATGGCCATCGCCCGATCAACGATATCCTGCGCCAGGTCATGGTCGAGTTCGAACATTCAGCGATCCTTGTGGGTGGTAGGCTTTGTACCTCGGCACAGCAGGCCAGGCCCATGGCTGTGCAAAAGCACAAAGACAGGCGCGTCGCACTCCCCGAGACTCGTCAGGGCGAGCGCCGGCACAGGCGACGCGGCGACAACCATAACAACAGAGAACCCGATCATGGCACACAGCCCCGCCCCTGACCAAGGCACGGACATCACCCGCAACGCGCTCTACCGGCGCATCACCTTGCGGCTGATCCCGTTCATTTTCATCTGCTACCTCTTCAACTACCTGGACCGCGTCAACGTCGGCTTCGCCAAGCTGCAGATGCTCGACGCGCTCAAATTCAGCGAAACCGTCTACGGCCTCGGCGCCGGGATTTTCTTCATCGGCTACGTGCTCTGCGGCCTGCCGAGCAACCTGGCGCTCAACCGCTTCGGCCCGCGGCGCTGGATTGCGGCAATGATGATCGCCTGGGGCAGCCTTTCGACCTGCCTGCTGTTCGTCACCACACCCACCGAGTTCTACACCCTGCGTTTGCTCACCGGCGCGGCCGAGGCCGGGTTCTTCCCCGGCGTGGTGCTGTACCTCTCGCGCTGGTTCCCGGCAGACCGCCGTGGCCGCATCATGGCGTTGTTCATGTCGGCGATCCCGGTGTCGGGCCTGCTCGGTGGGCCGTTCTCCGGCTGGATCCTCGAGCACTTCGCAGCAGGCCAGCATGGCCTGGCCGGCTGGCAGTGGATGTTCCTGATCCAGGGTTTGCCGACGGTTGCGCTGGGCGTGCTGGCCTTTGGCATGCTCAGTGATGGTTACCAGAAAGCCGCCTGGCTGAGCCCAGCCGAACGCCAGCTGATCGAGGCCGACCTCAAGGCCGACGCCGCCAGCAAACCCGCCACCCGTGGTGACGGCGTGCTGGCCGTGCTGACCAACCCGCTGATCTGGACCTTCGGCTTTATCTACTTCTGCATCCAGAGCGGCGTGTACGCGATCAACTTCTGGCTGCCGTCGATCATCAAGAGCATGGGCTTCGACAACCCGTTGCTGATCGGCTGGCTCAGCGCCATTCCGTATTTGCTGGCGGGTGTGTTCATGATCCTCTGCGGCCGCTCGGCAGACCTGCGCAACGAGCGCCGCTGGCACTTGGTAGTACCGATGCTGATGGGCGCCCTGGGCCTGCTGATCGCGGTCAACTTCGCCGCCAACCCGACCATCGCCATCCTCGGCCTGTCCATCGCCACCATGGGCGCCCTCACCGGCCTGCCGATGTTCTGGCCGATGCCGACGGCGCTGCTGAGTGCCAGTGCCGCCGTTGCCGGCCTGGCGATCATCAACTCGGTGGGGCAGATGGCCGGGTTCCTCAGCCCGTATCTGGTCGGTTTCATCAAGGACCAGACCGGCTCGACCGACGCTGCGCTGTACTCGCTGGCCGCGCTGATCGTGCTGGGCAGCCTGGTGGCCCTGCGCATTACCCGCGCCGGCGCCTTGAGTGCTGCTCGGGCAAGCTGAGCCGTCAACGGGGCCGCGCTGCGGCCCCGTTGCTTAACCTCTCGTAACAATCCCGCCTCCTCCGTTCGGTAACTTTTCCGACATCAAGCCTTAGGCATCTGTTAAAAAACCCCACATGCCTAGCCTATTCATTACCCACCTGCGCCGTCGCTGGCTCACCTGGCTGTGCGCCAGCTTGCTGGTCATCGGCCTGCCTTCCGGTTGCGCCGTGTTGGAGCATAAAGAGCGCGAGCTGGTATTTCGCATCGAGCCCGGCCAGGCCAGCTGGTTCCGTGGCCTGCCCAGCGGCGTGCAGGAACTGGACCTGCGCCCGCGCAGTTTCGCCGACAACCAGAGCCTGCACGCCTGGTGGTGGCCCGCCCGGCGCGCTGATGCGCCGGCCATCCTGTACCTGCACGGTGTGCGCTGGAACCTCACCGGCCAGCTGTTCCGCATCGAGCAGCTGCATGCCATGGGCTATTCGGTGCTGGCCGTGGATTACCGCGGGTTTGGCCAGAGCCGTGGCGACCTGCCGTCCGAGGCAACGGTATATGAAGACGCGCGAATTGCCTGGGAGCGCTTTGCCCAGCTGCAACCGGATGCCGACAAGCGCCTGATATTCGGCCACTCCCTGGGCGGCGCAGTGGCGGTCGAGCTGGCTTCCGAGCTGGCCCGCCAGGCGCAGAAAAACGGTGCCCAAGCGCCGGCACGCGGGCTGATCCTCGAATCGACCTTCACCTCCCTTGGCGATGTCGCTGCCGCAGTGGCCGACACCACGCTACCGGTGCGTTGGTTGCTGTCGCAGAAATTCGATTCGCTGGACAAGATCAAGGACGTCGGCCTGCCGCTGTTGCTGGTGCACGGCCTGGACGACCGCTTCGTGCCGCCGCGCTTTAGCCAGCAGCTGTTCGAGGCCGCGCAGGAACCCAAGACCTTGCTGCTGGTGCCGGGGGCCACGCACAACAACAGCATGAGCCTGGCAGGGCAGCGTTATCGTCGAGCGATACAGGCGCTGCTTTGAAGGCACCGCAACGCCTGCCTGGGCTTGGCATGTAGGAGCTGGCTTGCCTGCGATCGGCTGCGAAGCAGTCGTAAACCCTGTATCCGCATTCCGTCTGGCACTGCGCTAATACCGACTTTACGACTGCTGCGCAGCCGATCGCAGGCAAGCCAGCTCCTACAACAACGACCGCGATACGCAATTGTGCGGGTGTGCAGGCTATTGCACCGGCAAGAAGTTCATCAATAACAAGCTCTGCGCATAATTGAGCCCAATGCGCCGGTAACGCTCATCCAGCAACTGCGCCAGCAAATCCAGCCGGGCCACGATCTTGCCGAACTCCACCGCAAAACTCAGGTTGCTGCCCTCTTCCGATATCTCGTTGGAGAACAGCAGCAACACACCGTTGGCGTCCTGACGCTGGCTCAGCATCCAGGTGGCCTTCTCGATGTTGCGCGCCGCGTTGTTGACGAACAGCGGGTCGATGGTGTCGGTCATGTAGAACTCGGTACGCCCCCCGTGCGCGGTGACCAGCATGCTGCCGATGGCGTAGATGAACGCGCCCACCCGGTCGCCGCGAAACTCCGGGCTCAGGGCATAGCTCAACGCGGCCAGGTCGCGGCGGTTGCCAAGCTGGGCCAAGGGTTGGCGCTGTTCGATGGCGAGGCGGATCTGCCGCTCGGCGGTGGCGGCATCCAGGTAGCCAGACATCTTCCACTGGCTGGGGTTGCGCAAGTACAGCTTGTTCATCAGCAGGTACAGGCTTTGCAGGTTGTCGCGCATGGCCAGCGTCGCCATGCGGTCCACGCTGGTCTGGAACAGCTCGCTGGGCTTGCCGTTGCCGAACTGGCTGACAATGTCCTGGCCTTGCTGCTGGGTGCAAGCGCCGAGGCAGATCAGTGCGCCTGCCAGCAGCAGGCGCGGGAGCATTTGAGATGTGGTTGCAACCATCGGCACCGGGTCGAAATCGGCGGCGGCGCTGGGGATCGGCGCGGCCTGGCCATGCATAGAGCCCGGAAAGCAGAAAAAGTGCGATGTTGCCAGGCCCGTTCCTACAAGTGGCGAACCTCTAGAAGCGGGCTTGCCCGCGAAGAGGCCCGCAAAAACACAACAATCACATGGCGTGACGCAACATCTCCACCACCTGCGCATGCAACACCGGGTCACCACAGGCCACCACACACCCGCCGTTCTGCGCCGAGCTGCCATCCCAGGCGGTGATCACCCCGCCCGCCCCTTCGATGATCGGTATCAGCGCCTGCACGTCATACGGCTGCAGGCTGGCCTCGACGATCACGTCGACAAAGCCCGACGCCAGCATGCAGTAGGCGTAGCAGTCGCCACCGTAGCGCATCAGGCGCGCCTTGCCGGCCACCGCTTCGAAGGCTGCCTTGCGCTCAGCCGTGTCGAACATGTCTGGCGTGGTGCACATCAACGTGGCCGAGGCCAGGTCTGCGCAGGCCCGGGCCTTCAACGGCGTACCACTGCGCCAGGCACCTTGCGGGGTGCCGATGAAGCGCTCGCCTGTGAACGGCTGGTTCATCACACCCACCACCGGGCGCGTGCCATCGTTCAAGGCGATCAGCGTGCCCCACAGCGGCAGGCCGGTGATGAAGGCACGCGTGCCGTCGATAGGGTCCAGCACCCAGGTCAGCGGGCTGCTGCCAACCGCCACGCCCTGCTCCTCACCCAGTATGCCGTGCGCCGGGTAGCGGGCCTGGATCAGTTCACGCATGGCATCTTCGGCCGCCTTGTCGGCCACCGTCACCGGGTCGTACAGGCGCCCCCCCTTGTCCTCGACGTCCAGGCTGGCGCGAAAGTACGGCTGTATCGCCGCTGCAGCGGCATCAGCCAACTGCTCGGCAAAGGCGCGGTATTCGCCGATCTGTTCAGCACTCAGGGACATGGGGCAGGCCTCGTGAAAAAGATGGGGCTGCATGATACCCGACAACCCGCACCGCAGTAGATGCCCGCGCACAGAAGCCATTATTCTGCCACTATTCCAACTTCATTTAACGGTCACTCATTCGTTGTACTAGGATATGAACCACCTCCCGCCACAGGCCCAGGATGCAGGCCGGCAATTCGGTGGGAGTCTGCACCTCGCAACCTCAGGGATGACACGATGAATTCGCACTTGCTCTACCCGCAGATCGGCAAAGTGATTGCCAGCACCGGCAGCCGCCAGTTCCCACGTATGTTGCACGACCTGATCCACGCGCATCTGAGTATCGATGCCACCCAGATACGGCAACTGCCCGCAGCCAATACGGATGCAGCGTTGATCGATGAAACGGTGTTTTCTTCAGATCAGTGCCTGGAAGCCGGCTTCAACGACCCGTCGCGCCTGCATTTGATTCGCCGCAAGGGCGATTCACGGTTTGAGATCCAGGTTCTGCGCGGTGGCGCTACGTACAGCTTTTCGGCGCACGAGCGTAGCCGGCTGGATGACATCTCGCCGCTGCTGCTGCCGATGCTCGAAAAACACATCGCTGCCTTGAAGCCTGGCCCTGAGCGCAGTGCGCCAGAGAGCCTGCAGCAGCGCTTTCTAGACCGCCTGGCGCAGTCGGGGCTGAAACTGTCCGAGCGTGAGTGCCAGGTGTGCCTGGGCCTGCTGGCCGGGCATACTGCGCCGGAGCAGGCCGAACGGCTAGCGTTGAAAGTGAATACGGTGGAAAGCTACCTGCGACGGGCGGCGATCAAACTGGGGATTGCTGGGCGGCATTCGTTGATGCGCTGGATGTATGGTGACCGCTGATTACTTATGGCCCAGGCAGGTATAAAAAACTAGCAGATGTGCGAGTTACGAATAACTGAAGTGCCGCTTAATTTTAAGCGGCACCTCAAACTATTCGGAGTTTAGCAATGAACCTGCACACTCACCGGGCTGGCGTACTCGACCCAACGTTTGGCGATAACGGTATCGCGCCCTTGACCTTGCCGATTGGCCACCGGGAATTCGAGCCTCTCAGCTGTTATACCGAGCCCGATGGCAGCATGGTCTATTACGGCCATGCCGCCGTCGCCGAACTTCCGGCGGAACAAACCGGCTTCTATTTCGGCCGATTAACGCCTGATGGCACACCCACAGAAGCCGCTCCTGTCCATCGCGTTGCATGCCCTGTCTCGACCTCCAACTATGACTTCACTGTCAGCCGTACCGCCGTTAATGCAGGTATATTGGGGTTCTCCCTACCTGTCCACCCAGTTGCGAAATTCGCCCGCTATCGCAGTTACATTGGTATCAGCCGCTTCGCAGAGGACTTCACGCCACTGCCTGAATTCGGTGACAACGGCATCGTCATTCCACTGCCTATGTTCAACGATTCACTCAGGCCGGCAGGATCGTCGACGTTGCCATGTGTGCAATCCAATACTGCCCAGAACAGATTAGCTGACAACATCGGCCTGCCACGTGGCGCGGTAATCGGTAAGCGTATCCGAGTCGTCTTCCAAAGTTTTTTGATTGATAACGAAAATACGGAGATTATTGACACGACCACGCTACTTGCATCATTCGATTCAGCGACGGGAAAGCCGATTTCTGATATCGGGGAAAACCATGATGCTGAAACAGTAGTGCTGCCTGAACGGGACGGAGAGGCGCTGGAACCCACAGGTGCTCATTTTTATGATAACGGCAGCTTTGTCTTGCTCGCTGTCACGTCGGCATCCACGTACCTGATGCGCTTTCATGCCAATGGCCAACTGGATGACGGTTTTGCCGACGGTCAACCGATCAAATTGCCACTGGGTGTCCTCTCGTATTTAGCCGTCTCTGAAAAGCGCTTGGTTGTGACAATCCCAGCCAGCCCTCTGCCATTGGGCGGAGGGACCACCGTATACGCGTTCGATAAGGATGGGACTGCGGACCGCGAATTCAATTTGGGCCAACCCCTGACAATTGCCGCCACAGACGCCACCACGCTGACACTGTATAACGCGGTAATCGACGAAGATGAGCGCATCATTCTCTCGGGTGGGAGATGGTCTGTGGATTCAGGCTTAAGCAGTGAGTGCCATGTCACGCGCCTGCTCAGCAATGGCACTCTGGACCCTGAATTCGCAGATAACGGGCACTTTCGCGGCCCAGAAGGCTACCAATACGGCGAAGCGGTTTTTGTAAACGATGACGGTATCCGCATTGTCTGTAGCGCCCCTGGCATTGAATCGATAGCGAAGCTGACAACCTGACGCCCCACGCATGTTGGCGCGGTTCAATCCCGCGCCAACGCCTCGATCGGGTCCAGCCGCGCAGTATTGCGCGCCGGCCCAAAGCCGAACCCCACCCCTATCAATGTCGAACAAGCAAACGCCATCATGATCAAGCCGGGCGAGAACCGGGCAGGCTGTTCACCGATGATGTGACAGTTTAGGGTGATAACGCCTCGTGCCGTGGCGTTTGCCTTACAGACCATGATGAGCGACCTACCCGTTAGCATAACGCGCAGCAGCCAATTCAATCACGCCGCGCCATCGAGTACAACTGACAAAACTGACAGTATGACGACTCTTGTTCAAGAAGTATGTTGAGCCAGCTTCACTAGGCATTGCCTGTGGGCTTTGACAATCACTCGCCCGGTCGGGCCTGTATTCGAAACGGGAAGAATCGCAAATGGTCAGGTATACACCTTATGGATGGAGATCACCCTCCAAGTCGTCAATCGGCTTCAACGCAGAACGCTTTGATGAAGTTGCAAAAGTTTACCATTTTGGAAGTGGCAAGCGATTGTACAACCCGAACCTGATGCGCTTTTGTTCACCAGACTCATTCAGCCCGTTTTCGTCGGGTGGATTGAATAGCTATGCTTACTGCCAAGGTGACCCGATCAATTTCATTGACCCTAGTGGTAATATGATGAGGCGGTCGACCTCATCGCCTTTACCGACATCATCGACTGTACCGACATCATCGACTGTACCGACATCATCGACTGTACCGAAATCATCGACTGTACCGACTTTAGAGACTTTAGCATTACAAGCTGCCAAGAAGTTACCCTTTTATGAACTTGACACTCTAGGACAAATGACCCCAACCAGGGCATTACTTAATGCTGATGCCCAACGTATCATAAAAGGAAAAGCCCCGATATACTTCAGTGCTGATGATGTTGTTGATTACAACGCTGAGGGCAGTGATGCTGTAATACGTAGATCCGCAGCGCTCGCCCTGAAAAGCTTTGTAGCAGATGATTGGACTGACGATATAATTCGAGCACACCGTATAATCATGGGAATATCCCGATGGGATGAAGCACACTTCGCTGATGCGCAAGCCACGCTAATATCTATACGCGATGGGGAGCGGAAACAGCACGACCCCATGTCATCAGGCAAAGAATAATCTGGATAGTACTCCCGTCCCTCCACAGACAATTCGTACCGTCCGTGAAGGGACCGGGCACTCGAAACTCAATCCCGCGCCAACGCCTCGATTGGGTCCAGCCGCGCAGCATTGCGCGCCGGCACGAAGCCGAACACCACCCCAATCAATGTCGAACAGGCAAACGCCATCACGATGGACCCTGGCGAGAACACCATCTCCCACTGCTTGACGAACAGCTCGAACAGCGAGCCAATCCCATACGACAAGGCAATCCCCACCACCCCGCCAAACAGGCAGACCATCACCGCCTCCACCAGAAACTGCTGGCGAATGTCCGACTGCCGTGCGCCCACCGCCATGCGGATGCCAATTTCGCGGGTGCGTTCGGTGACCGACACCAGCATGATATTCATCACCCCGATACCCCCCACCACCAGCGAAATCACCGCGATCAACGACAGCAGCAGGGTCAGCGAGCGGCTGGTTTTCTGCACCGTCTGCATGATGCTGTCGAGGTTGTTGGTGAAGAAGTCCTTGGTGCCGTGGCGCTGCAGCATCACCTTGGTCACCTCCTCCTCTACCCGTTTGCTCGGCACGCCGTCCTTGATGCGCACGCTGATGCTGTCCAGGTGGCGCTGGCCGAGCACGCGGCCTGCCGCAGTTTCGTAGGGCACCCAGATATTCAACTGGTTGCTGGCGACGAACAGGTTCTTGTTTTCGGCGGTTACGCCAATCACCGTGCACGGCAGGTTGCCGACCAAAATCACCTGGCCCAGCGGGTCGATGTGCTGCCCGAACAGGCGCTTGCGGGTGTTGTGGTCGATCACCACCACCTGTGCCTGGCGCCGGGCGTCGTCGGCGCTGAATACGATGCCTGAGGCCAACGGGATGTTGCGCACCTGGAAGTAGTGCTCGCTGACACCGTTGAGCTGCACGTCGACATCCAGGTTGCGGTAGCGCACCAGGGTGCTCTGGCCGATCACCGGGGTGGCGCTGTCGACGTAGTAGAGTTCGTTCAACGCCGCGACATCGGCGGGTAGCAGGGTTTCGATGGTCTTGGCCCGGCTGTCGCCGAAGTTGCTGCCCGAGTAGATATCGATGGTGTTGCTGCCAATCGCCTGGATGTCCTTCAGCACATAGCCCTTGGCGCCCTCGCCGATGGCCGAAATGGACACCACCGAGGTGATGCCGATAACGATCCCGAGCATTGTCAGCAAGGTGCGCATGCGGTGCGACACCAAGGCAATCCATGCCATCTTGAACGCCTCGCGGAACATGCCCAGGCTGGCCACCAGGCGCCGCACGGCCGGTGCCTGCTGCGACGGTTCGACGGCTGGCGTGGGTAACGCTTCGGCGGCGTTGCGGCGGTCGCTGATGATCTGCCCGTCGCTGACCTCGATGATGCGCTGGGCATGGGCAGCCACCTTCGGGTCGTGGGTAACCAGGATCACCGTATGGCCTGCGGCGTGCAGCTCCAGCAGGATGTTCATCACTTCCTTGCCACTGGCGGTGTCCAGGGCGCCGGTGGGCTCGTCGGCGAGGATCACCTGGCCGCCGTTCATCAACGCCCGGCAGATACTCACCCGCTGCTGCTGGCCACCGGACAGCTGGCTGGGGCGGTGCTCAAGGTGCCCAGCCAGGCCCAGGCGCGTCAGCAGTTCGCGCGCACGGTCATGGCGCTGGCCCTGCGGCGTACCGGCATACACCGCTGGAATCTCCACGTTGTGCAGGGCGTCCAAGTGCGGCAGCAGGTGATAGCGCTGGAAAATGAAGCCGAAATGGTCGCGGCGCAACGCGGCCAGGGCATCGTCGTCCAGCTCGCGGGTTTCCTGCCCGCCCACCTGGTAGCTGCCACTGCTGGCGTTGTCCAGGCAACCGAGAATGTTCATCAGGGTCGATTTGCCCGAGCCGGACGCACCGATGATCGCCACCAGTTCGCCGCTGCGGATGTCCAGGTCGATACCCTTGAGCGCCAGGAATTCGCGGTCGCCCGCCATGAAACTGCGGGTGACGCCTTGCAGGCGCAGCAAGGGCTCGCCGGTGCCGCTGGCAACTGCCCTGTGCGGGGTAAGCTCGACATTCATGTTCATGCTCAGGCCCCTGCTTCGCCGGACACTGGCTCGCCGATCACCACCCGGTCGCCTTCGGCCAGGCCGTCCTTGATCTGCACCTTGACGTTGTTGTTGATGCCGGTTTGCACGTTGCGCACCTGGGCGAAGCCTTTACCGTCGAGTACGCGTACCGGGAAGCTGCCATCGCCATTGCGCAGGCCCAGCGCCGCCACCGGCACCGTCAGTACGCCGGCGGCGGTGTCGAGGACGATATGCACCTGGGCGGTCATCGAGATGCGCAGGCGGTGCTCGGGGTTGGGCACTTCGAACAGCGCGTTGTAGAACACCGCACCATTGGGCTTGGCGCTGCTGCCGTCGCTCTTGTCGCTGCTTTGTGCGTAGTTCTGCGGGGCAGGCTCGGTGCCGCGCAGCTTGGCGTAGTAGCGCTTGTCCTCGCCGAGGATGGTGAAGTACACCTCCTGGCCGGGGGTGATGTGGATCACGTCGGCTTCGGAAACCTGGGCCTTGACGGTCATGGTGTCGAGGTCGGCCAGCTTGAGCAGAATGGGTGCGAGCTGGTTGGCGATCACGGTCTGGCCTTCCTGGGTGACGATGCCCACCACATGCCCGGTAATGGGCGCGTTGATGCGGGTGTAGCCAAGGTTGACCTTGGCGGTGTCGATCTCGACCCGGGCGCTCTGGATCTGCGCATCGAGCGAGCGTACGGCGGCCTGCTGCACCTCGTACTCCGATTCGGCGTTCTCGAAGTCCTGGCGCGACACCGACTCGTCGGCCTGCAGCTCGCGGTAGCGCTCGTACACACGCCTGGCCTGCTTGAGCTGGGCCAGGGTCGAGCGCCGTTCGGCCTGCAGTTTTTCTTCATCGACCTCGGCCTGGCGCAAGGTGTTGCGCAACACCAGCGGGTCGATCTCGGCCAGCCACTGGCCCTGGTCCACCTTGTCGCCGAGCTTGACCTTGAGCGACTTCAACTGCCCGGAGACCTGGGCGCCGACGTCCACTTGCTTGATCCCTTCAAGGGTGCCGGTGGCCAGCACCGCGTTTTCGATGTCGCCCCGCTCGACCGTGGCGGTGATGTACTGCGGCGCCTTGGCCGGCGCCTGGATGGCGTACAGCGCGATGCCGGCGACCAGGGCCACGGCGGCGCCGAGGGTGTATTTGCGGAATCTGGACTTGTCCATGAACACTCACTTTCCATTCAAAACATACAAGTGTGGGTCTGCTCTGCCGCCCAATCGCCGGCTCGCCGGCTCCCACAGATCCAGTGCTGCACCAGAGAGCACTGATGTACCTGTGGGAGCCGGCTTGCCGGCGATGAGGCCGCAAGCAGCAGTACAAGAAGTCGCCTTCCACCTATCTACTGAGCCACTCGGTCCCGCTGCAGGGCCTGCCCGTCATGCCACCAAGCCGCCAGGCTGAACACATCCGGCACCTTGAGGATGCTGAAGTGGTTGCCCGGCCCCTGCCACAGCGCCAATTGCGGCATCAGTTGCTGCCAGCCGGCCTGCATCGCCGCCTGTTCCCGCGCATTACCGGCCGCGTCCAGGCTCGGGTCATCGACCAGTACCAGGCCCACCGGCCCGCTGTAACCCTGCGCCGGCCGGTAGCAGGTGCGCAGCGCCGTGGCAAAGGTGCGTACGGTGCCTTCCAGGGCCCTGGGCGCAGAGCGCGCCGGCATCAACCCGGCCCGCACCATGGCCCCGTGCAACTGGCGCAATTGCTCGTCATCGCTGGCTTGGGCAAATGCCAGGGGCTCGATACCCAAGGCCTTGCCGGTCGACAGCTGCAGCGAGTCGATCAGGCGCTGCAGCGCTTCACCTAAGGTGTAGGGCTGGCCGCAGGTAGCGCCGCCACCCGGCGCTTCGCTGTCGATCAGGGTCAACGAACGCACCTGGCGCCCCTTTGCCTCGAAACGGGCCGCCAGGGCATGCGCGACCCAACCGCCAAACGAGTGGCCCACCAGGTTCAGCGGCCCTTGCGGGTACAGCGCCTCGATGGCCTGAAGATGGCAGTCGGCCGCGGCTTCCACCGAGGCATGCGGCACCGAGCAGCCGTCCAGGCCACGGGCCTGCAGCCCGTACAGCGGCCAGTCCGGCCCCAGCGCTTCGGCCAGGCCGATGAAGCTGGTAACGCTGTCACCGGCGCCCGGCACACAGAACAGCGGCGCATGGCCGTGCTGCCCAGTCTGGATCGCCACCAGCGGCTGATAAGCCACAGCCTGTTCAGCCGGGCGAGCCGTTGCGCTGGCGAGCGCCTGCGCAATGGCCGCACCGACCGCGGCCACCTGCGGGACCTGCATCATGCTGCGGTGGTCACCGGGCACGGCGATCTCGACCAGCGCCTGGGTCGGCAGCGCTTCGCGCCAACCCAGGCTTGCCAGGCCCTCGCTGCCCTGCTCGGCCCGGAACAAATGCACCGGCACATTCAGCGGTGCCAGGCGGTACTGGGCCATGGCATGGCCGTGCGCCAGTTCGCGGGTGAAGTAATGGCGCAACTGCTCATCGCTCATGCTCGACCACAGGCCATACAGCAGGTGGTGTTCACGGCAGCTGGCCAGCAGCGTGGCGAAATCGGCCTGCGCGGCCTCCAGGCGCTGCAGTTGCGCCAGGCGTGCTTCGCCAGCCTCGCCCTGCGAGCGCCAGAAGGTGCTGCAGTTGAGCAGCAACTGCCGCTCCAGCGCCCGCGGCCCTTGCCAGCGCGCCTTGCCCTGGTCGGCCAGGCGCGGCACATAGGTATCGATCAGGCCGAGGAACTCGACGACTTCATCCTCGCCCAGCAACTGGTTGGCCATTTCAAAGGCCACCACGCCACCGAAGGACCAGCCCGCCAGGCGGTAAGGCCCCTGTGGCTGCACCTTGCGCAACTGTTCGATCTGGTAGCGGGCCAAGCATTCCAGGGTGCGCGGTTGGGGTTCGCCGCAAGGCACACCGGGCAGGCCGTACACCGGGAAATCACCGGGCAGGTGCTGGCCCAGCACGGGGAAGTAGAAGTCCAGGCCGGTGAATTCGTGAACCAGGAACACTGCGGGTTGCGTACCTGCGGACCTGACCCGGATAACGGTTGGCGCCTGGCGGGCACCGCCGGCTTCCAGATGACGGGCCAGCGACGCCACACTTGGCTGCTGGAACACATCATTGATAGCGGCCTGCAGGCCTGCCTTGGTGAGCTTGTCGATCAAGCGGATAGCCGCCAGCGAGTGCCCGCCCAGTTCAAAGAAGTTGTCGTGACGCCCTACCCGTTCCACGCCCAGCAGTTCGGCCCAGATCGCGGCCAGCAGGGTTTCGGTTTCGCTTTCCGGGGCCTCGAACGGGCGGTCTTGGATGGCATCGGGCTCCGGCAATGCCTTGCGGTCGAGCTTGCCGTTGGGGCTCAGCGGCAGATTTTCGAGGTGCATGAACAGCGCGGGGACCATGAACTCTGGCAGGTGCTTGAGCAGTGCGGCGCGCAGCATTTCCACCGCTTGCAGCTCGCCGGTGTAGTACGCGATCAGGCGTTGATCGCGGGCTACCACCACGGCTTCCTTGACGCCGACAATGGCGGTCAGGCCGGCCTGGATTTCGCCCAGTTCGATGCGCAGGCCGCGGATCTTCACTTGGTCGTCGTTGCGGCCCAGGTATTCGATGTTGCCGTCCACAAGGTGCCGCGCCAGGTCGCCAGTGCGGTACAGACGCGCACCAGGTCGGGTGCTGAACGGGTCGTCGATGAAGCGTTCGGCGGTCAATTCGGCACGGTTGAGGTAGCCGCGGGCAACTTGTACGCCACCAATGAACAGCTCGCCCGCTACCCCCTGTGGCACCGGCTGGCCTTGGCCATCCAGCACGTACAACGTGGTGTTGGCGATTGGCTTGCCGATTGGCGTGTTGTCCGGCGCGGTGACGCAGTGCCAGGCACTCACATCCACGGCCGCTTCGGTCGGCCCGTAGAGGTTGTGCAGTTCCACGGTTGGAAGCTGAGTGTGGAAGCGCCGTACCAAGCTGCCCGGCAACGCTTCGCCGCTGCACAGCACGCGCTTGAGTCGATCTGCCGGAGCGTCGCCATGCGCCAGGAACACGTCCAGCATCGACGGCACGAAGTGCAAGGTGGTGACGCCTTCGCTGCGAATCACCTGGCGCAGGTAATCCGGATCGCGATGGCCGCCCGGGCGAGCCATGACCAGGCGCGCACCGGTTTGCAGCGGCCAGAGGAATTCCCACACCGACACGTCGAAGCTGAACGGGGTTTTCTGCAGCACCACGTCATCGGCGCCAAGGCCGTAGGCGTCCTGCATCCACAGCAGACGGTTGACCACCCCGGCGTGCTCGTTCATCACACCTTTGGGCAGGCCGGTCGAGCCCGAGGTGTAGATCACATAGGCCAGATGATGTGGCGTCAGCGCAGCCACAACCGGGTTGCTGGCAGGTTGTGCATGCCAGGTCGGCTGATCCAGGTCGATCACCAGCCCGGATTCCGGCACATGGCGAGTCGCGGCATGCACCAGCACCGCTACCGGCGCGCTGTCGCTCAGCATGTGGCGCACACGTTCGGCCGGGTAATCAGGATCGACCGGCACATAGGCACCACCGGCCTTGAGGATGGCCAGCAGCCCCACCACCATCGACAGCCCACGTTCGACGCAGATAGCTACGCGATCGTCCGGTCTCACCCCAAGATCGATCAGATGGTGCGCCAAGCGATTAGCCTGCTCGTTGAGCTGGCGATAGCTCAACGTACCCTCTTCAGCCCGCACAGCCACGGCATCCGGTGTGCGCTCGACCTGCGCCTCGATCAGGCCATGCAAGGTCTGCTCAAGGTCGTAGTCCACCGCCGTGTCGTTGAACGCCAGCAACAACTGTTTGCGCTCATCCGCATCCGGCAGCCCGGTGTGCGCTGGAATAGCCCCCGCACCTTCGGCAAAAGTCCACAGCAACTGCTCCAAGTACCCCGCGTAACGCGCGATGGTCGAACGATCGAACAGCGTGGTGGCGTAGACAATGCCCCCGGCAAAGCCGTCCGCCCCTTCGCCCATGCCCAGGCTCAGGTCGAACTTGGCGATCCGCGCCTGGCCGCCGAGCGCGGTCACTGCCAACTCGCCCAGCTGCAGCGCCTGGCGGTCCGGGCTACCGTCCCAGTCCAGCGACACCTGGTACACCGGTGTATGGGCCAGGCTGCGCTGAGGCCGCAGGGCCTCGACCACCTGTTCGAAAGGCAGGTCCTGATGCGCCTGGGCGGCCAGTACGGTCGCCTTGACCCGTGCCAGCAGCGTGGCAACGTCCGGCGCGCCAGTGGTATCCACGCGCACGGCGATGGAGTTGACGAACATGCCGATCAGCCCGTCCACCTCCGCCTGCCGGCGGTTGGCCAGTGGCGAACCCACCACCACCTCGTCCTGCCCCGCCAGCCGCGCCAGCAACGCCGCCCAGGCCGCCATGAACAGCATGTACGGGGTTACCCCCTGGTCGCGGCACAGCGCCTTGAGCTCGACACTCAAGCGTGGGTCCAGGCAGATCGCAACGCTGTCACCGGTGTAGTCCTGACGTTCAGGCCGTGGCCGGTCACACGGCAAGCTGATCAACGTTGGCGCGCCGGCCAGGTGGGCGGCCCAGTATTCGGCCTGGCGCTGCAAGGTATCGCCGCCCAGCCAGCGCCGCTGCCACAGGGCATAGTCCAGGTACTGCACCGGCAGCGCTGGCAATGGGTCCGCACGATCCTGGCTGAAGGCTTGGTACAGTTCGCCCAGCTCGCGTACCAGCACGCCCAGCGACCAGCCGTCGGCCACCAGGTGGTGCAGGGTCAGCAGCAGTACATGGTGGCCCTGCGCCAGGTGCAGCAGGCGGCCACGGATTGGCAGATCCTGGGTCAGGGTGAAGGGTCGACTCGCTTCCTGCTCGATCAATGCAGCCAGCGCCGCCGCCTCAAGGCCTGGGGCTTGTACCCTGGCAAGGCTGAAAGCCTCGGTCGACAGGACTACCTGCGGCTCGCCATCCTGCTCTACAAAATGGCTGCGCAAGCTCTCATGCCGCTCGACCAGGCGCTGCAGCGCCCGTTCCAGTGCACTTGCGTCCAGCGCCCCTTCCAGGCGCAGGCCGATGGGGATGTGGTACGCCGCACTGCCCGGTGCCATCTGCGCCAGGAACCACAAGCGCTGCTGGGCGAACGACAGCGGCATGCGGCCCACCCGCAGGCTCGGCTGGATGGCCGGCAACACCTGCGCGGGGTGGCTGGCCAGGCTCGCCGCGACCGCCGCCAGGCGGTCATCGGCAAACAGGTCGGCCAACGCCAGTTCCAGGCCCAAGCGCTGACGCACCTGGGCGAGCATGCGCATGGCCAGCAGCGAGTGGCCGCCCAGCTCGAAGAAGCGGTCGTTGCGCCCAACGTGTTCGACCTGCAGCAACTCGCCCCACAACTGCGCCAACACCTGCTCGTGCTGGCCTTGCGGTGCCTCGTAGGCCGCCGCCGCGAAGTCCTGCGGCCCCGGCAGCGGCAATGCCTTGCGTTCGACCTTGCCGTTGTTGCTCAGGGGCATCCGCTGCAGGGCGACAAAGGCCGCCGGCACCATGTATTCAGGCAGGCGCCCACGCAGGTAGTTGCGCAGCCCGTTTGCATCAAGCGCCTCATCAAGGCGGGTGAACCAGGCCACCAGGCGCAACGGCCCCTGCTCACCTGGCACGGCCATGACGATGACGTCGCCGATACCCGGGCACTGCGCCAACTGCTGCTGGATTTCCCCCAGTTCGATACGGAAACCGCGGATCTTCACCTGGTCGTCGTTGCGCCCCAGGCACTCCAGTTGGCCATCGGCCTGCCAGCGCACCAGGTCGCCGGTGCGGTACAGCCTGGCACCGGGCTGCTGGCTGAACGGGTCATCGACAAAGCGTTCGGCGGTCAGCTCAGGCCGGTTGAGGTAGCCCAGCGCCACGCCATCGCCGCCGATGTACAGCTCACCCACCACACCCAGCGGCACCAACTGGCGCTGGGTGTCCAGCACGTAGACCTGGGTATTGCCGATGGGTTGCCCGATCGGCACCTGCGTGGCGCTGGCGGGCAGCGTGCGCACTTCGAAGGTGACTGCGAAGGTGGTGGTTTCGGTGGGCCCGTAGCCGTTGATCAGGCGCAGCGCCGGCGCACGCTCGCGCAGGGCCCGGAAGGCCGCAGGCTCGGCGCGCTCGCCACCGCTGATGAGGATGCGCAGCCGCGCCAACGCGTCGGGCAGCAGTTGCACATACTGGTTGAACAGCGCCGTGGTCAGAAACAGCACGCTGATGCCTTCCTCTGCCAGTGCAGCGGCAAAGCGCTGAGGGTCCACCAGCGTCGGGTGATCGATCACCCGCACCTGGCCGCCGTTGAGCAGCGCGCCCCAGACCTCCAGGGTGCTGGCGTCGAAAGCCGGGTTGGAGGCGAAGGCGATGCGGTCCTGCGCCGTGAAGTCGGCGTAGCCATTGACCATCACCAGGCGCACGATGCCCCGGTGCGGCACGCACACCCCCTTGGGCATGCCGGTGGTGCCCGAGGTATACATCACGTAGGCGCTGCTGCCGGCGCCTTGGGGCAGACCGGGGTTGTGCCCAGGCTGGCTGTCGAGCGCCAGCTGATCCAGGTCCAGGCGCCTCACCGGGAAATCCGTAGCCACGTCGGCCAGCGTCAGCAGCGCCACGGCCTGGCAGTCATCGACCATGAACGCCTGGCGTTCCACAGGCGCATGGATATCCAACGGCACATACACCGCCGCGCATTTGAGCACCGCCAGTTGCGCCACCAGCAGCGGCAGCGAGCGTGGCAGCAGGATTGCCACGCAGGCACCGGGCTCTACGCCCTCGGCGATCAGGTAATGGGCCAGGCGGTTGGCGCGGGCATTGAGCTCGCCATAGGTCAGCGCCTGCTGGCCATGCGCCGCCGCCAGCGCCAATGGGTGGCGGGCGACGCGTTGTTCGAACAGGCGCTGCACGCTCTGTTCGCGCGGGTAATCGCGGCGGGTTTCGTTGAACGCGTGCAGCTGGGTGTGACGCTCTTGCTCGTCGATCAGCTCGACATGCGCCAGGGTTGCCTGGTCATTGCCGACCATCGCCCAGAGCAGGGTTTCAAAGTAACCGAGGTAACGGCGCACGGTAGGTTCATCGAACAGCGCCGTCGCGTATTCCAGGCTGCCGGCCAACAGCTCACCGTGCTCGCCCAGGTTCAGCGTAAGGTCGAACTTGGCCACCTGCCCGGTCTGGGCCACGGCCTCCAGCTGCAGGCCCTGGAGTTCAAGGGCCGGGCCATGGGTTGCCTGCCAGTTGAGGGTTGCCTGGAACAACGGCGTGTGGGCCAGGCTGCGGGCGGGGCGGACGATCTCGACCACCTGCTCGAACGGCAGGTCCTGATGTGCCTGGGCGTCGAGCACGCGGGTGCGGGCCTGCTCCAGCAATGCTTGCGCAGTCGGCGCAGCTTGCGTGTCGATGCGGATGGCCAGGGTATTGACGAACAAGCCCGCCAGCGCTTCCACCTCGGCCCGGCTGCGCCCCGCCACCGGGCAGCCGATCACCACTTCGGTTTGCCCAGAAAGCCGTGCCAGCAGCGCCGCCCACGCACCCAGTACAGTCATGTAAAGGGTGACGCCGTGGCGTTGCGCCAACGTGCGCAGGCCGGCGGCCAAGCGCAGGTCAATTTCCAGCGGCAGGCTCGCCCCGGCAAAGTCCTGGCGTTCGGGGCGCGGCCGGTCGCTGGGCAGCTTGAGCAAGGTTGGTGCGCCGTGCAGCGCCTGTCGCCAGTAGTCGGCCTGGCGTTGCAACTGTTCACCGGCCAGCCAGCGACGCTGCCATACCGCGTAGTCGCCGTACTGGATGGCCAAGGGCGGCAGCGGGTCTGGCTGGCCTTGACACATGGCGGGGTACAACGCGCTTAGCTCCTGGGTCAGCACACCGAGCGACCAGCCGTCAGCGACGATGTGGTGCACTGTCAGTGCCAGCACGTGGTGTTCGGCGCCCATGCGCAGCAGGCGTGCCCGCAGCAGCGGGCCATGGGCCAGGTCAAACGGCGCGCTGGCCTCTTCACGTAACCGGGTGGGCAACGCATCGTAGCTTGATGCTTCGCGCTGGAACCACTCGCCGCCGGCGGTGGCAGCGATGATCACCTCGGCACTGTCATCACGCGGCACGAAGCGGCTGCGCAGGGTTTCATGGCGCTCGACGATGCGCAGCAGCGCACACTCCAGCGCATCGGCATCCAGCGGCCCGCGCAGGCCCAGGGCCAGCGGGACGTTGTAGGCCTGGTTGCCGCCTTCCATCTGCGCCATGAACCACAGCCGCTGCTGGGCGAACGACATGGGCAGCGGTTGTTCGCGTGGCACCGGCACTATCGCCGGCAGTTCACTGCGACCGGCCGTTGCCAGTACGGCCGCCACCGCCGCCAGTTCGGCATTGGCGAACAGCTCGGCCAAGCTCAGCTCGACGCCCAGGCGCAGGCGCACCTGCGAGACCATGCGCATCGCCAGCAGCGAATGGCCGCCGAGGGTGAAGAAGTGATCATGCCGGCCAACCCGCTCGACCTGCAGCAGCTCGGCCCAAAGCTGCGCCAGGGCGTTTTCGAGTTCGCCCTGGGGGGGCTCGTAACCCTGCTCGAACAGTGCCGAACGTTCAGGTTTGGGCAGCGCGCGACGGTCCAGTTTGCCGTTGGCGGTCAAGGGCAAGGCCGCCAGCTCGACGAACGCCACCGGCACCATGTACTCCGGCAGGTGCGCCTGCAGCTGGGCGCGCAGGCTTTCAGGGGTGGCCGCCTCGACATCGGCCTGTGGCGTGAAATAGGCGACCAGGCGCGGCTGGCCGGGCTGGTCTTCGCGGGCCAGCACCACGGCTTCGTTGATGCCCGCCAAGGTGGCCAGGCGGCTCTCGATTTCACCGAGTTCGATACGCACGCCGCGGATCTTCACCTGGTCATCGTTGCGCCCCAGGTAGTCGAGGGTGCCATCGGCCAGCCAGCGCACCAGGTCGCCGGTGCGGTACATGCGCGCGCCTGGCGTGGCCGCAAAAGGGTCTTCCAGGAAGCGTTCAGCGGTCAGTTCAGGGCGGTTCAGGTAACCGCGTGCAACCCCGGCACCGCCGATGTACAGCTCCCCTGGCACGCCCAACGCCACAGGCTGGCGGTGTTCGTCGAGCACGTACAGCCGGGCGTTGTCCACTGGCCGGCCGATGTGCAGCACCCCGCCCGCCTCGACCACGCCGGAGCTGGCCACCACCGTGGTTTCGGTGGGGCCGTAGTTGTTGACCACGGCAAAGCGCTGGGTGCGGTTGAACTGGCGCAAGCGGTCGCCGCCGATCAGCAACGTGCGCAAGGTCGGGTGCTCGACCTGGTGGCTGAAGGCATATTCGGCCACCGGCGTGGGCAGGAAGCTCACGTCCAGCGGCTGCTCGCGCCACCAGGCGAGCATCGCATCAAGGTCTTCGTTGCCATCGGCGGCCGGGGCCAAATGCAGCGTGGCGCCGGCACACAAGGCGGGCCAGACCTCCCACGCCATGGCGTCGAAGCCGAAGCCTGCCAGGCACGAGGTATGCCGGCCATGGCAGAGGTCGAAGGCGCGGCAGTGCCAGTCGACCAGGTTGTTGACGGTCTGGTGCTCGACCATGACCCCTTTGGGCTGGCCGGTCGAGCCGGAGGTGTAGATCACATAGGCCAGGTTATGCGCGCTGAGGGCTGGCACCGCCGGGTTGTCTTCACGTGCCGCCCAGGCCGGCTGGTCGAGCAGCACTACCGGAACATCCAGCCCCCCCAGCCGCGCGCGCAGGGCCTGCTGGGCAAGCACCACCACGGGTGCGCTGTCGGTGAGCAGGTACTGCACCCGCTCATCCGGGTGGGCCGGGTCGATCGGCACATAGCCGGCACCGGCCTTGAGCACGGCCAGCATGCCCACAAGGGTCTCCAGGCCACGCCGGGCGACCACCGCAACACGGTCATCGGCGCGTACGCCAAGGCTGATCAGGTGATGGGCCAAGGCATTGGCCTGGCGGTTGAGGCTGGCGTACGTCAGCGCTTCGCCCGCATGGGTGGCGGCGATGGCGTTCGGGTGTGCCTGCGCCTGGCGTTCGATGCGCTGGTGCAAGGCAAGGTCGGTTTCATGGCTGGCGGCGTAGTCATTGAACCCTTGCAGCAGTTCGTAACGCTCGCTGGCCGGCAGCATGTCCAGCGCCAGTACCTGCGCTGCGGGCGCCTGCAGCAGGCTTTCCAGGGTTTGCTGCAGATAGGCGCAAACCCGTTGCGCCGGCACTTCGGCGCTGGCCAGCAACGTCAGGCGGAAGGCTTCGCCCAGGTCATCGACGCTGAGCGTCAGCGGGTAGTTGGTGGCCTCGGCCGATTCGACGATATCGATGCCGGCCAGTGCCGCGCGGCGCGGTGCGCTGGCCGCGACCGCGCTGTGCCGGTAATTGAGCAGTGCATTGAACAGCGGCGCGGGGGCCGCCACGCCGCTGCAGCGCTGGGCCAGCGCCAGAGGGGCGTGTTCATGGCGCATCAGGGCGCTGAGGCGCTGATGGGTGGCGCGCAGCGCGGTGGGCAGGTCGACGTTGGCCAGGTCCACCCGCAGCGGCAGCGTATTGATGAAGATGCCCAGCGCGCGGTCGGTAGCTTCGGCGCCCTGCAGGCGGCCCATCAGCACTGTGCCGAAAACCACCTGTGCCCGCCCGGTCAGGCCGCCCAACACCCGGCCCCAGGCTAGGTGGAACAGGCTGGCGACACTGACGCCCTGCCCCCGTGCATAGGCCCGCAGGCGCAGGCACAGGTCCAGCGGCAGGTCGAGCATGTGCTCGTTGTGCACGGCGCCATCGCCCTGCACGTCCTGAATGCCATAGGCCAGGGTCGACTCATCGATGCCGCCGAGCATCTCGCGGAAAAACGCCTCATGCTGCGCTTCGCTGATGCCCAGCACCGCCTGCGCGACATAATTGCGAAACGGCACCGGGGTGCCCAGGTGCTGCTGGTCGCCGGTGAGGAAGGCGATCAGCTCGTGGCGGACCACCTCCAAGGCACTGTGGTCCATGGCGATATGGTGGAACTGCAGCGTGGCGCTCAGGCTGCCATCGGCCTGGGTCGGCTCGCGCAGCAGGCGGATCAAGGGAGCCTGGGTCAGGTCGAGCCGGTTACGCTGCGGATCATCCTCGGGCAGCGCCAGAACCTTCAGTTCGGCCGCGCGCCACACCACTTGCACCGGGGTCTCCAGGCCTTGCCAGTGCACCGAGGTGCGCAGGATGTCGTGGCGCGCAACCACCCCGCGCAGGGCGTCGGCGAACGCCTGCAAGCGCGCTTCGCTGGCGAACACGAAGCGCGCCTGCATCACGTAGGGGTCATGGTCGGTGGCACTGGCGTGGTGGAACAGCATGCCCTGCTGCAGCGGTGCCAGCGGGTAGATGTCCTGCACGTTGGCAGCACCACCTGGGATGCAGGCGACGACCCGGTCGAGGCTGGCCTGGTCGAGCTCGATCAGGTTCAACAATTGCGGGGTAATCCGTGTGCAACTGGGTTGGATCAGGTTGACCGGCACGTTCACTGCACCTTGCTTCACGGCCACGTACTCGCCGCGCTCGATCATCGCCACCAGGGCCGGTTTGTGCTCGCGAAGGCGCGCCACCAAGGCGGCGTCGGTCAAGGCCTGACGGTTGCCCTGGACCACCAGCTGGCCATCCTTGAGTGCCAGTTGCACGTTGTTGGCCGTCAGTGTTGCCAAGAGTTGGTTGATGCTCACAGGACGATCTCCATTCTGTCTGTGATGGCTGCATAGCCGGCCAGTGTGGGTTGGTCGAACAGGGCGCGCACGTCGGCCTCCAGGCCTTGTTCGCGCAGGCGGGAGGTGAGGGTCACCGCCAGCAGCGAATGGCCGCCCAGTTCGAAGAAGTTGTCGTGCCGCCCTACCCGTTCCACGCCCAGCAGTTCGGCCCAGATCGCGGCCAGCAGGGTTTCGGTTTCGCCTTCCGGGGCCTCGAACGGGCGTTCCTGAATGGCATCCGGTTGCGGCAGGGCCTTGCGGTCGAGCTTGCCGTTGGGGCTCAGTGGCAGGGTTTCGAGGTGCATGAACAGCGCGGGCACCATGAACTCCGGCAGGTGCTTGAGCAGTGCGGCGCGCAGCATTTCTACCGCTTGCAGCTCGCCGGTGTAGTACGCGATCAGGCGTTGATCGCGGGCTACCACCACGGCTTCCTTGACGCCGACAATGGCGGTCAGGCCGGCCTGGATTTCGCCCAGTTCGATGCGCAGGCCACGGATTTTCACTTGGTCGTCGTTGCGGCCCAGGTATTCGATGTTGCCGTCCGCAAGGTGTCGCGCCAGATCGCCGGTGCGGTACAGACGCGCACCAGGCCGGGTGCTGAACGGATCGTCGATGAAGCGCTCGGCGGTCAATTCGGCACGGTTGAGGTAGCCGCGGGCAACCTGTACGCCACCAATGAACAGCTCGCCCGCCACGCCCTGCGGCACCGGCTGGCCTTGGCTGTCCAGCACGTACAACGTGGTGTTGGCGATTGGCTTGCCGATTGGGGTGTTGTCCGGCGCGGTGACGCAGTGCCAGGCACTCACATCCACGGCGGCTTCGGTCGGCCCGTAGAGGTTGTGCAGTTCGACCGTGGGCAATTGGGCGTGGAATCGCCGTACCAGGCTGCCCGGCAACGCTTCGCCGCTGCACAGCACGCGCTTGAGGCGATCTGCCGAAGCGTCGCCATGCGCCAGGAACACGTCCAGCATCGACGGCACGAAGTGCAAGGTGGTGACGCCTTCGCTACGAATCACCTGGCGCAGGTACTCCGGATCACGATGCCCGCCTGGGCGAGCCATGACCAGGCGTGCGCCGGTTTGCAGCGGCCAGAGGAATTCCCACACCGACACGTCGAAGCTGAACGGGGTTTTCTGCAGCACCACGTCATCGGCACCAAGGCCGTAGGCGTCCTGCATCCACAGCAGGCGGTTGACCACCCCCGAGTGCTCGTTCATCACGCCCTTGGGTAGGCCGGTCGAGCCCGAGGTGTAGATCACATAGGCCAGATGATGTGGCGTCAGCGCAGCCACAACCGGGTTGCTGGCAGGCTGTGCATGCCAGCTTGGCTGCTCCAGATCGATCACCAGCCCCGCTTCCGGTACATGGCGAGTCGCGCCATGCACCAGCACCGCCACCGGCGCGCTGTCGCTCAGCATGTGGCGCACACGTTCGGCCGGGTAATCAGGATCGACCGGCACATAGGCACCACCGGCCTTGAGGATGGCCAGCAGCCCCACCACCATCGACAGCCCACGTTCGACGCAGATAGCTACGCGATCGTCCGGTCTCACCCCAAGATCGATCAGATGGTGCGCCAGGCGGTTAGCCTGCTCATTGAGCTGGCGATAGCTCAACACACCCTCTTCGGCCCGCACGGCTACGGCATCCGGCGTGCGCTCGACCTGCGCCTCGATCAGGCCATGCAAGGTCTGCTCAAGGTTGTATTCCTGCGCCGTGTCATTGAAGCCCACCAGCACACGCTGACGTTCCTCCATCTCCAGCACCGGCAAGCGCTGCAACGGCAGCTCAGGTTCGTGCTCCAGCACCGCGACCATGGCCTCGAGCACCTGGTTCATCTGCCCGCAGATCCGCGCTGCGCCAATGTCCGCAGGCGTCATGGCCACCAGGCGGAAGCCGTCGCCCAGGTCATCCACGTTCAGGCTCAACGGGTAGTTGCTGCGCTCCTGGCTTTCCAGGTTGTCGATACCCTCGGTGGCCTTGCGCTGGCTGGCACTGACCTGGGTGCTGTGGCGGTAGTTGAGCATTGCGCTGAACAGCGGCAACGGTGCCGCCACGCCGCTGCAGCGTTGCGCCAGTGCCAACGAAGCATGCTCGTGGGCCAGCAGCGCGCTGAGGCGCTGGTGGGCCGCCTGCGCCCCTTCACGCAGGCCGGTGCCGGCAAGGTCGATGCGCAGCGGCAAGGTGTTGATGAACATACCCAGCGCCCGCTCGGCGCCCTCGCCGCCCTGCAAGCGGCCAAGCAGCACGGTGCCGAACACCACGCTGTCCTTGCCGCTGGCGGCCCCGAGCAACCGCGCCCAGGCCAGGTGGAACAGGCTGGCGACACTGATACCCAGTTGCCGCCCTTGCTGGCGCAGGCGCTGGGCCAGGTCGTCATGCAGCCACAGCTGCGCCTCCTCGATATCACGGCCATCGCCTTGCACGTCGCTCAGGCCGAACGGCAGGGTCGGCTCGTCGATATCGCCCAGCTGCGAGCGGAAGAACGCCTCGTGCTCGGCCTGGCTGACCCCCAGGCGGGCCTGGGTCACGTAGTTGCGGTAAGGCACCGGCGCGTGGGCAGGTTCCCGGTTGCCCTGCAGGTAGCCAATCAGCTCTTCGCCGACCACTTCCATGGCGGTGTGGTCGAGGACGATGTGATGGAACTGCAGGGTGGCTTCGATGGCCTGTTCGGTTTGGGTGTAGTACAGGCGGATAAGCGGGGCCTGGCTCAGGTCGAGGCTGTGACTGCCCTCACCTTCGAAGATGCCCAGCGATGCACTGCGCCAGACCACTTGCACAGGCTGCGGCAGGCCTTCCCAGAGTACCGCCGTGCGCAGCACGTCGTGGCGGGCGATGACGGTGTTCAACGCCGCAGCGAAGTTGGCCAGGTGCTCGCGGCTGGCGAAGGCAAACCGCGATTGCAGCACGTAAGGGTCGTGCTCCGCTGCGCTCAAGTGATGGTAGAGGATGCCTTCCTGCAGCGGCGCCAGCGGGTAGATGTCCTGCACGTTCGCAGCACCGCCCGGCACGCTGGCGACGATACGCTCGATGGCGTGCGGCTCCAACGCGACCAGCGGCAGCATGGCTGGGGTGATGTGGGTGCAGCCCGCGGGGATCAGGTTGTCCGGCACTACCACCAGCCGTGCCTGGCCCAGGGTCGTCGCCAAAGCGGCGATGGTCGGCTGGCCGAACAATGTGCGTACGTCGACTTGCAGGCCTTCACGGCGCAGGCGCGCGGTGAGGTTCACCGCCAGCAGCGAATGCCCGCCCAGTTCGAAGAAGTTGTCATGCCGGCCGACCTGCGCCACGCCCAGCATCTCGGCCCAGACGTTGGCAAGCGCAGTTTCCACGGTGCCTTGCGGGGCAACATAGGCCTGCCCGCAGAGCAGTTCTGGGGCCGGGTTTGGCAAGGCCTTGCGGTCGAGCTTGCCATGGGGGGTCAGTGGCAAGGCATCCAGATGGATGAACGCCAGCGGCACCAGGTGCGACGGCAGGCTGGCCTGCAGCGCCTCCCGCAGTGCCTCCAGCGGCGCCGCGCCGGTGAACCAGGCCAGCAAGCGCTCGTCACGCACCAGCACCACCGCATCCTGGATGCCCGGCTGCGCTGCCAGTACGGCTTCGATTTCGCCAAGCTCCACGCGCACGCCGCGGATCTTCACCTGGTCGTCATTGCGGCCCAGGTAGTCGAGGGTGCCATCGGCGTTCCAGCGCACCAGGTCACCACTGCGGTACATCCGCGCCTGGGCCTGGGCACTGAACGGGTCGGCGAGGAAACGCTCGGCGGTCAGTTCTGGCCGGTGCAGGTAACCCCGGGCGACACCCGCACCGCCGATGTACAGCTCGCCGACCGCACCCACCGGTACCGGCTGACGATGCGCGTCCAGCACATAGACGCAGGTGTTGGCGATCGGCAGGCCGATATGCAAGGCGCCACCCGGCTGCAGTTGGCCGGAAGTGGCGACCACGGTCGCCTCGGTCGGGCCATAGTTGTTGACCAAAGCAAAGCCTGGGTCACGGTCGAACTGGCGCAGGCGATCGCCGCCGACCAGCAGGGTACGCAGGGTCGGGTGCTGGCATTGGCGGCGCAGGGCCTGCTCGGCCACCGGCGTGGGCAGGAAGCTGACCTGCAACGGTTGCTCCAGCCACCAGTCGAGCAGTTCGTCGACGTGTTCACCGGCAATGCGCGCAGGCGGCAGGTGCAGCACCGCCCCGCTGCACAGGGCCGGCCAGACCTCCCAGGCCACGGCGTCGAAACCGAAACCGGCCACGGTGCTGGTGTGGCTGCCCGCGCCGAGGTCGAAGGCTTCACAGTGCCAGTGCAGCAGATTGGCCAGCGTGCCGTGCTCGACCATCACCCCTTTGGGCTGGCCGGTGGAGCCGGAGGTATAGATCACATAGGCCAGCTGCCGGTCGTCCAGGCCCGCGACTTGCGGGTTGATGTCTGTTTCGCCCTGCCAGTCATCGCGGTCCAGCTCGACCCGTGCGCTATCGCCGAGCACGCCCAGCGTGCTGGCGTCGGCCAGCACCAGCGCAGGGGCGCTGTCCTGCAGCAGGTAGGCAATGCGCTCGGCCGGGTAACCAGGGTCCACCGGCACATAGGCAGCACCCGCCTTGAGCACCGCCAGCAGGCCAACCAGGCGTTCGAGGCTGCGCGGCAGGCACAGGGCAACCCGGTCGCCCAGTTGCACGCCGCGGCGGATCAGGTGATGGGCCAGGCGGTTGGCGCTGCGGTTGAGCTCGCCGTAGCTCAGCACCTGGCCATCCTGCACCAGGGCCGCCGCTTGCGGCGCACGGGCGGCCCAGGCTTCCACCAGGGCATGCACGGTCTGCCCCTGCGGGTAGGCTCGGGCGGTGGCGTTGAAGGTGTGCAGCAGCTGTTGGCGGGCAGCTGCGTCGAGGATCGGGAGGGCGTCCACGGGGGTGCTGTCGGCATGTGCCAGCGCATCGCTCAACTGCGCCAGCGCCTGGCTCATCCACTGGGCGACGCGCCCGGCACCGATGCCCTGCTGGGCGAGCACGCTCAAGGTAAAGCCGTCGCCCAGGTCGTCGACGCTGAGGGTGAGCGGGTAGTTGCTGCGCTCTTCGCCGCCCAGCAGGCGCACGCCCTGCACGCTGGCATCGCCTTCGGCAGGTGCACCGGCACTGCTGTGGCGGTAGTTGAACAAGGCACTGAACAACGGTAAGCCAGGTGCCACGCCGCTGCAGCGCTGGGCCAACGCCAGCGAGGCGTGTTCATGGCCGAGCAGTGCCGACAGGCGCTGGTGGGTAACCCGTACGGCCTGCAGCGCAGGCGCGGCAAGGTCGATACGCAGCGGCAGGGTATTGATGAACACACCCAGCGCACGGTCGGCGCCTTCACCGCCCTGCAGGCGGCCCATCAGCACGGTGCCGAACACCACGTCGCTGCGGTTGGCCAGCACCCCGAGCACCCGCGCCCAGGCCAGGTGCGCCAGGCTTGCGGCGCTTACGCCCAGGCGCCGGGCCTGCTCGCGCAGCTGCCGGGCCACCTCTGCTTCGACGGGCAACTGTGCCTCTTCGATGGCGCGGCCATCGCCTTGCACATCGGCCAGGCCGAACGGCAGGGTCGGTTCGTCGAGGTCGCCGAGCATGTCGCGGAAGAACGCCTCGTGCCCGGCATCATCAGCCCCCAGGCGAGCCTGGGCGACGTAGGTGCGGTAAGGCACCGGTGCGGCCAGGTGCCCGGCGTTACCCGCCAGCAATGCCTGCATTTCGCCGGCAATCACTTCCATGGCGGTGTGGTCGAGAGCCAAGTGGTGGAACTGCAGGATGGCCACCACGCGCTGGTTGGCCGGGTCGTCGGCATGTACCAGGCGCATCAGCGGTGCCCGCGCCAGGTCAATGCGCTGGTGGCGGGCGTCGAAACGGGCCTGCAAGGCATCGATCGGCGAAGCGCCGGCCAGGTCGGTGATTGCCGTCACCTCCATGCGTGCTGCTCGCCAGACCACCTGCACCGGTTGCTCCAGCCCCTCGGTCAGCACCGACGTGCGCAGGATGTCATGGCGGTCGATGACCTGCTGCAGCGCCCCGGCCCAGGCCTGCAGGCGCGCCAGGCTGTCGAAGGCCAGGCGCGACTGCAGCAGGTACGGGTCGCCCTGCTCGGAGCTCAGGTGGTGATAGAGAATGCCCTCCTGCAGCGGCGCCAGCGGGTAGATCTCCTGCACGTTGGCAGCGCCGCCTGGGACGCTGGCGACGATCCGGTCGATGCTGGCCTGGTCGAGTTCGATCAGGCTGAGCATGGCCGGTGTGATCCGCTCGACGCCCTCGGGCACGCGGTTGGCGGGCACTTGCACTTCGCGGCCACTGCCCACCGCTGCGGCCAGGGCGGCCAGGGTGGGCTGGGCGAACAGCACACGCACATCGGCGCTGAGGCCGGCCTTGCGCATGCGCTCGATCAGGGTAACGGCCAGCAGCGAGTGGCCACCCAGTTCGAAGAAGTGATCATGGCGGCCTACTTGTTCGACCTTGAGCACCTCTGCCCAGATCGCCGCGAGGCTGCGCTCCACCTGGCCCTGCGGCGCCTCGAAGGCACGGCTGAGCAGCGCCTCGTTGCCGGGCAGCGGCAGCGCGCGGCGGTCGAGTTTGCCGTTGGCGGTCAGCGGTAGTTCAGCCACGTGCACATAGGCTGCTGGCAGCATGTAGTCGGGCAAATGGCCTTGCAGCTGGCCGTGCAGCTCGGCGATGGCCGGGGCTGCGCCGTTTGCCGTGAAGTAGGCGACCAGGCGCTTGTCGCCCGGCGTGTCCTCGCGCAGCACCACGGCCGTGTCGCGAACGCCGGTGCAGTTGGCCAGGCAGGCCTCGATCTCGCCCAGCTCGATCCGAAAACCCCGCAGCTTGATCTGCTGGTCGGCGCGGCCCAGGTAGCGCAGGGTACCGTCGGCCTGCCAGCTCACCAGGTCGCCGCTGCGGTACATGCGTGCGCCTGCCTCGGGGCTGAACGGGTCGTCCAGGAAGCGCTCGGCAGTCAACGCCGGTTGGCCCAGGTAACCCAGGGCGACGCCGTCGCCGCCGATGTAGAGTTCGCCCACGGCACCGACCGGCAGCGGCTGCTGGCGGGCGTCGAGCACATAGCAGCGGCCGTTGCCAATCGGCTGGCCAATGGGGATGCTGCCCTCGCCGACTTCGGTGATCTCGTGGGTGGTACTGAACGTGGTGGCCTCGGTCGGGCCGTAGCCGTTCAGCAGGTGAGCCGGTGCACCTTCGCGCAGCACCCTGGCGATCACAGCCGGGTCCAGCACATCACCGCCCACCATCAGGTAACGCAGCTTGGCCAGCGCAGGCAGCAGGTCGCCGGCAAACTGGTGGAACAGCCCGGCAGTCAGCCACAGCACGCTCACCCCATGCTTCAGCAACGCATCGCGCAAGGCTTCGCGTGACAGCACCTGATGCTGGTCGATGACCACCACGCGCCCACCGTTGAGCAACGGCGCCCAGGCTTCCAGCGTACTGGCATCGAACGCGGGGTTGGAGGCAAAGGCAACCCGGTCCTGGTTGTTGAACACGGCAAAACCGTTGTTGATCACCAGGCGCACGATGGCCCGGTGCGGCACTTGCACGCCTTTTGGCGTACCGGTGGAGCCTGAGGTGTACATGATGTACGCCGCGCTGTTGGCGTTGACTGCCTGCCCTGGCGACTGGGCGGGGTAGCCCGCAAGGTCGAGCTGATCCAGCTCGACCCGCTGGGCCTGGCCCAGTTGCGGCTCGTCGCTGAGGGTCAGCAGCACCTGCGCCTGGCTGTCGGCAACCATGAACGCCTGGCGCTCGACCGGTGCATTGCTGTCCAGCGGTACATAGACCGCCGCGCATTTGCTGGCGGCCAGTTGCGCCGCCAACAGGTCGACGCTGCGTGGCAGCAGCAGCGCGATGCGATCCCCCGGGCGCACGCCAAGGGCGAGCAGGTGATGCGCCAGGCGGTTGGCGCGTTGATCAAGCTGCTGGTAGCTGACCTGCTGCTCGCCGTGCACCACCGCCACGGCGTCCGGGCTGAGCGCCGCATGGGCACCGAACAGGGTGTGCACGGCATGCTCGTGGGGGTAGTCACGGCGCGTGGCGTTGAAACCATGCAGTACCAACTCGCGTTCGCCAGGCGCCAGGCAGCTGACCCGCTGCAGGGCGGTGGCCGGTGCCTGCTCCAGGGTATGCACCAACTGCTCCAGGGCTGTGCCCAGCAGGCGGCACACCTGCGCCCCGTCCACTTGCGCCAGAGCTTGCACCGTGACAACGAAGCCATCGCCCAGGTCGTCGACGTTGACCACCAGCGGGTAATTGCTTCGTTCATGGGCCGCCAGTTGCTCGATGCCTTGCCAGGCGTCGCGCAATTCGGCCTTGGCCGGTGCACTGTGGCGGAAGTTGAGCAGGCTGGTGAACAACGGCTGGGTGGCCGGTACGCCGCTGCAGCGTTGGGCGACGGCCAGCGAGGCTTGCTCGTGGGCAAGCAGCCGCGCCAGGCGTTGATGGGTCAGGCGCACGCCATCGGCGACGCCGGCTGCGCCGATGCTGACGCGCAACGGCAAGGTATTGATGAACATGCCCAGCGCCCGCTCGGCGCCCTCGCCACCTTGCATACGGCCGAGCAGCACCGTGCCGAACACCACTTCCTGGCGCCCGGACAGCTGCGCCAGCACCTGGCCCCAGGCCTGGTGGACCAGGCTGGCGACGCTGATGCCCAGCTGCCTGGCCTGCTCACGCAGGCGCTTGGCCAGGCTGGCATCGAGCGCCTGTCGGCTGTCGAGCACGCGGCTGCCGTCGCTGTGCGCAGAGCGCAAGCCGAAGACTTCGGTCGGTTCGTCGATATCCCCCAACAACTCGCGGAACAGCGCTTCTTCGGCCTGGCTGTCGCCGCCGAGGCGCGCCTGGGCCACGTAGTTGCGGTAAGG
The DNA here is from genome assembly GCF_042902325.1 of Pseudomonas sp. NPDC012596. Classification (NCBI taxonomy): domain Bacteria; kingdom Pseudomonadati; phylum Pseudomonadota; class Gammaproteobacteria; order Pseudomonadales; family Pseudomonadaceae; genus Pseudomonas; species Pseudomonas sp. NPDC012596. Next base: position 13,790 of record NZ_JBIBEB010000003.1, on the reverse strand, counting down.
CACGCTGGCGTGTGGCAGCGGCTGGTGCTGCAGCACGGCGGTAACTTCCGCCACCAGGTGCTCGACTGCGGCGTGGTCGAGGATGATGTGGTGAATCAGCAGGGTCGCTTCGAGGCGGCCGTTGGCTTGCACCGGGAGCAGGCGGATCAACGGCGCGGTGCCGAGGTTCAGGGCGTTGGCGTTTCCTTCGTTGGGCGAGACCGCGCCCACGGAGGGCACTTCGCGCCAGACGACCTGCACGGGTTCTTCGAGGTGCTGCCAGTGGATGCTGGTGCGCAGGATGTCGTGCCGCGCGATGACTTGATCCAGCGCAGCAGCGAAGGCGTCCAGCGTGGCCTGGTCGGGGAAGGCGAAGCGCGCCTGCAGCACGTAGGGGTCGGCGCCTTCGCTGGCCAGGTGGTGGTAGAGAATACCCTGCTGCAGGGGTGCCAGGCCGTAGATGTCCTGGATATTACTGGCGCCGCCGGGGACCTGCGCCGTCAGCCTGTCGATAGAGGCTTGCGACAGATCGGCCAGCGGCAGCATGCCTGGCGTGATGTGCTTGCAGTCAGCCGGTATGCGGTTGGCGGGCACCCTCAGGCCGGTTTCGCCGCTCACTGCAGCCGCCAGCGCCGCCAGGGTCGGTTGGCCGAACAGCACACGGATGTCTGCATGCAGGCCGTGTTGGCGCAGGCGCGAGGTGAGCGACACCGCCAGCAGCGAATGGCCGCCCAGTTCGAAGAAGTTGTCGTGGCGCCCTACCCGTTCCACGCCCAGCAGTTCGGCCCAGATCGCGGCCAGCAGGGTTTCGGTTTCGCCTTCGGGGGCCTCGAACGGGCGATCCTGAACGGCATCGGGTTGCGGCAATGCTTTGCGGTCGAGCTTGCCGTTGGGGCTCAGTGGCAGGGTTTCGAGGTGCATGAATAGCGCGGGCACCATGAATTCCGGCAGGTGCTGGAGCAGTCCGGCGCGCAGGGTTTCTACCGCTTGCGGCTCGCCGGTGTAGTAGGCGATCAGGCGTTGATCGCGGGCCACCACCACGGCTTCCTTGATACCCGCAATGGCGGTCAGGCCGGCCTGGATTTCCCCCAGTTCGATACGCAGGCCGCGGACCTTCACCTGGTCGTCGTTGCGGCCCAGGTATTCGATATTGCCGTCCGCAAGGTGTCGCGCCAGATCGCCGGTGCGGTACAGACGCGCCCCGGGCCGGGTGCTGAACGGATCGTCGATGAAGCGTTCGGCGGTCAGTTCGGCACGGTTCAGGTAGCCACGGGCAACTTGTACGCCACCAATGAACAGCTCGCCCGCCACGCCCTGCGGCACCGGCTGGCCTTGACCATCCAGCACGTACAACGTGGTGTTGGCGATTGGCTTGCCGATTGGGGTGTTGTCCGGCGCGGTGACGCAGTGCCAGGCACTCACATCCACGGCGGCTTCGGTCGGCCCGTAGAGGTTGTGCAGTTCCACGGTTGGAAGCTGGGTATGGAATCGCCGTACCAGGCTGCCAGGCAATGCCTCGCCGCTGCACAGCACGCGCTTGAGGCGATCTGCCGAAGCGTCGCCATGCGCGAGGAACACGTCCAGCATCGACGGCACGAAGTGCAAGGTGGTGACGCCTTCGCTACGAATCACCTCGCGCAGGTACTCCGGATCGCGATGCCCGCCTGGGCGAGCCATGACCAGGCGCGCACCGGTTTGCAGCGGCCAGAGGAATTCCCACACCGACACGTCGAAGCTGAACGGGGTTTTCTGCAGCACCACGTCATCGGCACCAAGGCCGTAGGCGTCCTGCATCCACAGCAGGCGGTTGACCACCCCCGAGTGCTCGTTCATCACGCCCTTGGGCAGGCCGGTCGAGCCCGAGGTGTAGATCACATAGGCCAGATGATGTGGCGTCAGCGCAGCCACAACCGGGTTGCTGGCAGGCTGTGCATGCCAGCTTGGCTGCTCCAGATCGATCACCAGCCCCGCTTCCGGTACATGGCGAGTCGCGCCATGCACCAGCACCGCCACCGGCGCGCTGTCGCTCAGCATGTGGCGCACGCGTTCGGCCGGGTAATCCGGATCGACGGGTACATAAGCACCACCGGCCTTGAGGATGGCCAGCAGCCCCACCACCATCGACAACCCACGTTCGACGCAGATAGCCACGCGATCGTCCGGTCTCACCCCAAGATCGATCAGATAATGCGCCAGGCGGTTAGCCTGCTCGTTGAGCTGGCGATAGCTCAACATACCCTCTTCGGCCCGCACGGCCACGGCATCCGGCGTGCGCTCGACCTGCGCCTCGATCAGCCCATGCAAGGTCTGCGCAAGGTTGTAGTCCTGCGCCGTGTCGTTGAAGCCCACCAGCACACGCTGGCGCTCCTCGGCCTCCAGCACCGGCAAGCGCTGCAACGGCAGCTCAGGTTCGTGCTCCAGTGCCGCGACCATGGCCTCGAGCACCTGGTTCATCTGCCCGCAGATCCGCGCCGCACCTATGTCCGCAGGCGTCATGGCGACCAGGCGGAAGCCGTCACCCAGGTCATCCACGTTCAGGCTCAACGGGTAGTTGGTGCGTTCCTGCCCCTCCAGTACCTCGATGCCCTGCCAGGCCTGACGCTGCTCGGCACTGCTTTGAGCACCGTGGCGGTAGTTGAGCATTGCGCTGAACAGCGGCAACGGTGCCGCCACGCCGCTGCAACGCTGGGCCAACGCCAGGGAAGCATGCTCGTGAGCCAGCAGTGCGCTGAGCCGCTGATGGGTGGCATGGGCCGCCGCGCGCAGGCTGACGCTGCCCAGGTCGACCCGCAGCGGCAAAGTGTTGATGAACATACCCAGTGCCCGCTCGGCGCCCTCGCCGCCTTGCAGGCGACCCAGCAAGACGGTGCCGAACACCACGCTGTCCTTGCCACTGGCCGCTGCCAGCAGGCGCGCCCAGGCCAGGTGGAACAGGCTGGCGACGCTGATACCCAGCACCCGCGCCTGGTGGCGCAGGCCAGCGGCCAGGTGCGCAGACAAGGGCAGCTTGACCTCCTGCATGCCACGGCCATCGCCTTGCACGTCGCTCAGGCCGAACGGCAGGGTCGGCTCGTCGATATCGGCCAGCTGCGAACGGAAGAACGCCTCGTGCTCGGCCTGGCTGATGCCCAGGCGGGCCTGGGCGACGTAGTTGCGATAGGGTGCCGGCGGCTGCGAGGGGGCAGGTTCGCCCTGGAGCAAGGCGACCAACTCTTCACCAATGACTTCCAGGGCCGTGTGGTCGAGGACGATGTGGTGGAATTGCAGGGTGGCTTCGATGCGTTGGCCGTCAGCCGGTTGGGCATGCAGCAGGCGGATCAGCGGGGCGCTGCTCAAGTTGAGGTCGGCGGCGCTGCTTTCGCGGGGCAAGCCCGCTCCCACAAGATCTGCGTCAACAGTGACCGGGGGGACCGTGCGCCAGACCACCTGCACCGGTTGCGGCAGGCCGTCCCAAAGCACAGCGGTGCGCAGTACATCGTGGCGGGCGATGACCTGGTCCAGGGCGTTGGCGAAGGCTTGCAGGCGTGCAAGGCTGTCGAAACGCAGCCGCGAATACAGCACGTACGGGTCGTGCTCAGGCGCACTCAGGTGGTGGTAGAGGATACCTTCCTGCAACGGCGCCAGTGGGTAGATGTCCTGCACGTTGGCGGCACCACCGGGCACGCTGGCGACGACCCGGTCGATGGCCGCCTGGTCGAGCTCGACCAGGCTGAGCAGGTCCGGGGTGATCGAAGCGCAATCTGCCGGGATACGGTTCTCGGGCACAACGACCTGCTGGTTCTGGCCGAGGGTCGCTGCCAGCGCGGCAATGGTCGGCTGGCCGAACAGGGTGCGTACATCGACCTGCAGCCCCTCTAGGCGCAGGCGTGCGGTCAGGCTCACGGCCAACAGCGAGTGGCCACCCAGTTCGAAGAAGTTGTCGTGCCGCCCTACCTGCTCGACACCCAGCAGTTCGGCCCATAGGCGTGCCAGCAGGGTTTCGGTGCTGCCTTGCGGTGCCTCGAAGGGGCGTTGCTGCAACGCAGCGTCCGGCGCGGGCAGCGCTTTGCGGTCAAGCTTGCCGTTGGGTGTCAACGGCAGGCTGTCGAGGTGGATGAACAGCCCCGGCACCATGTACTCGGGCAGCTGTGTCAGCAACGCTTGGCGCAGGCTGTCAGCTGGCTGTTCGGCGCCGGTGTAGTACCCGACCAGGCGCTCGCCAAAGGCCAGCACCACGGCTTCGCGCACACTGGCCACGCCGCTCAGGCAGGCCTCGATCTCACCCGGTTCGATCCGCAGGCCGCGGATTTTCACCTGGTGGTCGTTACGGCCCAGGAACTCAAGGTTGCCGTCGGCCCGCTGGCGCACCAGGTCGCCGCTGCGGTATAGCCGCTCGCCCGCCACGAACGGGCTGGCAATGAAGCGCTCGGCCTGCTGCTGCGCCAGGCCCAGGTAGCCCCGGGTAACGCCAGCGCCGCCGATGTGCAGGTGGCCGGCCACGCCCCACGGCACAGGCTGGTCGAGGCTGTCGAGCACGTACAGGTGGGTGTTGTCGATCGGCCGCCCGATCGGCAGTACGCCGGGTGGCAGCGCGGCGTCGGGCTCCAGGGTCCACACGCTGCAGTCGACCGTCGTCTCGGTAGGGCCGTAGACGTTGTGCAGGCGAACGCCTGGCAAGCGCTGGCGTACACGTGCCGCCAGGGCTGCGGTCAACTCGCCGCCGCCACAGACGATATCGCTGAGGCTACTGCACTGGGCGCTTTGCGCTTCGTCGAGGAACTGCTGCAGCAGCGCCGGTACGAACTGCACCACGCTCACCTGCTGCTTCTGGATGAGCTTCGCGAGGTACTGCGGGTCACGCTGGCCGTCTGGCCGTGCCAGCACCAGGCGCAGGCCGCTGCACAGTGGCCAGAACAGCTCCCACACCGAGGCGTCGAAGCTGACCGGGGTCTTGTGCAGCACGCTGCCTTCGGCCGGTACGGCGCACAGGCGGCGGCTCCAGTGCACCAGGTTGACCACGTTGCGGTGCTCGACCATCACGCCCTTGGGCAGGCCGGTGGAGCCGGAGGTGTAGATCACGTACGCCAGGTGCTGCGCTGCCAGGCCCGGTACACGCGGGTTGCTGAGCGGCTGGGCGCCCCAGGCCGGCTGGTCCAGGTCGACCAGCAGCGCTGGCGACGCTTGCACTGCCGCACGGGTGGCACCGTGCACCAGCACGGCCAGCGGTGCGCTGTCGGCCAGCATGTGGCGAATACGCTCGGCCGGGTAGCCGGGGTCGACCGGCACGTAGGCCCCGCCCGCTTTCAGAATGGCCAGCAAGCCGACCACCAGCGACAGGCCACGCTCGACGCAGATCGCCACGCGGTCGTCGGGTTTTACCCCAAGGCCGATCAGGTAGTGGGCCAGGCGGTTGGCCTGCTCGTCCAGTTGGCGGTAGCTCAGCGTGCCTTCTTCGGCCACCAGGGCCAACGCATCAGGCGCACGCCGCACCTGCGCCTCGAACAGGCTGTGCAGGGGCTGTTGCAGGTCATGCGGCGACGCAGTGGCGTTGCTTTCGACCAGCAATTGCTGGCGCTCCTCGGCTGCCAGCACCGGCAGTTGCTGCAGGGGCAACTGTGGCTGCTGTTCAAGGGCATCGAGCAGGCCAACGAGCACCTGCAGCAGTTGCTCGCAGACCCGCTGCGCGCCCACCTGCGCAGTCACTTGTGCGGTCATGCGCAGGCCATCGCCCAGGTCGTCGACGTTAACGCTCAACGGGTAGTTGCCATGCCCGCCGCTGGGCAATGCTTCGATGCCTTCAAGGGCTTCGCGGTGCATCTGTTGCTCGGCATTACTCGCACCGTGGCGATAATTGAGCATCGCGCTGAACAACGGCATTGGCGCGGCCACACCGCTGCAGCGCTGGGCCAGGGCCAGCGACGCGTGTTCGTGCACCAGCAGCGCGCTCAGCCGCTCGTGGGCCAGGCGCACACCGTCCCGTACGCCCAGGCCATCTAGGTCCAGGCGCAGCGGCAGGGTGTTGATGAACATGCCCAGGCCACGGTCGGCGCCGGCGCCACCTTGCAGGCGGCCAAGCAGCACGGTGCCGAATACCACGCTGCCGTTGCCGCTGGTGGCCGACACCAGGCGGGCCCAGGCCAGGTGCAGCAGGCTGGCGGCACTCACCCCCAGTTGCTGGGCCTGGTGGCGCAGGCGTTGGTAGTCGGCGGCTTGCAGTTGCACGCTGGCCAACTCGAAGCGGCTGGCCTGGGCCTGGAGATCGGTCAGGCCGTAGGGCAACGTCGGCTCAGCGATATCGGCCAGTTGGGTGCGGAAGAACGCTTCGTGCTCGGCTTCGCTGATGGCCAGGCGCGCCTGGGCCACGTAGTTGCGGTACGGCACGGGCGCGTGGCTTGGGGCTTGGCCGCGCAGGTGGTCGCGGATCTCTTCGAGCACCACCTTCATGGCGGTGTGGTCGAGGACGATGTGGTGGAATTGCAGGGTGGCTTCGATGCGTTGGCCGTCAGCCGGTTGGGCATGCAGCAGGCGGATCAGCGGGGCGCCGCTCAAGTTGAGGTCGGCGGCGCTGCTTTCGCGGGGCAAGCCCGCGCCCACAAGATCTGCGTCAACAGTGACAGGGTGGACCGTGCGCCAGACCACTTGCACGGGCTGCGGCAGGCCGTCCCAGAGCACCGCAGTGCGCAGCACGTCGTGGCGAGCGATGACCTTGTCCAGGGCGCTGGCGAAGGCGTGCAGCCGTGCAGGGCTGTCGAATGCAATGCGCCATTGCAGCAGGTACGGGTCTTCGCCGGCAGCACTGAGGTGGTGGTAGAGGATGCCTTCCTGCAGCGGCGCCAGCGGGTAGATGTCCTGAATGTTGGCAGCGCCGCCCGGCACCGTGGCCGCGATGCGCGCGATGCTGGCTTCACTCAGGTCGATCAGCGCCAGCATGTCCGGGGTGATATGGGTGCAGGCGGGCGGGATGCGGTTTTCCGGCACCGTCACCTGGCGCCCTTTGCCCAGCGCCGCCGCCAGTGCGGCCACTGTCGGCTGGCCGAACAGCACGCGCACGTCGGTTTGCAGGCCCTGTTGGCGCAGGCGCTCGATCAGGGTGACGGCCAGCAGCGAATGGCCGCCCAGCTCGAAGAAGTTGTCGTGGCGCCCTACCCGTTCCACACCCAGCACGTCAGCCCAGGTTGCGGCCATCGCGGCTTCGGTCTCGCCTTGAGGCGGCACGTAGCCTTGGCTGCCCAGGTCGGCGGCCGCAGGCTCGGGCAATGCACGGCGGTCGAGCTTGCCGTGGCTGGTCAGCGGCAGCTGGGCCAGGCGGATCAATGCTTGCGGCAACAGGTGTGCCGGCAGGCTGGCCTGCAGGGCCTGGCGCAGGTGTTCGAGCTGCACCGGCGCGGTTTCGGTGAACCAGGCCAGCAGCCGCTCGCCACGCACCAGCACCACGGCATCGTCAATACCCGGCTGGGCCGCCAGGGCCGCTTCGATTTCGCCCAGTTCAACCCGCACGCCGCGGATTTTCACCTGGTCGTCGTTGCGGCCCAGGTAATCCAGGGTGCCATCGGCGTTCCAGCGCACCAGGTCGCCACTGCGGTACATGCGCGCGCCCGGCTTGCGGCTGAACGGGTCGTCGAGAAAGCGCTCGGCGGTCAGTTCGGGCCGGTTGAAATAGCCGCGGGCGACCTGCGCACCGCCAATGTAAAGCTCACCGGCAACCCCGATCGGCACTGGCTCGCGCTGTTCGTCGAGCACATAGACGCGGGTGTTGGCGATGGGCTGCCCGATGTGCAGCGCAGCACCCGGCAGCACCTTGCCAGAGGTGGCGACCACAGTGGTTTCGGTCGGGCCGTAATTGTTGACCAGGTCGAACCCGGGGTCGCGGTCGAACTGGCGCAGGCGGTCGCCACCGATCAGCAAGGTGCGCAAGGTGGGGTGCTGGCGCTCGCGGCGCAGCGCCTGCTCGGCCACCGGGGTGGGCAGGAAGCTGACTTTAAGGGGCTGCTCCAGCCACCAGTCGAGCAACTCGTCGACGTGCTCGTTGGCGATGTGCGCAGGCGGCAAGTGCAAGGTGGCACCGGCGCACAATGCCGGCCAGACCTCCCAGGCCATGGCATCGAACCCGAAACCGGCGACGCTGGAGGTGCGCTCGCCGGCGCCCAGCGCGAAGGCCTGGCAGTGCCAGTGCACCAGGTTGGCCAGCGTCTGGTGTTCGATCATCACGCCCTTGGGCTGGCCGGTAGAGCCGGAGGTGTACACCACATAGGCCAGGTGATGGGCATCCAGCCCGGCCACCTGCGGGTTGCCGTCGAATGAGTGCCAGGCGGCCGGCTGATCGATGTCCAGGCGTGGGGCGTCTGGCAGGCCATTGAGGCTCGACTCGGCCAGCAGCAAGGCGGGGGCGCTGTCACTGAGCAGGTAGGCGATACGTTCTGCCGGGTAGCTCGGGTCCACCGGCACGTAAGCGGCGCCGGCCTTGAGCACGGCCAGCAGGGCAATGACCCGCTCAATACTGCGCGGCAGGCACAGGGCAACCCGGTCGCCCGGCTGCACACCGCACTCGATCAGGCGGTGGGCCAGGCGGTTGGCGCGTTGGTTCAGCTCGGCGTAACTCACCGCGCGGTCTGCCTGGCTCAGCGCCGAGGCGTCGGGCGTACGGGCAGCCTGGGCTTCGACCAGGGCGTGCACGGTCTGCCCTTGTGAGAACTCCCGGGCGGTGTCGTTGAAGCTGCCGAGCAGTTGATGCCGCGCCTCATCGCTGAGGATCGGCAGGCTATCGACCGAAGTGCCGTGACCTTGTTCGAGCGCTTGCAGCAGCTGGCCTACGGCTTCAGCCATCCAGGCGACAACCCGGGTGGCGCCGATGCCTTCGACTGCCAGCACGCTGAAACTGAAGCCTTCACCCAGGTCGTTGACGCTCAAGGTCAATGGGTAGTTGCTGCGCTCTTCGCCGCCCAGCAGCCGAACGCCTTCCCAGATCCCTTCGCCTTCGCGCGGCGCATCGGCTGCGCTGTGGCGGTAGTTGAGCAACGCGCTGAACAACGGCGCCGAGGCCGCCACGCCGCTGCAACGCTGGGCCAGCGCCAGGGGGGCGTGCTCATGGCCAAGCAACCCCGACAGGCTGCGGTGGGTGGCGCGCACGGCCGCTTGCACCGAGGCGCGGGTATCGACCCGCAGCGGCAAGGTGTTGATGAACATGCCCAACGCGCGGTCGGCGCCCTCGCCGCCCTGCAGGCGGCCCATCAGCACCGTGCCGAACACCACGTCGTGGCGGTTGGCGAGCACCCCCAGCACACGCGCCCAGGCCAGGTGCATCAGGCTTGCGGCGCTGACGCCCAGCTGGCGGGCCTGGCTGCGCAGGCGCTGGCTGATGCCGCCATCCAGTGCCTGGAAGGCGGTTTCGATTCCGCGGCCGTCGCCTTGTACATCGGCCAAACCCAGCGGCAAGGTCGGCTCGTCGACGTCTGCCAGCATCGTGCGGAAGAACGCTTCATGCCCGGCCTGGTCGGCCAGGCGGGCCTGGGCCACATAGTTGCGGTACGGCACCGCCGGCGGCAGGGTATCGGCCTGGCCGAACAGCAGCGCGCGCATTTCCCGGGCGACCACGTCCATGGCGGTGTGGTCGAGGGTCAGGTGGTGGAACAGCAGGATCGCCACCACCTGCTGGTTGGCAGGGTCGAGGCTGTAGTAAAGGCGGGTCAGCGGCGCCTGGCCCAGGTCGAGGCGGTGGTGGCGGGCGTCGAAGCGGGCGTGCAGCTGTTCGATGCGGTCGGCACCGGGCTCATCGGCCAGGTCGTCGACTTCGTTGACGGCAAGCTCGGCCTTGCGCCACACCACCTGCAGCTGCTGCGCCAGGCCTTGCCAGAGCACCGAGGTGCGCAGGATATCGTGGCGGTCGATGACCTGCTGCAGGGCGCCGGCCCAAGCCAGCAGGCGTTCGACGCTGTCGAAGGCCAGGCGGGTCTGCAGCAGGTACGGGTCGCCCTGCTCGGCACTCAGGTGGTGATAGAGAATGCCTTCCTGCAACGGCGCGAGTGGGTAGATTTCCTGCACGTTGGCGGCGCCACCGGGCACGCTGGCGACTACGGCGTCGATCGCGGCCTGGTCCAGGTCGATCAGGCTGAGCATGTCCGGGGTGATGCGTTGGGCGTTGTGCGGCACACGGTTGGCCGGCACCTGGGCTTCATGGCCGATCCCGGCTGCACTGGCCAGCGCCGCCAGGGTCGGCTGGGCGAACAGCACCCGCACGTCGATCACCAGGCCCGCCTTGCGCAGGCGCTCGACCAGGGTCACGGCCAGCAACGAATGGCCACCCAGTTCGAAGAAGTTGTCGTGGCGCCCTACCCGCTCGACACCCAGCACCTCGGCCCAGATCGCGGCCATGGTCGCTTCGGTGGCATTCTGCGGTGCTTCGTAGGCCTGGCCGGCCAGCAACGCACTGTCGGGGTCGGGCAGCGCGCGGCGGTCGAGCTTGCCGTGGCTGGTCAACGGCAGTTCAGCCAGGCGTATGAACGCGGCCGGTATCAGTTGCGCCGGCAGGCTGGCCTGCAGGGCCTGACGCAGTTGTTCAAGGTCTACTGGCGCGGCCTCGGTGAACCAGGCCAGCAGGCGCGCATCGCGCACCAGTACCACGGCATCGGCGATACCCGGTTGCATAGCCAGGGCGGCTTCGATTTCGCCCAGCTCCACCCGCACGCCGCGGACCTTCACCTGGTCATCGTTGCGGCCCAGGTAGTCCAGCGTGCCGTCGGTGTTCCAGCGCACCAGGTCGCCACTGCGGTACATGCGGGCGTTGGCAGCCTCGCTGAACGGGTCGGCCAGAAAACGCTGCTCGGTCAGTTCAGGGCGATTGAAGTAGCCGCGCGCGACCTGCGCACCGCCGATATACAACTCACCGGTAACACCTACCGGTACAGGCTGCAGGCCCTCATCGAGCACATACACGCGGGTATTGGCGATTGGCTGGCCGATATGCAGAGCCGCGCCAGGGGTGAGCTGCCCGGAGGTCGCAACCACCGTGGTTTCGGTTGGGCCGTAGTTGTTGACCACGGCAAAGCCTGGGTCGCGATCGAACTGGCGCAGGCGGTCACCGCCAATCAGCAAGGTGCGCAGGGTTGGGTGCTGGCGGTCGCGGCGCAAGGCCTGTTCGGCCACCGGGGTCGGCAGGAAGCTGACCTGCAGCGGCTGCTGCAGCCACCAGTCGAGCAATTCGTCGACGTGTTCGTTGCCGATGTGCACAGGCGGCAGGTGCAAGGTGGCACCGGCACACAAGGTCGGCCAGACTTCCCAGGCCATGGCGTCGAAACCAAAGCCTGCGACGCTGGAGCTGTGCGATTCGGCGTGCAGCTCGAACGCCTGGCAATGCCAATGAACAAGGTTTGCCAGGGTGTGGTGCTCGACCATCACGCCTTTGGGCTGGCCGGTGGAGCCGGAGGTGTAGACCAGGTAGGCCAGCTGCTGCGCGTCCAGCCCGGGCAGTGCCGGGTTACCCTCATCCGCGGCGAAGGCGCCGGGCTGGTCCAGGTTCAAGCGTGGCACGTTTGCCAGGTTCTCGCTGGCCGTCGTCGCCAGCACCAGGGTTGGGGCACTGTCGGCCAGCAGATAGGCGATGCGCTCGGCTGGGTACGCCGGGTCCACGGGCACGTAGGCGGCACCGGCCTTCAGCACCGCCAGCAGGCCGACCAGGCGCTCGGCGCTGCGTGGCAGGCACAGGGCGACCCGGTCACCCACCTTGACCCCCTGCGCGATCAACTGGTGGGCAAGCTGGTTGGCGCGCCGGTTCAGCTCGGCGTAGCTGAGCACCTGCTCAGCCTGTACCAGCGCTGCCGCATGCGGCGCACGCGCGGCCTGGGCCTCGACCAGGGCATGCACGGTCTGCCCCTGCGCATAGGCCTGTGTGGTGCGGTTGAACTGCTGCAGCACTTGCTCGCGCTCGCGCGGCGGTAGCACCGGCAACACCTGCAGGGGCGTCGAAGGCTGGTGCTCCAGTGCTTGCACCAGGCTTGCCAGCACTTGTGCGAACTGCTCACTCAAACGGGCCGCGCCCCACTGCGGCAGGCTCTGGACGGTCAGGCGCAGGTCGTCACCCAGGTCATCGACACTGACAGTCAGCGGGTAGTCGGTGCGCTCTTCGGCGCCGACGATATCGATACCGGGTGCCACCGGAATGATTTCAGCCGCATCACCGGCGGCACTGTGGCGGTAGTTGAGCATGCTGTTGAAAAGCGGCGCCGGCGCGGCAACACCGCTGCAACGCTGGGCCAGGGCCAGGGAAGCCTGCTCATGGCCGAGCAAGGCAGTGAGGCGTCGATGCGTCGCCAGCAGTGCATCGCGCACCCCCTGCTGGCCAAGGTCGATGCGCAGCGGCAGGGTATTGATGAACATGCCCAAGGCTTGCTCGCTGCCGTCGCCGGTGGTCATGCGCCCCAGCAGGACGCTGCCGAACACCACAGCCTGGCGCGCCGACAATTGCCCTACCAGGCGGGCGAAGCCCAGGTGCAGCACGCTTGCCGGGCTTACCCCAAGCAAGCGCGCCTGGCTGCGCAGGCGTTGGCTGAGCGCCGCTGGCAAGGTCAGGCGCGCCTGTTCCAGTGCCTGGTCGCCTTTATCCTGCAGGCCGAAGGCCAAGGTCGGCTCATCGATATCGGCCAGCATGTCGCGGAAGAAGTGCTCGTGGGCCTTCTCGTCCAGCGCCAGGCGGGCGGCGGCGAGTACGTTGCGAAACGGCATGGGCGCAGCCAGCTGCGCCGATTCACCGGCCAGATGCGCCTGGATTTCGCGGCGTACGATGTCCAGCGCGGTATGGTCCATCACCACGTGATGGAACATCAGCAAGGCGACCCACTCATCGCCTTCAGTTTGCGCATGCATCAATTGCATCAGCGGTGCCTGGCGCAGGTCGAGGCGGTAGTGCCGTGGGTCAAAACGCGCGCACAGCTTGGCCAACACATCGCTGCCATCGACCGCGATGGCCTCGCGCACCAGCGTCGCCTCCTGCCATACCACCTGCACCGGTTCGTCGAGGTATTCCCAATGCAGCGCCGTGCGCAGAATGTCATGGCGCTGGATCACCCATTGCAGGGCCTGGGCAAAGGCTTCGAGGTGCGCCTTGCTGGTGAAGCGCAGTTGCACCTGGGCAAGGTACGGATCGCCATCGCTGGCTGCCAGGTGCTGGTACAACATGCCTTGCTGCAGCGGCGCCAGCGGGTAGATGTCCTGCACGTTGGCCGCGCCGCCCGGTACGCTGGCGACGATGCGGTCGATGGCCTGCTGGTCGAGTTGCACCAGCGGCAGCATGTCGGGGGTGATGCGAAACGCCGGGCTCAGCCAGTCGTCATCGCGTTCGGCGAGCATCTCCAGCAAGGCCGGCTTATGCCGAGACAGCGCCTCCCACAGGGTATCGTCCAGGGTGTCGTCATCGCCCAGAACGATCAGGTCCTGGTCTTCGCGCTGGAGTCGGATTGCACGGGTGGAAAGAGCAGCCATCAGTTCGCTGAAGTGCATCGGTAAGCATCCTGCTTTGCCTGGAAATGGGAATCGGGGACACGCTAAAGGATCGTGACCGGACGGTCTGACATGGGAAGCGGGGACAGGGGCGTGTCTTGGGGGGGCGCAAGCGCTAGGCAGGAGGTTTGTGGCGCATCGCGAAGCGCTTGCCTTGGGATCTATAGCGCCTTTGAGATCGAGCGCCGCCCGCGCGGCGCTTCGCGAAGCGCTTGGCTTGGGATCTTTAGCGCCTTTGAGATCGAGCGCCGCCCGCGCGGCGCTTCGCGGGGCAAGCCCGCTCCCACATTTGTTGCAACGTGCCATGGCCTGTGAGGCCATAGTTGCCAGCCTTGTTGGCACGA